>CAYWMP010000108.1:17505-20287 GCA_964459445.1 uncultured Desulfobacteraceae bacterium
GGATGTCACTCTCAAAATCATAGAAAAGGGCCTCGGCATGCTTGAAGACCCGGGAGCCTTTAAATCCTTCGTGAAAAGGATCACAGTGAATCTGATTCTGGATCACTATAAAAGGAAAATAGGCGAGCCCCTTTCACCCGAAGGGGAGGTAATGGATAGGTCTGGTGAAAATCCGCGCATGGCTTTGAGCAGCAATGAACCCCTACCTGAAAGCCGCATTTTTGCAAAAGAATCCTTTGGCATTATGTATGAGATCCTGAAAGAGCTTCCGGAATACTGCCGAGAGATCATCAAAGCCTACATGGCCTATCAGATGGGCGATACAGGCAGCTATGAGGAGATGGCTAAAAAACTTAATCTGAGTGTCAGCACCGTCGGGGTCCGAATCAAACGCTGTAAAGACTTTATCCGAAATGATGAAAGGTTTAGAGGACTATTGGATTAACGAATTCTTTTACCGCGGAACGTACAGAGACCGGAGAGCTTTTTTTACTTATTGTGTAATAAGTCAGCTCTTTGCGTCCTCTGCGGTCTCTGCGGTGAATAACCCAGGATAATACTATGAAATGTGAAGATATGGACTGGGTAGCCTACGAGGCAAATGCCCTTGCACCCGAAAGGAAAAGAGAAATGGACGAACACTTATCCACCTGTAACAAATGCAAGAAGGAATGGAACGATCACAAAAGAACAACCGGGGTATTGAAGCAGATATGGTCTGAGGCCCGCAGGGAGTGTATCGCAACGGAGCGGCTCATCGATTTACGTGAGGGAAGAGTTGCTGAACAGGAAAAGAGAAAAATCCTATTTCACCTTGAGACATGTTCGGGCTGTGCGGAATCATATCAAATGCTGAATGAATTCTATGAGGAATTCGATGAAAGAGCAGAAACACCAATGCTGCCCAGGGCCCTTCCGGATTCAATACGATCCGCGCTTGAACAGGATAGGAAGACCGATCTCACGGATCGTCTGGCCAAGGCCTTTTCCGCTCTGGCCGGAAAAGGAGCGGACAGCGTTAGAGATATAAGGGACCGCGCAGGCCGGATCGTAGAAAGAATGACGGGTCCTGGGCTCGCCGAATCCCCCATGCCTGCCATTCGCAAAGATGCGGCTGAGGTTGAAGAGGAAGGGGCGGACACTGCGGCGGAAGAGAAGGATGAAGAGAAAGGATAGGAAGGGAACATGAAAAGAACGCTATTTCTTTTGGCCTTGCTCATAGTTTTAGGGGTTTCTCCAGCTTCGGTATGCCAAGGTGCAAACAGAAATCAATATATCGTCATAAAGGACTCAAAAGGTAAGCAGATGGTTTTTTACAGGGGCAGCTATGCGCTTTTGATCGGTGTTGATGATTATGCTGAGTTGCCAGATTTACCTTCCGTGAAGAAAAAGATGGTGAAAATAGATCGGGCTTTATCGGAAAATGGGTTCAAGGTTCGAAGAATATTGAATCCAACATCCCGCGGGCTTTCTCATTACATCAGGCGCTTCATTAAAGATCATGGGTTTGAGGAGTACAACAGACTTTTATTCTTCTTCTTAGGACATAGCTACACTATCAAAGATTCAAGAAAGGGTTTGGTTGGCTATTTTTTGCCAGCAGACTGTCCAAATCCTGAAAAAAACAGAAAAGATTTTCTTCTAAGTTCACTGGATATGAATGATTTGATTCGAGAGAGCTATTTTGTAAAATCAAACCACGTTATTTTCCTTTTTGATAGTTGCTTCTCATTCAGAGGCACAACCTGGGGAAATGCTGGCCTGCCCGGATCCAGCCGCATTTCATCATACACATTCAAACCGGTTCGCCAGTTTATTGTTGCCGGATCCTGGGGGGAGCAGTGTTCAGCTTCAAAAGCATTTGTTGGATCTTTTATCGACGGGCTTAAAGGCAGAGCAGATCATGATAGGGACTTTTTCATTACCGGTACAGAGCTTTCCAGGTACATGCGGGTAAGAACTGAAATGTATAGTGAAGGTCGCCAGAAACTTTGGTATGGAAAAATGAATGATCCAATGTTTGATGAGGGAGAATTTGTTTTTAAGGTTGTCGCACCTCAACCACACTTCAATTGACTGCCGAACACTTATAAGGCCTCCGGTTGTCAATAGGTAAACTGATTCATTTAATAGCAGTCCTTGAATCCGTTAACTGAGTAGGAATTATTCGCCCGTCCCCTTTCTTTTACTCCCCTCTGAAAAGGCGGCTTGATTCTAGACCAACTTGATTGTATTTTTGTATAGGAATTTCCTTTATTAGAGTCCCCGCAAAGCGGGGGCGTTATACAAAATCCTGATGCAATCGGGATTTTGTGAGACGAGGGCATATTATGAACACAGTGAAAGCATACGAGGAAGTTATAGAGTTCATTGCGGCTGGAACAAGTCCAGGGAGCGTTATTGCCTTCAGGCCGTCTGAGGCGGTGAAAGAGCGTGTAGCGCACTTGATTGAGCGAGAGAAAACAACGGGCATTTCGCCAGATGAGAAATCAGAATTGGACCACTACATGCAGTTAGAACATCTGATGAGGCTGGCAAAGGCGCGTGCCCGCCAGTACATCTCCAATGAGTAGCTACATTAGCGACCACCTTCGGATCTTGGTTGCAACTCGTGCAGGCTTCCTTTGTGAGTATTGCCTGATTCATGAAGATAATACGTACTTTGGATGTGAAGTTGACCATATCATCAGCCTGAAGCATGGCGGCTTGACAGAGGCGGACAATCTGGCGTATGCCTGTCTCCTTTGTAATCGCCAGAAGGGAAGTGACATAGGGTCTATTT
>CAYWMP010000109.1:0-20190 GCA_964459445.1 uncultured Desulfobacteraceae bacterium
CTAGGATTTCCTCTAAGGTTTCCAAGATGTCGGGCTCATCGTCCACTGCCAAAACTTTTTTTCCAGCCAAAATTTCATCCGTCGACATATTAATTAGTCCTCCTCACAATTGATTTCCGCTTACGAATAACTGGTCCGAACTACCCGAAAAATCGTCTAATTCCTGTCATACTCTATTATCGGAACCCTGAGCAGTCAAGGTCGGAATTCTTTTTGTAAAATATTTCTTGACCCTTCCTATGAGATAATTTATAAGGGTTGAAACAGAGACCGACCGGTCTGTCTCACCATGTGGTAGTAAACAAATCCCTATGGAACTCAAAGAAAAAATCATCTACGAATCCTTAAAACTTTTCTCCATGAAAGGTTTCCTCAGTACATCCATTCATGACATTCTCGAAGCCTCAAACACGTCAAAGGGCGGCTTTTACAATCATTTTCAAAGTAAAGAGGAACTCTTTTTCGCGGTGCTCAAAGAGGCGCAAAAAATCTGGCGAGAGTTGAATTTGGAGGGCCTTGATGAGACAGAAAAGCATGTCGACAAAATCAAAAAACTCCTAGAGAACTATCGCGACCGCTATCTCAGAGATGTGAGAACTTTTCCGGGAGGATGCATCTTTGTCACCCTTTCCGTCGAACTCGATGACCAAAGGCCTCACCTTTCGAGCGAAATAAACAAGGGATTTGCAGGTTTCAAGAAAATGCTGATGAATATCCTCGAGCAGGGCAAAACTTCAGGTGAAATAAGAGAGGATATTAATACGGATTCCGTTGCGGAAATGATCTTTGCCGGTATGTTAGGGGCATCGGTTAGTTATGGCACTGAAAAATCTACTGAAAGCTTGGATCGATCGATTGATGCCATAACACAATACTTAGAGAGATTGGCGCCGGAACAGGGCAAATAGCGTCATTATTGTGATAAACCCATCGAATAAAAGGAGGTAAAAAGTATGGACTTCGCGTTTTCAGAAAGAGAAGAGATGTTGAGAAAGGCCGTAAGGGAGTTTGCTGAAAAGGAAATTCCCCCGCGTATGGAAGCCATGGAGGAAACGGGCGAGTTTCCAATAGAACTCATGAAGCCCATGGCTGAATTAGGAATCACAGGGGTCATTGCCCCGCCCGAATTTGGCGGTGTTGGTTTGGGATATGTGGCAAGGACCATTGTGTTAGAGGAACTGGGCCGGGTTTGTGGCGCCATGCCCATGGCCATGCAGGTCCACCACATGGCTATTGCCAATCTCCTCGATTTTGGCACCGATGCCCAGAAAGAAAAATACATACCTCGCCTCGCCAAGGGTGAAACCATGGGATGCGTGGCCGTGACAGATCCTTCAGGCGGCTCAGACGTCATCGGTATGAAATCCACCGCTGAGCTGAAAGGAGATAAATACATCCTCAACGGCAGGAAGTGTTTCATCACCAACTCCCACACCTCGGATTTCTGGATAGTCATTGCCAAAACCGCGGAAGGCGCCAAAGGCCTAAGCGGCTTCATCGTTGACAAGGATGCACCTGGTGCAAAGGTCGGCCGCAAGGAGAACAAATTCGGTTTACGCGGCGCCAACACGGGTGAATTGGCCTTTGACAACTGCGAAGTTCCTAAAGAGAATATCCTTGGCCAGGAGGGCGGTGGATTGGCGGTCGCCATCAAAACCATCAGCGAGACGGGACGGACCGGCATGGCCGCCGTGGCCCTCGGCATCTTGACAGCCGTGTGGGAAGAGGCCGGGAAGTTTGCAAGTGAAAGGACGCTCTATGGAAAACCCATCAGCGCCCTTCAGGCCATCCAGTTCTACATGGCCGAGATCTGGGCCCAGCTGGAAATCGCAAGATTGCTTTGCTACAGGGCCAGTTGGTTGAAGGACCAGGGCCAACGTCTTGACACCGAGGCCGCCTTGGCAAAGTGGTATACCTGTGAAGCGGCGGCTAATGCAGCCAAGAAGGCCGTAGAAATGCAGGGGTCCTACGGCATCATGCACGAGTACGCCGTCCAGCGACTGCTAAGAGATGCCATGGTGACCATACCGGCCGGAGGCACCGCTGAAATTGCCAAGATCGTCATGGGCAGAACAGCCCTGGCACCCTTTAAGAAATAAATAACGTTGCGAGTTTCGGGTTGCGAGTCACTGTTTATTCTCCCCCAAATTTCCAGAATGAAGGAAATGGGGAAGTGGAAACTCGAAACTTGAAACTCGTGCTTTATTGTTAAACATGAATAAAGCTTTTCCTATGGGTGGATAACATGAAGAGAATAATCGTCTGCGTAAAACCCGTTCCCGATCCTCAGGATTGGCACAAGGTGGCCATGGACCCTGAAACTCAGACCCTAATACGCGAGGGGATCTCCAATATCATCAACCCTTTGGATAAAAACGCCATTGAGGTGGCGCTTCAGATCAAGGAGGCGCAAGGTGGGGAAGTAGTCTTACTCTCAATGGCACCACCCTTTGCCGAAAAGAACCTCCGCGAAGGGCTCGCTATGGGCGCGGATCGGGCCGTGCTTCTATCCGACCGGGTCTTCGCCGGCTCGGACACCCTGGCCACGGCGCAGATTCTTGCGGCCGGGTGCGAAGAGATTGGGGACTATGACCTTATCATCATGGGCAACCTCTCAATCGATGGGTCAACGGCCCAGGTATGCTCGCAGTTGGGTGAATATCTGGATCTACCCAGTGTCATGCACCTGATTGATCTTGAATGGGAAAAACAAAATTTGGTCCTTACTCAGCAGATAGAAAACGGCTATACAAAACTGCGTGCCATGCCTCCCCTGGTCCTCGGCGTGCGTAAAGAAATCAACACGCCGCGATACACTTCCTTTACAGGCATACTTGCTGCTGAATCCAAAGAGATAAAGGTGCTTTCCAACGATGATTTGAAGGTCGAGCAAAGCGCCATCGGCCTCGGAGGTTCGCCTACAAAAATGGCCGGCATGGAAATACGGCGGTTTGAAAGGGCAAAGGAGCGGATTGAAGGTCCGGTAGACGACATCGTCCAACAACTCGTGGACAAGATCTATTCATACGGCATCATAAAATAGGATGAGGTTCGGCAATGAGCGATAAACTTGACAAGAGCTTTTGGGTGTTTGCAGAACAGCGCAACGGAAACCTCCATGATGTGGGCCTGGAGTTGATTACTAAGGCGCGGGAATTGGCGGATCAGGCTGGAAAACCTGTGACCGCTCTGATTCTCGGGCAAGATATAGAATCCTTGGCCCAGAACCTTATCAGCGCTGGCGCCGACGTCGTCCTGGTAGCGGATGATCCGATGTTGGCAGAATACCGTCTTATTCCCTATGCCCTTGTCATTGAAGAGCTCATAAAAAAACATGAACCGGAAATACTATTGATGGGGGCCACGGCATTGGGTGTGGAATTGGCGCCCCGGGTTGCAGCCAAGGTCAAGACGGGTCTTTCTGCCCATTGTATTGATCTTCAGTTGAATGAGGAGGGTCATCTCCATCAATTTGTACCCGGTTGGGGCGGCGGTATTGTCGCCACCATTGCCTGCCCTGACCATCGTCCGCAGATGGCGACAGTGATGCCCGGTGCTATGAAAGCCTCGATTTTCGATGATAGAGATGGAGAAATCATAAGAGCTGATGTTCGACTCCCTGATGAAGGCCTGGGTCCTGAAGTCCTGGAAGTGAAGACGGAGAAGCCTGAAGGTCAACCCCTAGAAAAGGCGGAGGTTGTCATTGCAGGCGGTTGGGGTATCGGGAGTGAGGAAAACTGGAAGCTAATCGAAGAACTGGCCTTTGTGCTGGGGGGCGCAGTAGGAGCGACTCGACCGCCGGTGGATGAAGGTTGGGCCGAGGAAGGCCAGATGATCGGTCAGAGCGGAAAGACCGTTCGCCCTACCCTTTATATCGGAGCGGGGATCTCCGGTGTCATGCACCATATTGTTGGTATGGATAACTCAAAACACATCATCACTATCAACACGGATTCTAAAGCAGAAATATTTGAGACATCAGATGTTATTGTGGTGGAGGATTTCAAAAAGATACTTCCGCCCCTTATAGAGGAAATAAAATCACGATTGTAGAATAAACTTTTAAAAGGAGATAACCGTTCGGCCACCAAGACTCAAAGGCACAAAGAAAAGGAATTATTATAAAACCCGGAATCAATCCAATTATGCTCAACCTTAGTGTCTTCGTGACTTTGTGGCTGAGTTTTTAAAATTAAGCAAAGGGGGATTATCATGGCAGATATAAAAGAATTGGAGCAAGCATTGACCAAGTTTATTCGTCCACTTACCTTTCCGCTTGCCATCAAGATGCTCAAATCGGAAGAGGAAATACCGGAAAAGACCAGGAGACCCTTTCAGCAGATGAAAAAAAAGATCGCCATCTGCCAGGGCATCGGCATGGCTAGAAAGCTGGGTTGGGCCGTGGCCATGGGAAAGGAAGATATGCAATGCGCCCTAGGCGCAGCACCCTTTGGATTTTTCAAAAACGTTCAGTATTGGGATGAAGGTAATATGGCGGCAGGCATGTTTACGGCTTCACAGGAGGCCGGAAAAAAGGAAGAAGATCTTATCGATCGTTTCGGCCATGGAGAGTATAGTCACATATTGGTCGCTCCCCTAAACAGAACGGCCTTTGAACCGGATCTCTTTATGATGTACGGGAATCCTGCTCAGATGATGAGACTTATTCAGGGTGCGCTTTTTAATCAGGGCGGGGCCGTCCAATCCTCTTCCATGGGCCGTCTTGGATGCTCTGCTATTATCACGGTATTGAAAAATGATGAATGCCGGTATATTGTCCCGGGCAACGGAGACCGGATATTTGGTATGACCCAGGACCATGAGATGGCATTTATGATACCAGCTTCCAAGGTAGATGATGTGCTTGAGGGCTTGGTCAGCACCCATAAAACCGGTGTGAGATATCCCATCACCAGTTTCTTTAATTTCCAAGCCACATTTCCACCCTCCTATCAAGAACAGATGAAAATTTGGGAAGAGGAAGGAGAGTTGTAGGATGGAAAGTTACACAGGAAGACAACGGGTTTCAGCCGCCTTTAAAAAGACCTTTACCGATCAGGAAATTGCACTTGACCGAATTCCGGCCTACCCCATTATGGGCCAGTGCAATGCTCAGCTCGTGGGTGCAAGTATCCGGGATTTCCTGCTGGATCCTGAAGTCTTTGTTAAGGCCCAGGTGGCTGCCTACGAACGATACCAGCCCGATATTATCGTTATGCAGGCCGATCTCCTTATGGATGTAGAGGCCATGGGAAATGAACTCAAATTCCCTGAGAACGGGATGTGCATCACAAAAAAGCATGCCCTCGAAGACAAAGGAAAGTTGAGCAGTCTCAAACATCCCGACCCCACGAAAGACGGACGCATGCCCGCGTACCTGGAGGCCCTAGAGGGAGCAAAAAACCAGATTCCGGATTCAATCGTGTCATCCGTAATCGCAGGCCCCTGGACCATCGCGGTTGGACTCAGGGGCGCAACCAATGCTATCAAAGATGCATTAAAGGATCCGGACTATATTCACGAACTGATGCGGTTTGCCACCCAGATGTCCATCAAATTCGCCGAGGCCGTGATTCCCCTCAAGGTTGGGCTTAGCTTCTCTGAAGCCCCGGCATCAACCAGCCTTATTTCTCCCAAGTTGTACAGGGATATTATTTTCCCCTATCATAAGCAGATTGTGGATTACTTTAAGGAGAAAAAGGTAGGTGTTGGACTGCATATATGTGGTTATGCTGATCCTATTCTCGAGGATATCGTCAACACCGGCGTCACAAACATCAGCATCGATGCACCATCGGATTTGGCCAAGGCCGTTGAAATCACCCGGGGGAAGGCGGTCCTAATCGGCAATGTCGCTACCGATCTTTTCTATTCAGGCACCAGGGAACAAATGGCCGAGGCAATTAAGCAGTGTCTCGAAGTGGCGCCCAAGGATAGCGGGTATGTCCTTGCCTCGGGTTGTGAGGTGCCCGGCGTGGCCCCGGCCGATCAGATCGATTGGTTCATGGAATTGGCCAACGACTTGGGGAAAACTAACCAGGATTAAGACAAAACCAGGGGAGCGGAATTATCCGCTCCCTTCTATCCTCTCCATTCAAAATACATCTGACCCGAAGAAGACTTTCTCCTCTTGATTCACTCCGCATTCGTTCCCTTTCCAGATTTGTTATCCTAACCCCAATTTCCTGTTTCCACCAAATTTTGCGTCTGCTTCCTTTAAAGCAATTGACCACGAGATAGATATTCCTGAGTTCAAAATGCGAGTTTGAAATTGAACCTGTACCCGACCGAAGAAATCGAGAATTCCGAACCCCTATTGGAATTGATATAATCGATTTTTATGGGTTTCACGCTATTATAAAAATCTTGGTCCATGAGACAGGTGATACCTTTTTCTTGAAATATAATATCCGAATCCTTTGGTTCGTCCAGAACCATTCCGAGGGTCTGCCCGGATCAACTGGCTTCGATGAGCTCAATGCGGAGGGACGAGGAGGCTGTATCTAAATCGGCAAGCCTTCTTTTTACCACCTCCATCGCTTTATCGGTGACCTCAAACATGCTGGCCTCCTGCTCTGTTTGCGCATTCTTTATGAATCTATTTATGATAACATGTTTGGCAATTCTTGCCAAAAGCTCGGGGATTCAGAGGAATCCCGGCCGAGCGAAGTAGATTGTGATGGAGAATACGAGTTCGAGGCAACCTATTGCAGATGGGGAAGAGAGGACTATACGTCCTCGATAAATTCGATCTTAATATTTTTCCTTAAGGCCAGGCCCAGTTCCGCTTCAGCTGCTTTTATGACACCACAGGGAACCGGGCAGCTCGTGTGAAGTTTGCATCTGCCCGCTTTTATATAAACCGGATTCATGTTGATGGGACTCTTCAGCACATCCATCATATCCATTTCAGGGATTTCATTCCCAAGCCCTTGTATTTGCTCGCAGGTGCTTTCGATGTGAATGCCTACTTTCCCTCCCTTGCCTTTGGAAACACTGACTCGGGTGGCAAATCCACAAATACCAGATTCGATATAAACGGTCGTCATCACATCATCCTATTGAATTAATCCTCTTTTCGGGGCGGCTGGTTCAGCGTTGTTTTCAGGGTTTTTGCGGGTGTGTGAGGTATTCCCATCGGTCCGCCTTCGCCCCTGAGCCGGGGCCGAAGGCGGACGATTGGGATAAAACGAAGAAACATTTCCAAATGTGACACCGCCCATAGAGGGAGGAATTCTGAGGGCTAACAGCTCTCTAGTTGACCATGTTTCGCTACAGCCGCCATTAGGGCCTCCATGTTCTCCCAGGGCGCGGTGGGGAAGATATCGCACCCCGGCCAGAGGGCATTGACGCCATTGGCAATGGATTCCTTCACGGCATTATCTATATCATCCGGTTTACCTGCGACCACAACCCCATAGGGATCGAAGTTTCCAAGGATGACCACGTCAGGCCCCAATTTTTTTCGTGATTCGGCCACATCGTTCACCTGGTCTACACTAATGGCATCGGCTCCACAAAGGGCCATTTCCTCAACAATGGTGTTTGTGTCACCGCAAATGTGTAGGATTTTCGGCGAATCCAAACCGGCAAAGACTCTCTCCAGTTGAGGGCGTATGAGATTCTTGAACATACGCGGACTCAGAATGTCAGGTCCGGCGCCCATCTCACGGACCGTGATATAATCGGCCCCGGCTTCCCTGTAAATCTTAGCGATCTGGATAAGGGCATCGCCTATCTTTTCAAGGATTTCGGACACGACTTTCGTCTTCTTGAAGGCCATCTTGGCCAGATCGCCGATATCAACGAGCTGCCCTGCCAGGGTGTATGGACCAAGAACCCAGGCCCCAATGGCCACCTGATCTCCTATCTCATCCTTCAGGCGACCGATGGCATCCACGACCAGGGGTATTCTGCCTGCCTTTGCCAGATCCGGTATCTGGAGATCCAATTCCAGGATTTTTTCCGACACCTTACCGGAAATCGTGGGATAGACCACGTCGGTGTGATGGGAATAGAAGTTCACGCCGGCGCCAAGGGCCTCGGCCTCGACTCCCATATCAAAGGGAACGACGGCGCACTCGAAGCCGAAGAGGTTGAATGTGGAGGCGGCCATGTTTGCCATTTTTTCCGCATCAACATGGATGTCAGCGAATTTATACCCGTACTTCTCCAGACCGTGTACGGTTACATTCCCATAGCCACTGAAGATCGGAATGCGATCTATCTCTTGCTTGCCAAAAAATCTGAGCACTCTTTCTCTGGGATTTAGTGCCGCGTTCATGGGTGTTTCCCTCCTTCTTGATATTTATCTTCTCATGCAATAACTATTTTTTCTTTGGGAGCAGGTGTTCCAGGTGTGGGAACTTGTCTTTCATATGGGGGAGCCACATAGACGTCCCAAAGGTCCTTTCGAATTCGGGCGCCACGGTGAGTTCTATATACTCCACCTCCCTGGCATACTTGTCGGCCTCTAACCTCTTGTCGCCATTCAGGAGGGCCATACGTGCGCCATCACCCGCCGCATTCCCCACGGAATACAATTTTTCGGGCTCCACGTCCGGAAACATCCCCAAAAGGGCTGCCGATTGTTTGTCAATGTAGCTGCCAAAGGCGCCGGCCAGAATAACCCTGTCTACAGTCTCGATACCGTAGGTCTGCATCAGGATCTTGCAACCGGCGTACATCGCCGCCTTCCCCAGCTGAATAGCCCTGATATCATCCTGAGAAACCACGACCTCCTGTCCAATGGAGGTCTCATTCGCCCAGGCAAGAACATATTCGAACTGGCCGTCAGCTTCACGCAAACGCGGTAAAGAGAGGTCCTTTCTGAACTTTCCTGTTTTGTCGATGACTCCTGAAAGAAAGAGCTGAGGTATGGCGTCGATAATCCCAGACCCGCAGATTCCCTTGGCGCCAATCTCTTCCGCTTCCATCTCCGTGTTCCAGCGTTCCTCTCCCAGAACCTTGAATCGTGCTTCCTTTGTTTCCGGATCGATCTCTACCTTTTCAATGGCGCCCGGCGCAGCACGCATACCGAACTTTAACTCCGCCCCCTCAAAGGCGGGCCCTGTCGCGCATGATGCCGAGATCAATTTATCCCTATTTCCAAGGATTATTTCACCGTTGGTTCCTATATCGATAATGAGCTCGATTTCATCTTTCTTATAGGGTTCTTCGGCAATGAGCACGCCCACATTATCAGCGCCCACAAAACCGGCTTCGATGGGAAGTACATGGACATAACCACCGGGAGTTATCTTGATGCCTAAACCCCGGGTTTCCATCTCCGAAGACTCCTTTTCGGCAAAGATCGAACAGTGAAGACATCGCAAGGACTCTTTGTTCACCATTTCCTCTTTAAATCCCTGCTCCACTTCATCGAAATTAATGCGTTTATCAGGCGCAATCTCCGGGACGATCTGTCTCGCCTCTTTCGAGACACCGTCCTTGGGCACATCTTCTATCGCTTTGAGAGCCGGCGGTCTGGATTCTTTTACATCCATGCCGGCGAGATAGAGTTCGATTGACACTGCCGCTTCCTTGCCTGCGGCAACAGCGCTGATCACGTCGGCCGGACCGGAGGCCACATCACCACCGGCAAAGACACCTTCGACGTTCGTTTCAAGGGTTTCTTCATCGACCTTAATGATGCCAGATGGGTGTCTTTCCATCTCGGAGAAGTTATCCCCATCCGGTTTTTGCCCGATACCGACAATTACGGTGTCGGCCTCGATTGTAGGCGCCTCTCCATCACCGTATTCAGGTGCAAACCGGCCCTCTGAATCAAACACAGAGACGCAGGCCACAGTTTCCACACCCCGGACCTTGCCGGTTTCGGTCAGGATATTTTTTACGCCAAGGGACGGATGGATAACAACGCCCTCCTCGGCAGCCTGTTCAATCTCCACATCCTGTGCGGGCATCCTCTCGGCACAGGTAAGATCGTTGGATTCCAGACAAATGAGATGAACTTCCTTTGCTCCCAGACGTCTCGATACTCTGGCCGCATCAATGGCCACACTGCCGCCGCCGATGACCGCCACCTTGTCACCTACTTCGGCATTCCCATTCGAATTAGCCGCCTTGAGGAAAGAAAGTGCGGATAAAACGCCTTCTGCGTCCTCGCCCGGGACATCCAGTTTCAGGCTCGTCCATGCGCCGGTGGCCAAGAAAACTGCTTTATACCCCTCTTTTATGAGATCTTCTGCACTATTCACCGGGCTGTTTGTTTTGATTTCAACTCCAAGCTCCTCTATAAAACGGATTTCTTCACTCAAGATTGCCTTGGGGAGCCGGTATTCGGGTATGCCGTAGCGCATCATACCGCCGGCCTCAGGGGCGGCCTCAAAAACCGTTATAGGATACCCCCTTTGAACCAAATCATAGGCGCAGGCCAGTCCGGCCGGCCCGGCGCCGATGATTCCTATCTTCTCCTCTTTGGTTATGTCAACCGGTGTTGCCTTGGTCCTCCCGGCGTTAAGATCGTAATCGGCCAGGAAACGGTGGGCAGCCCGGATGGAGATAGGTTCGTCAACTTTTCCCCTTTCACAAACCGTCTCACAGGGATGGGTGCAGACACGTCCGCAGATCCCGGCGAAGGGGTAGGACAGCCTCACCAGCTCCAGTGCGTCCTTATACTTATGCTGCGCGATCAGGTAGAGGTAATCATCGATGTTAAGCCCTGCGGGGCATCCGACCCGACAGGGGGCATAGCGACCCTTGTCGGCCACTTCCGCCTCGGGTGCTATCCTGAGTCCGAAGTCACGGGCCTTGACATCCAGGGAATGGTGCAGGCTCGGCGGGAAAGGGGCGCGGCCGATGTATCTTGGATTTACATTCAGGAAAAGGTGGTGCATGCAAGTGTTGCCTACAAGCGTCATGTCAAGAATATCCTGGCGTTTGATGCCTGCCGCTGTAGCAGCCTCTTCCACGATTCCGTTGAGACCATCGATGATAGCCCCGTTCAGTAATTCCTGGGCCTCCGGATTAGTCATGGTAAAGCTGATCCGGGACATGACGTCTTCGCCGTAAACCACCTGAGGATTCATCATGGATCCCGTGCTTACGACCTTGCCGTCGGTCAGATCGCACAGATAGCCGGCCACCGTGGAGGTTCCTACATCGATCGCAATGCCGTAGGCCTTGTCTACGCGACCCGGTTCCACTTTGATTACCTCTCTGTTATGCCAGACGGTCACGGTAACTTTCCACTCGCCTTCGCGCACCATATCCTGCAAATTGAGGAGTGCTTCATAATCGATCGTCAGGTTCTTGAGCCCATGATCTTTTTCCAGTTCCCCCTGCAGACGTTCCCAATCGCCGAGGGTATCTTCCAGGGTGGCCTTCACCATTTCCGCATAATACTTCTTGACTACGGGTTTCAATTCGATGTCGATGTCTCTGGGCGCCTTTCGAACGACCTGTTTCCCCATGCGGCTTTCCTCGGGGACAAAAACCACCACGTCGCCAATGACTTTGGATTGACAAGCCAGCCTGTACCCTTCTTCTTCCTGTCGAAGATTGAAAAACTTCCTCTCCGATGGTCCCATGGGAGAAAGATTTTCTCTTGTGGAACTCATACCGTATTTCTCAAAGTTGCCTTCCTCAACCCTCACCTTGCAGGTGCCGCAAATGGCCTGCTCTCCGCAAACACCTTCAAGGTCCACACCCAGCGCTATGGATGCCTCCTTTAGGGTTTTGCCTTCCTCTATATAGCCTCGACACCCGGACGGTTGAAAAATGACGAGGCATTTCCCATCTTCGTTACTTGGCATATCTTTTCCCTCTCTACTGTTCCCTATTTCATCTCTTCTTCCTTCAGCATCTTCAACAGTCTGATCGCTTCATCAACCGCAGTCCCGGCACTATCCGCATAGCCGTCGGCGCCGTACTTGTCAACGAGCTCAGGGGTTATAGGAGCACCACCCAGCATGATGCGAATATTCGGGTTTTTCTCCTTCAATTTCTCCACAATTTCCGGCATAGCCACCATACTTGTGGTCATCAAAGCCGAAAGACCCACAATATCGGAATCGGTCTTGATCTGCTCTTCAACGAATTTTTCAAGGGGCACATCCTTTCCGAGGTCATAAACGGTCCACCCGGAGACGTCAAACATCATCTTGATCAGGTTCTTTCCGATGTCGTGAACGTCGCCCTCGACCACACCGAGGATAATCGAACCCTTTGCCTCGGATTCTCTTCCCGAGGCCTTAATGGCCGGCCGTAGGATCTCCAGCCCGGCGTATAACGCATCGGAACAGAGCAGGAGCTCCGGCACAAAGTATTCTTTCTTGTTGTACAACTCCCCTACCTGAATCATGCCTTCGGCCAAGCCGTCCATAGCGGCGACGAATGGGTCCACTCCTTCATCAAGGGCTATCTGAGCCCACTCCTTGACGCCGTCCTCATCGTACTCCACCAAGTTTTTGATGAGTTCCTTTAGTACTTCCTGAGTTCTCTCTTCTGAAGCCATCACAAACCTCCTTTACCTTTTGATCATAACTGAATTTTAAAATATCTTGGACTGACGGCCATGCTTGTTGATGGGATATTACTCAATGCCCTTCAGTTGTTCCACAAAATCGGGGAACAGTTTAAAGAGCGGATGATTTGAATCCTGAGGGAATCTCTTTGTCTCGGCAAAGGCCGCTGAGGCCAGGAACGCATCCGCCATGGCTACGGCCGGAAAGATCCTCGTCGCACCGGCCATAGGGCCAGAGAATATCATGTCATGGTGTGCAAAAGAGGCCAGAGCCTCCAATCCGGCATCTGCGGCCGCCCAGCCCTTGAAGCCCCACAACTCACGGGCCTTTTTCCACATGTAGGAGCCATTGCTCGGGGCACTGGCGGTCGGGATGCCCCACTTCTCCTTGATCATCTGGTTTGCAATGCTGCAAAAGGCCGTAGCAGGCCCATTCATTACCGACGTGTCCACAAAAACGCTCTCAAACTTGGCGCCAGCCTTATCAATGGCATCCAGCAGTCTTTGGGTGCCGGTTATCCTCCCGCTGGGCAATTGATCCGCCATGTCAAAGGCAACGAGCAAGATATGTTTGACGCCAATCTGAGATATCTCGCGTATCTCCGTTTCCAGATCTTCTTCCCAAACCGTAATGCTATTGTAAAACATTCGGTCCAGGAGCCCCTTCTCCGCGCAATAGGCAGCGCCCTGCAATTTGGGCTTCATGACCCAGGCGTCTATGCAGAAGGGCATGTCGCTTGTCGAGCTCACAAAATCAACAAATAGTTCGAACTCTTTTCCGGTATTGGCCACGATATCGGCCATTCCCGGAACGCCGGTCTCTTCCGTCAGTTTCTCCTGCGCTTTGAGCAAATCTTCTGCTCTCTTCTCATCAAATCCTTCTTTCCGCTTGCCCTTAAAGACCTTATCTCCCTTTTGAAAAATTGAAGAACAAACCACGGTGGGATATTCCCCCGGCTGGCCACCGAATTTTACGCCGCCTACTTCGCAGACCTTTTGCTCCTTCTCAAAGTGAAACATCTGTTAACCTCCGTCGAAGAACTTGAAATATATTAGGATTTTCCCACCCCCATGGTGGTATTTCGGTCTCATGATTTGAAATAAAAACGGTTCGCAGAGGTTTTCAATAGACATCACTCTTAAAAACCAATTTATCCGGCGAAAGTTGAAAAAAAGGCTAATAACATCTAATGGGCTTAGCCGTCAACAGGGGAATCAATAGGGCCAAAATTCAATCTACTTCCCCGATTTATCAAAACAATATACAAAGGCCCAAAAAACGGTGCCATCGTCCATAGGATGATTTGCTAGTGAACACAGGACCAAATTGAATTGATTCCAAGGTTAAAGAGATTCAGGATTGGATTTCCACAAGACCCAGGTCCAGAGCAAATTTTATTAATTGTGCGAGGTTCTCCATCCGCAATTTCTCCATGATGTTGGACCGGTGGGTTTTGACCGTGCTTGTGCTGACACAAAGGATATCCGAAATCTCCTTTGTAGAGAGCCCTTCGGCTATAAGTTGAACAACCTCCCGCTCACGATTGGAGAGCTTACTGTAAAGTTCTTCCTGGTATGGTTTTTTCTTTTTGAGGGTAACATAGTCATCGATAACCTTCCTCGATATGGAAGGGCTCAAGTAGGTGTCACCTCGAACCGCGGACTCAATGGCTTTGGTAATGTCTGCACCCGTGGAGTTCTTGAGAAGGTATCCCGATGCGCCAAGTGAAAAGAGCTCGCTGATGTAACGATCGTGAGAGTGCATGGAAAGGATGATGACTTTGGTACGGGGGCGATTTTTTTTGATTTGCCGTGTTGCTTCGATGCCGTTTAGCAGGGGCATAGCGATATCCATGAGAATGATATCGGGCGCCAACTCCTCCACTTTGCTTACAGCTTCCCGTCCGTTTTCCGCTTCTCCAATGACTTTAAAATCGGGTTCGCCTTCCAGAAGTTTTGCCAGCCCTTGCCGAACAATGGTGTGGTCGTCTGCCAGCAAAATGGTAATCGGGTTATTACCCATGGGAGCTCCTTGATATTGGAATCTCAATGCGAATACGGGTTCCCTCTCCGACCTGAGTGTGCAGGGAGAAAGTACCTCCCAGCATGGCCGCCCGTTCCCTCATGCCTAACAATCCGAGTGCCTGTTTGTTTTTTTCAAAATGACTCGAATCAAATCCCACTCCATTGTCCTCGGCGATAAAAATGATCCGCGGGTAGCTCCTGATAATATAAAGTTTAAATTGTTTTGCTAGGGAATGTTTTAGCACGTTGGTCAGTGCCTCCTGGCAAAGGCGGTATAGTACCGTCTCCATATCCGGTTCCAGACGTTCCTCAAAGCCGACCATCTTAAAATCTATCTCCAGATCTCTGTGCTTTGAGATGCTTGTCAAGTAGGAGTCCAACGCTGGCTCCAGACCCAAATCACTCAAAAGGGAAGGATGAAGCCTGTAAGATATGCGGCGCATTTCTTCATAGGTCCGATTGATTTGTTTTTTGGTTTCGGCAACAAGGTGATTCAGTTGATCTTCTTCAGATTGAAGTTTCTTCTCAATAACCTCCAGGGTGAAATTAATTGCTGTGAGGGCCTGGCCAGTCTCATCGTGGAGTTCCTGAGCGATGCGTTTGCGCTCTTCTTCCTGGGAATGAAATAACCTGGCGGTTAGTCTTCTGAGCTCCTCTCGATGTTTATCAACCGTTTGAAGCAGCCGGGCGTTTTCAATGGCGCCGCCGAGAAAATTCCCAAGGGAGCCGAGAAGGTGAAAATCCTGTTCCTGGGTAAGATCCCGATCCTCGGGCACGTCCAGGGCAATGAAACCGGAGGCTTTCTCCTTGGCGGTAATCAAAAAACAGGTGAGATCAATATCCCCGGCATCCTCGGCGCATTCTAATGTAGCCTTGAAGGGAGGGAAATTGGGTTTTGGTGTAAAAGCGATATTCTTTTTGAGTAACGAAAGCATGAGGGGTTCGTCGCTGAATTGGATTTGATCAGCGTTATTTATTCCATAAGCAGGGATCCCCTGTTGTACTCTCATCTCATAGGCCGGTATTTCATGATCAATTATGAAGATGGCTCCGGAGTTGAGGTTCAGGGCTTCCAAGATGTTTTTCAGTGCGGTCATGAGGATTTCGTCCAGGTTTCGAGTCTTGTTCATGGCGAGCGCCACTGAGTGGAGGAGCCGCAGCTCACGGTGGCGCTGCTGAAGATTTCGAGCGGCTTCCATACGCGCCGTGAAATCTTTTGCAATCCCCTCATAGCCGATGATCTCCTGATCTTTTCCCCTGATCGCGTTCCCGCTGATCAGGCAGTGAATGCGGGTTCCGTCTCTTTTCTTAAACCCGGCCTCAAAATCCTTTACAAATCCATGACGATTAATTTGATCTTGAAAAACCTTCCAATGTATTGGATTTACATATAAATTCTCTATAGACTTCAAAGACAACAATTCCTGCTTGTTAGGATATTTCAGCATGTCCACGCCGGCCTGGTTTACTTCTTTGATGGCTCCATCCATGAGGGTCATGAAGATCATGTCTTTTGAGCCTTCAAAGATACGACGATATTTCGTCTCGGAAGCCTTGAGCTTTTCTTCCAATCGTTTACGGTCCGTAATTTCGGTGATGAACCCTTCCAATGCCAATAATTCACGGTCATCACCGAAGATACCCCTTCCCTGCTCCCAGACCCACTTTTCTTTCCCTACCAAGGTTCGGATGCGATATTCCAATTGGAACGGCTGTTTTTCCTTCAATGCCTTTTGGATATCATCCCAAACAAAGCGTCGATCATCCGGATGGATCACCTCGTTGTAGGAAAGGACTCGGTTTCCGATCAGATCCGAAGAAATGTGGCCTGTAAGCTCTAAACACCCGTCACTGATAAATTCCATGGTCCAATTCTGATCGTTCAGACACCGATAGGCCATGCCGGGCAGGTTGCTGATCAGTGTAGAGAGCTTTCGTTCACTCTCCAGGAGCGATTCTTCTAGATGCTTCCTAAGTGAAATGTCCTTAAAAACGCCTACGCCACCCACGGCCGTTCCATCGTGAGCCATCAGAACCGAAAAGTTGCAGGAAATGGGCACGATTCTTCCATCCGCTGTGGTAGCACGAAGTTCCCTGTTGCCCGATTTCAATCCTGCCAGTTGGATTTGATCAAGGCAATATTCCTCCTCACAGGCTGGATCCCGGAAGACATCTCTGCATCGCAAACCTATGGCTTCTGATGAAGAAAGCCCGGTTATCCTCTCGGCAGCGGCGTTGAAATAGTGAATTTTACCGGTCGTGTCCACAGCAAAACAGCCGGTTGGGAGGTTATTTAAGATATGAAGCAGGTTTTCCTGTCTTTGGAAAGGGGGATGATGAATGCCCTTCATGAGATATTTCAATTCATCAGAAGTAAAATGCCCCCACCCTCTCGGATCGGCCTCTGCATAGGCCTTGAACACAGAACAGGATAAACAAAGCTCTAATTTCCGGCTGTTCTCGCTTTCCCTGTGGGCCTTACACAGGGTGTTCGGCACCCGCCAACAGGGTAGGTCCGTGATATTATAGGCAGGACAATGTTTAAGTGAGCACCCCATGATCTCCCGGCAAGAGGTCGTCTCCTGCTTTCTCAGGTTGGCCATAGGATATTTGGAAGAAACTTTTAACATTGAACTCATAGGACGGCTTTAGAAGACATTTTCAAAACTCTGCCTCAAACTGACGAGCGGAAAAGTATTTAACCTATCTGTACAGGCGAAGCGATGCTGGTTGCTAGATGCTCGATACTGGTCGGAGATTCCCTCTTTGGCTGAGTTAGACCTTAAGTAATCCATTTTTCAGGTTTCAGGTTTCGGGTTTCAGAAAAACAACGACTGACACCTGAACACTTACAACCGTAGCCTTTTTTCATCCAGCATCCAGAAACCAGCATCTAGTATCTGTTCGCAAATTACATTACAACATTTAGAAATTTGACATAAGTATTAAGATCGCCGCTAATATAGACAGCTAGAGTTGGACGCCAACAAAGATGGTGCCGATTCCCTTTTCATCTGATGTCTTGAAATATTTCCCTTTCAGGAAGAGGTCCGAGGGTGCCGAGGGATTCGCATAGACAATGGAATGGCATTCAAACCTATCGTCTTCTACTGAACACCATTCGGCTGGGAGGGAGGGAGTGTCAAAGTAGCAGGTCTTTTTTAGCAAATCTTGAGGAAAGGTCACCCGATCCTTATAGATGACAAAATTATCGTGCATGAACCAGACATTTTCCTGTTTGGACATCCGCTTAATGGCGTCTTTATCTCGAACCTCCTCGCCCACGATATCTTGGTCTTTTTTTAAAACCAGGCTGGGGCCGCATCCCCAGTCGAAATCCATGTTCGTCAGTGCTACGTAGAGTAGGTCACAGTTGAGAACCTCCCTTATTCCGCTATTGTATACCTTACCCAGTCCCATTAATCCTCTTTTTTCCGCCTCCTTTTCGATTTCAAGGATCTTTGGACGATCCTGGTCAAGGAATGCGCGGGCCTCAACGATGCCGTTGCTTTTCTGCAGGGTTTTGTTCATAATTTCATCAATTAGGCTTCTGTCCATGATAAAACCAAAAAAGGATTGTTACATTTTTTCAAAGAATAGAATTTTGCTTGATTTTTTATATTGTTAAAGGACAAATGTAAACTGAAAGATCAATGTCGTGAAAAGGATTCCCTATCAATCCTTTTATCCTATGGAATAATTATTTAGTGCCGAGGATCCTTTGAGGTGACCAGCTTGCCCCACTTAAATACCTCTTCACCGCACGCCGCTTTGCACCTCTTGCAGGCAACCCCATCGCACAACGCAAGATTAATGGTAATTGAAGGATCTTCTTCTCCCTGATCAAGTTGAAGCGCCCGTTGAGGGCATTCTTCAATACAGGCGGCACAGCCGGTGCAACCCTCGAACTGGATTCGATTCCGCTGGCCAATATCAGAAAGAATTTTCATTCCCTTGACACCAAGCTCAGCGATGTCTCTTTCCACGGTTTTGATGACTTGAGGTTTGGCCGAAGCTTCTTTCAGAGGAGGAAGCCCGAATTTCTTGAGAAACTTCTGATACTGATCCAGGGGCATTCCTTCTGTCCAATAGGAGAGTTCCAGAATATACACCTTTTCAAATACCTTTGAGTCGGCGAACATGCAATGATGTTGTCTCAGATCATCAGCCATCCTTTTCATGCCCCAGAGTGCATCCACATCCCTAACCAAATCCCGGGCCATGGCCAAAGAGGTATTTCCCACCTGATAGATCTTTTTAACCCCAGCCGGAATCATACCAATGTCCCGCGCCTTTATTGCATCCACATAGGTGCCTGAGGCTCCAGACATATAAGCTGTTTCGATTTCTTCCAGGCGAATACCCGCCTCTTGACACAGGGCAATATGGCCGGCCCGGACCGCGCCGAGGGCTTTCCCTGCCTCAGTAAGGTCCTTCTTTGTGAATTTGATGCCGTTAGGCAGATGAATCTTTCCGTCGGAGGTGTTGATTTTGGGAATACTTATGAGGTTGGATTTGAGGCCTTCACTGATGAGGGAAATGACACCGGTTCCTGTGATCCCGGCGGCTTCGACCTTCCCCCTATTGATTCGTTTGCCCGTGTCCGGATCCACCGTATCCCCAAGATGAGGAATCATATCATCGCCAAGAACAAAGGTCTTGAGCCATCCATCGGATTGATCCGCCTGGGCGCTGTCGGAGCGATTAAGGTTCCCCTTTACTGGGACTTGAAACTCAAGATCGGAGATAGCTCCTGGAAGGGCCAGAAGGCCATCTTCAATCTGCTGCCCTTCGAGGGCGGGTCCGGCAGCCGTAGATCCGGAAAAGACTCTGCCTCCAACAATGAGCGCCATTTCGGCATTGGTGCCATAATCCGTCGTAAGGGCGATATCTTTCTTCTCAAGCATCCCTGTCTGAATCATCATGGCAAGGGCGTCAGCACCCACTTCATGCCGGACCGACGGAGGGATCAAGATTTGTGCTTCAATGGGAAGATTGAGTCCGCGGACATCACCGGCCTTGAGGATCTGGGCATCCCTTTTGGGAGGCACGACCCCAAGGGCCTTTATCTTGCGCTTTCCAGCAAAGGCCAGATCTCTTATTTCGATCTCCTGGAACAGAGAAAGCTGAATCGGATTCCCACAGACTGCAAGCCTTTCGATGTCCACCCTGGGGATCGACAGAGCGTCGATGACCTTATTGACGGCCTCAACCACCACGTCGTGGGCCCACTCAAGCCCCACGTCCACTGCAAAATGGAGATGGTCCATCACATTGGCGCCGGGAAGGGGGTGTCGGGTGGTTACCGCGGTGGAAATGATCACCCCCCCCTGATCCAGATCAATGGCCTGACCTCGAAATCCACTGGTTCCCAGGTCCAAAGCGATGCCGATCTTTGCCATGTCTACTTTGTGCTCCTCACAAGTCCAAAACAATGATCCTGTTCAAATGCGGGTGAAAACCATCAAGGATCAGAAATGTTTGAGTTCCCTTAGGAGGCCTCCCTTTGAGCTATTTGTATCTTCCTTTGACACTTGAAACAGATCCAGTCGCCGGATTCATTGGTCGTAAAATGAGGCCAATGACCATACAATGCCTGATGCTCGCTTCTAATCTCCGACCAGAATTGTTTGACTTCGGTGCAGGATAGTATTTTTCCCAGAGCTTTTTCCGGGTCC
>CAYWMP010000110.1:0-19937 GCA_964459445.1 uncultured Desulfobacteraceae bacterium
CTCCTATGGTATTAAGGATTAACACATCACAGTTATTCGCCCTTTCCCTGGGATCGCTCCGCAGGTTGACTGTAAGTCCCCGGGCCGCTGCAAAGTTTCGAATTTCTTCGACTCGCTCGATGTTCCGCGGCGCCAGTATCAAAAAGAGATCCGGGAATTTCTGATGAAGACCTTTAAAGGCATCGAGAATATAGACCTCTTCCCCTTCGTGTGTGCTGCCTACGACCCAGGGAATACGATTCATCAGGATACCGAGCGATCTAAACCAGCGTGCCCGCTCAGCATCAGCCATCAGTTCCCAATCTCGGTCAAACTTGATATTCCCTATGGTCTGCACCCTGCCCGGCTTTATGCCAATTTCAATGAGCCTGGCCCTGTCAAGATCCGACTGCATCAGGCAGGTTTCCAGTCCATTGAGCATAAAACGGGCTGCCAACCGAAACCTCTTGTAGGATCTAAAGGTTCTCGGTGAAATCCGCCCGTTTATGAGTATAGATCTAATGCCCCGCCTTTTCAGTTGATGGATGATTCCCGGCCACACATCGGTTTCAACGAGAATAAATATCTTGGGATTGGCGTGAGCGATGATCCTCCGATTCAGCCACCAAAAATCCAAGGGCATGGTAATAATTTGATGTACCTGCCCTGATAGCTCTGTGTGAGCAATTTTCATTCCCTGGCGGGTTGCCACGGTGAAGACAATCCTATTGGCTGGATACCTCTCTTTAAGACTCTTCACTAAGGGGAGAGCGGAAACAACCTCGCCGATGGAGAGGGCATGTATCCAGATGCTTTGTTGAGATGGCGACCCCTTCGGCAACCCCAAGCCCAGGCGTTCTCTAAGGTGTCTGTCCTTAAAAAGGGTTGCGATAGGGAGAATTGGGAAGGCTAGGACGGTCCAGATGAAATGATATATGAAAAGAGACAACCTACGCATTTGACGGCAACTCAATAATGAAACGGCTTCCTCGGGGCTTGTTGCTCTCTACTCTAATCGATCCGTCATGATCGCTGATTATCGTATTTACAATGGCAAGGCCCAATCCGGTCCCGTGCTTTTTGGTGGAAAAATAGGGTTCAAAAAGCCGGGCTCTGTTTTCCGGTGGTATACCCATTCCATCGTCTGCGACCTCAATTGTGATGGTTCCCTGCCCCGCGCTATAGGAGAGGTCGATATTGATTTCCCCTTTGCCGTCCGTGGCCTCAATGGCATTGTCCAACAGGTTGATCATGACCCTCTTCATTTGTTGTTTGTCGAATTTGAAAACAGGCGTCTCGGTGACTTGTTTAAATGTGATATTGACATCCTTTTGCGTTTCTTTATAAAGGCTAAGGGAATCCCCTATGGTTTGACTGATATTATTAGGGGTGGGGTTTGATGTGGGCATACGGGCAAAACTGGAAAATTCATTAACGAGGCGTTTCAACTCCTCAACCTGATTGATAATCATGTTTGTGCATTCTTCAAAGACCTTCCCATCATCCTGAGCCACTTTTTCCCCATATCTCTTCTTCAATCTCTGGGCCGAGAGCTGAATGGGCGTTAGCGGATTCTTGACCTCATGGGCGATGCGTCTTGCCACTTCCCGCCATGCGGCCATTCTCTGGGACCGTTCAATATCGGTCAGGTCTTCAAAAACGGCCACGAGTCCCAGATATTTCCCGGCGTCATCCCGGAGGATATTGAGGGAAATGAGCAGCGTCAGGCTTTTGTTCCTTACCGATAGCTTGATCTGACTCCTTAGGGAATCTTTCCTGCTCCGGTTCCGGTCCTCCAAAAATTCGTTGATTGACTTAAGTTGGTCTCCTCTAATGACCTCCTGATATCGTTTCCCCATGAGCCTTTTGGCATCTATATTCAACATCTTTTCAGCTGATTTATTGATGGTCAGTATACGACCATCCGCATCCGCAGAAATGACCCCCGCGGCCACGTTCGCAAGCACAATCTCCATATAGAGCCGTCTTTGTTCCGACTCCACGTTGCTCCGAATGAGTTCCAGGTTCGTCTCTTCAAGCTGTTTTTTGCCGTTCTTCAAGTCGAGGGTCATTCTATTAAAAGAGTTGACCAGGATGCCCATCTCATCCTCTGCTTCCAAATCAATGAAAAATTCATAGTCGCCCGAGGCAATGCGGTTCGTGCCCTCCGCCAACTCTTGAATGGGCACGGTAATGCCCTTTGAGAGATAAAACCCAAACCAAATGGAGGAGAATATGATCAGCAGTGTAACGATGGACAAGGTGATCATGTGGCTAATCTTGATGGGTTGTTTAAGCAACTTAAGCTGCCTGTATTCCTCCATGCCCCGTGATAGGGCTGCAAAACGCTTCACAAGAGTCCCCGGTATAAGCTTTTCGAGTACAATAAGGCCAACTACCGCCTTGGATTCGGTTCTTGAGAAGATAGGCACAATACCGCTCACCAGGTCGCCATGAACTGAGGATTGAATCTGGTGGGCATCCGTCCCCTCCTTAAAACTCTTTCTCAGGAGATCAAGACCGGGATCGCTAAAGGGGGTTAAATCAACCCTTTCGGCCTGGGTACCTGCTCGAATCTCCATTTTTCTCGAATAGACCTTGATCGAAGTCAAATCGTATTCGATCCTCTTTTCATCGATGAATTTTTCGAGATCGTCTTTCTTTTTCACCAATATGTACCCTTCATGGGTGATAACACGGCTCATATTGTTCCCATGAGTCAATGCCTCGTCCACAGACCGATTGTAAAATTCCTGCGCAACTTCCAACGACTTCTTTAGAGACCTGTCTATGGGAAGATTAAACCAGTATTCGATGGACGTAGAAATGAACTGGACCGAGACAAAGAAAAGGATCATCGTTGGCAGGAGTGAAAGGGTTACAAAGGCCAGCACCAATTTGCTTCTCAGCCTTGCTCCCATAATCCGTTTTTTCCTCTCAAAGAGAAGCTTGACCAGGTTTCTCATGGTCAGAAAGAGGAGGAGGAGCAGCAGGATGACATTAATGTTGATAAGGGCAAAGATGAGGATGCTGCCGGATACGGGCAAATTCAGACCCAGATCAAAGACCTTGACGCCGAGATAGGTCAGGGCAGATATAACTATCGTGATGGAGACGATGATATACCGCTCCCTGCGTCGTCTTTGTCGGTCCTGTTGTTCTGCTTCCAGATAGGTTTTCATATCGATTTTAATACCTGAAATCGATTGCTGCCCAATCCGTTTCAAAGTCCCAAAGGGATAGAAAGAAAAGGATGTAGTGCAAGTAAAAGGGCAGCCTTATGCTATCAAGCTCTGCCATCATACGAATCTGATATTCGCCCCCCTTTTGCAGGCTATGCAGCAGCGTGACCTTCAACGCAACGACCTCTGCCATGAGCTGCTTGGCTTCCTCAAGGCTGTTGACCGTGACTGTCTTGTTTTTTTCCTCTCTCAGTCTTATTTCATAGATTTTCTTCAGGTTATCGTACTTGATGCTGTGGTTGAATTCTAGACCTGCGATCTTCTGGTCCCACCAAAATCCTCTCTTCCTGTAGAGATCGACAAAGAAGGTAAAGCTGGTTTCGATGCCGCTCTGTATTGCCCTTTCCATACCCTCTGTGAAGCAATCTAACACGGTGAAGTAGACGAGAAGATGGTCCCTTGTGTTGGTTACGACGATGTCTGAAATGTTGGCTTCCTTGGCTGAGGAGGGTGAGGCCGGCAGTGAAATAGCCAAACAGAGAATTAAAAGAAATCTCTTGATGTTGTTCTTCATAGATTGGGTATCAGAGAGGATATAGGGGATTTTGTTAGAGATGATAGCCAAGAGGGGTCCGAAATGCAATAAATATCCCTCGGGCCTGATCAACCATTAAGGCATCATCTCCCCGCTGGGGCGGGATCTTCAATTGATATCTAATACATCGCCCGTAATCAGGAACCCACCATGACCTCTTTGTTTAATTATCGATACTTAAAATGGACGGTGAATAAAGGCTTGGGCAGGTTGATCAGGCCCTCAAGGTGATTCGAGTCATGCAGGAAAGAAAGGGACACGAGTGAGGGGGTCGCGCTCTAAATAGAAAAGCACCCACGGGGATGGGTGCTTTGCAAAGGTCTAGGGGTTCTAGCTGTTGTGTATTATTTAGGCGGGAACAGCGTCCAGTGAACCAAAGGCAGGTATCCTAACACTGTTTTCCGTGCATTCCTCGGGGTTGTTGAATGTTAGGGTCTTCCATGATTTTTTGTTTTCCATGAGTCGGTGTAACATGGTCTGATTTAGCATATGACCCGATTTTTCAACCACAAAATTGCCAATGACGGGCGCCCCCACCAGGGCTAGATCGCCAATAAAATCGAGGATCTTGTGTCTTACAAATTCATTCCTATAACGAAGACCATCCTCGTTGAGGATTTTGAAATCATCGATGACGATCGCATTATCCAGAGATCCGCCCTTCCCAAGCCCGTTCTCTCTCAGAAACTGCATATCTTTTAAAAACCCGAAGGTTCTGGCCCTGCTTATTTCCTTAACAAAATCCTTTCCGGAAAAGCATATTTCATAGTTCTGATTTCTTAAGAGGGGATGGGTGAAGTCGATGGTATAACATATTCTCAATTCTTTGGATGGCGATACTTTGATGAATTTATTTCCATCACCGACCTTCATCGTCTTCTTGATAACGATGAAATTTTTAGGCGCCTTTTGTTCTCTGATACCCGTGCTTTTGAGCAGGAAAATAAATGGGCCGCAGCTTCCGTCCATGGCCGGAACCTCCGGTCCGTCCAACTCCACGGTTGCATTATCAATGCCCAAACCATAAAAGGCGGCCATCAGGTGCTCAACAGTGCTAACCCTTGATCCATTGTTTCCTATGGTCGTTGAGAGATTCGTATCAATGACGCTTTCATAGTTCGCCTTAATGGGGTCATGCCCGATCAAATCCGTTCGTTTAAACTCAATTCCAAAGTCAGGTGGCGCAGGCTTTATGGTTAATCGAATTCTGTGACCAGAATGAAGACCAATACCCGTGCAGCTCACCTCTTCTTGCAAAGTCCGCTGCCTGTAATCCAATTTCAGCTCCTTGTTTTAATGGGATACTACTGGTGTAGGTGTTTGTGAAACCTTTAGCAAGCACTATGCCAATTTCCGATTTTCTTAAAAATTCCAATAAAATACCTTCAACTGCCTGATATCTCGTTCCTATTTTTTTTATTTTTGAGTGGTATTCCTGGATTATGCGAATTCTCGGCTTCTAAAGTGTGGTAATCAGACCACACTTAAAAGATAAAAAATCACATATTTCCCAAATTCTTTCCATTTTTCATGACTCAAACTCGTTCTGGCCGAATATCGAACTTGGACTAGACGGAAGCGCGTTCAGAATGGGATGGATTCAATCGTTCAATACCAATTTCTCAGTGCTCTTCTAGGGAGGAGTGATTGTGATGAATCTCGAGTATCTCTCATCTAAATTATCCAGCTTAATCCTTTCATATTCCTTGCGAAAATCTTCCCATATCAGCGACAGGGCATTTTTTAGAATCGAGACCGCTTCTTGGTCAGCGCCTGATGCATAGGCCACGAAATCTCGAATAAAGACTTCTTTAAAGCCACTCATCCTATAGGGAGGAACCACATCATCCCCGGCCCTTAATATTTTAAACAGCCTTTTGGCCTGACCTTTGGATATTTCAGAAAATGAGGGTTCCAACCCCAACTTAATACGGCCCCATAGGTTAAACAGGAGTCGCCGGAACGTAATATCCCGGGCATTGCCTAGATCTCCCCGGAATGATGGATATTCGGCCGCCAGCCTTTCTAAAAGGCCATCCAAGACCATTAGACTGCGCAGAATCTTGAGACAATCCCCTATTTCTGAGAGGGATTCAAATTCCTTGTAAGCATCATCTCCCTGCATTCCACTGTAAACACTCGGCCTCTTCGCGAGGATTCCTGTCAATGTCCCCCCCCAGTGTTCTCCCCAAAAATCATATTCAAGATCATGGTTGTGAAACCAACTACCCCTTACCCATCGTTCAGCCTCCCATTTCAGGTTTAGCGCCTGGCCGAATCCCAGACGAAAAAGTGCCGTGAGTGAATACCGTCTTACAGTCTCTTCCCCTAGGGCAATGTTACCGCCGCACAGTCTTTCAAGGGCAAGGTTTAAATAACCGGCGGCCTTCTGACAGGTTTTTATCAAAACATCAAGTTCGTTGAAAACGAGACCATCGGCAGACATGATCTGATTGCAGAGGCCTGCAAATTCAGTGCGTACTCTATCGAGCAACCGAGGATCTGTTACCCTTGATGCGACCTGCAAGAGCCTATTGCTTGAAGCGACCTCCCCCATAGGGATCAAAGGCGCCGGGCTTTGGATGTCTTCAAGTTTGAGAGGTTCCGGCAATACCCGAGATTTCTCAATCTGAAATGCATTTGGGTCCAAGTGCGAATAGATGGAAATCGCCTCTTCAAAGGGAAGAAAACCATGTTCCGAGAGTCGGAGGTTTCGCATACGGTACATTTGTTCTTCCAACTCGGCGGACTGTATGCCTGAAAGGCCCAGCAAAAGGTTCTGGTACTGCTTGAAGTCCTTCTGGGCCATAGTCCCGAGAATACCTTCCAGATCGGGCTGATCATCAGGGTTGTATGCTCTAACGTGAAGTACGCCGTCCAGGCTGAAAAAACCCTTAGGAAGATCATAGACATCATCCTCGGAATCGAGGAACACCACCTCAACGTTCTTCAGGAAATGGTAATGGGCCAGGGCTCTGCCGGTCCCGAGAAACCATTTGACCAGTTTGGATCCGTCAGCCCTATGGAGCAGGCTCAGCCAGGTTGATACCTGTTTTAAATCCGGTCGATCCTTTTTCCAGATCTCTAAATCGAGGAGATATTGCCACTGCTCCAGGGTACCCCATTCCAGGGCAGGCAAGCAATCATCTTCGCCGATTTTTTTCACCATCCAGTAGAAATCTTCCTTAGAAAGGCCCTCGACCACTTCTCTGGATTTCTTTAGTTCAAGAATGCGGTCTAGGATCTGCTTCCCTGATAAACCCCGAAGATCCCTCACAAGGGCAATGCCTTCCCTTTGTGCCGGCCTTTTTTCTGATATGCTTATGACTTTCCTTTCTTTCATGGTCTGCAACCTAAAATCGATTACTCATGTAGTCATTGAAAACCGGTGATTTGCCGCACTGCGGCAACTGCGATGGGCTTGGATAGCTTGAATTATGGTTTGTCTTGGGTTTTCTTCACGAGGTCTTTGATTTCTTCGATCCGGTCTTTAGGGGCAATCAGGGTCCGTTTACCAGCCCGCACAATAACGAGGTCCTTGACGGCGGTCAGCATAACCGTCTCATCGGTATCCTCACAAAAGATCAGGTTCCCTGATGCATCCAAAGTGAAGATCTTCCCCCGATAGGCGTTTTTTAGCCGGTCCCTCTCAAGATAGTCTTCCAAGGCCAGCCAACCGCCCACATCCGACCAAGAAAAAGTACACCCCACGCATTGAACCCCTGATGCGCCTTCCATGACCCCATAGTCTATTGAAACGGTTTCTAGGGGCTCGAAGGCCTTTTTGAGGGCATCGTGCCATTGGGGTGTGCCGTCGAATTTGACGGCCTCAGATATGGCATTTAGGTGTTGAGGCAACTGTCTCTCCATCTCCGCGAGGATGGTCTTCGTTTTCCAGACAAACATGCCCGAATTCCATTGAAAACGTCCTGACTCTACATAATCACGAGCGGTTCTAATATCCGGTTTTTCTTTGAAACCCTTGAGCCGATAATGCACGATGCCATCGTCCTCATCCAGTTTTTGGCCGAGCTCTAGATAGCCATAGCCTGTAGCTGGAAAGGTCGGCTCGATTCCCAATGTATAAAGCACCGGACCTTTACCGGCCTGACGAACGGCGGAGAGGATCGTCCTTTGAAAAAGGTCTACGGGCTCTATCATATGATCCGCTGTAAGGGTGATAACTATCGGATCCCCGAAGCGTTTCCGGCAAAGGACCGCACCGAGACAGACCGCTGCGGCCGTATCTCTCCGAAAGGGTTCCCCAAGGACATTTTCAGGGGGGATCTCCGGCAATTGTTCACGAACCAGCTCCACAAAATCTGCATTGGTGAGAACCAATATTCGTTGATTGGAGACAAAGCCCGCGACACGATCATAACTCTTCTGAAGCAAACTCCGATCACCGAACAATTTCAAAAACTGTTTGGGTTTCTCCGCCGTGCTTACCGGCCAGAATCGGGTTCCCGCTCCTCCGGCCATGATCACAACCACCATGTCTTTATCATCTTTCGTCATGTTTTAGTGATCTCCCCATTTCAGCTAGTGGTCGGTCCAAGTGTTCCATCTCATTCGTTCTCTGCAATTAGGCATTTTACTATGGTTGGTTTGAATATCATTGAATCATCCCCCCGTTTATAGTTGAGCCTTCATCCTGTCCAGAGTTTGCTCCACAAGGGTTCGAATCTCTTGAAGTCTTTTCTCGCTTTGGGCCTCAAATCGGAGCACGAGAATGGGGCCTGTATTGGATGCGCGAAGCAATCCCCAACCATCCGGAAAAAGAACACGGACACCGTCAACGTCTACGATTTCATGATCGCTACAAAGTGCCTCCTTGACCATCTCAACAAGCCGAAATTTGTCTTTTTCCGAACACTGGACCCGGATCTCAGGGGTGTTGAAGGTTTGAGGGAGGCCTTCCAAAAATTGTGAAAGCGGCTCAGTTCTTCGGGCAGCGATTTCGAGCAGCCTGCAAGCAGCGTAGATGGCATCATCATATCCAAAGTAACGGTCCGCAAAAAACATATGCCCGCTCATTTCGCCCGCCATAACAGCCTTTTGCTCTTTTAGCATTTGTTTGATGAGCGAATGCCCCGTGCGCCACATGATCGGTCTCCCGCCCTTGGCCTTGATGTCGTCATACATGCTCTGTGAGCACTTCACCTCGCCTATGAAGGTTGCTCCCGGATGATCTTTCAGGATCTCACGGGCAAAAATGACCATCAGCATATCTCCATAAATAATTCTGCCCTTCTCGTCCACCACTCCGATCCTGTCCGCATCTCCGTCAAAGCCGATCCCCAATTGCAACCCTTTTCCCACGACGGTGTCTTTCAGAATCTTCATGTTCTCGGGCACGGTTGGGTCGGGTTCATGATTCGGGAATGTGCCGTCCATCTCAAAAAAGAGCTCCGTTAGGTCACAGCCGAGACGTTTGAGGATGGGTCCTGCGACCACACCGCCTGTGCCGTTTCCCGCATCCACGGCCACTTTTACCGATTTTTCCAGGGTGATGTTGTTGACTACATAGTCGCAATAGGGGGTTATGACGTCGAAGGTTTCAAGGGAACCCTCCCCTCTCACAAAAGCCTCTTTCTCAAGGAGACGCCGAAAGCGCTGTATCTCTTCTCCATAAATGGTATCCGGTCCCAGGCAGACCTTGAAGCCGTTATACTCCGGAGGATTGTGGCTGGCCGTAATCATCATGCCGCCGTCTTTTTTAAGATGGCGCATGGCGAAATAAAAGACAGGAGTCGGACAAAGTCCGATATCCGTCACGGCCATCCCGGCTTTTATGAGTCCGTTAATGAGCGCCCTTCTGATATCGGGCGAAGTCAGTCGACAATCACGACCCACAACGACACTCCGCCCTTCATGCCGTTGCAGGTAGGCGCCGTATCCCTGACCCATTCTTTCGACGTCCTTGAGATCAAAATCTTTATCTACAACACCCCTAATATCGTATTCCCTAAATATCTCATCTTTCATGCGTTTGACACCCTGTTCTGGATTCTTTTATGCGGATTTCTCATAATTATGTATGACAATGGCGGAGGCATTTTTAAGGCATGGCCTCTATTTCATAGTCACGCATAACGAGATCTTCGACACGGCTCTTGGTACCGAATTTCTTATAATGAAATAAAAACTTGCTTCTAAGGCCTGTGATATTAGCAAGGTTGAAAGGGCTTGTCATCATTTGGGCTTTGTTTTTATCCGCCTTGACTTTCCGCCTTTTTTATAGATGATGTAGGGTCAACCCGTAACGCACAACCTGTGGAGATTTCAGGTGATTGACCTCATCGTAAAAGGCGGCCCATTTATTTATCCCATCATCATCTGTTCCATCATTGCCCTGGCGGTGTTTCTTGAAAGGATCTGGGTATTGCGCCGCAAGCACATCATCCCCAATGAATTTATTCGTCAAATTGAGGAATTGGTAAAAAAAAGAAAGATCTCAGAGGCCGTATTTCTATGCCAGGGAGACCCCTCATCCATCGCAAAAATATTTTTGGCGGGACTCAAAAACGCCGGGCGGGGGATGTGGCTGGTCAAGGAGGCGATCGAAGAACGGGGAGGCAGGGAGGCTGTAATCCTTGAAAAATATGTAGGCATCCTCTCGACTATTGCCAATTTGACTCCCCTATTGGGCCTACTCGGAACGGTTTCAGGTATGATAAAAACTTTCAATGTCATCTCTGTCCAGGGAGTAGGTAACCCGGCTCCCCTGGCCGGAGGAATTGCTGAAGCCCTCATTACAACGGCCACAGGGCTTAGTGTGGCAATTCCTACTCTCGTGTGTCACCGCATTGTAAAGGATAAGGCCGAATCACTTATCTTTGAAATGGAAGAGAGTTCCATAAGAATAATTGAGATCATGGAAAATTATATTACCAAAAGGTAATTCTTGGATTTTGTGTCAATTTAGTGCTTTGAATATTCTGTGCATTTCGGAATGCTTCGGTAGGTAAAAGGTTCATGCGCTTTAGAAAAGGTAGAGAAGAAGAAGCGAGACTCGGTATCGCACCCCTTATTGATATCGTATTTTTGCTTTTGATCTTCTTCATGGTGACCTCGCACTTTGACGTTGCTTCCGGAGTCCGCATCACACTGCCAAAGGTTGCCCGGAACATCTTCCAGGAAGAGGGACAGAAGATAACGCTTGTCATCGATAAATCGGGACAGACCTATTTGGAACGAAAGAAGATAGACACAAAGGCATTGAAAAGGGGGCTGGAAGATCTTCTCCATGAAAAAAACATCACCCATCTCATCCTTCAGGCTGATAGGGATGTGGCGCACGGGAAGGTGGTAGAGGTTATGGACATTGCCAAAACCGCCGGCGTTCCGTCTATCGTCATTGCTGCCCGTTGGAAAGCAGACAAGGTATTCTAGTTTTTTGTCTTTGGAGTAACGGTTCTTGAGTGTTTCCAAAAAGGGATTTTTGAAATTTTCATTTCTGGCACTGTTATTCTTGGGGCTTATCGTAGCCTGGCTTGGGTTTGGTGAACGAGGTTTCATTCACCTCTATCGGATGGAAAAGGAAAGACAAGCCCATCTTCAAAGAATCAGCAATCTGGAAAAGAAGAATCAGACCCTCTTGGAAGAGATCAAACGGCTTCGCTCAGACAAGAAATACCTGGAGTCCATTGCAAGGAAAGAACTGGGACTTGTGAAGGATAACGAAGTCCTCTACAGATTTCTCCAAGAAGACGAAAAGGAGGACTCATCAAAGGGAGGCCAAGAGTAAGACGGATAAAAACGCTGAACTGCTCAAATAAGCTAGCGTAATCCCAAAAACAGGGAGGGGAACTTCGGTCATGTCGGAATCGAATGAATTGAATGCCAAAATTCTAGGACAGAATCCTTCTGCAAGTACTCTTTTTTTGTTGCTATCGGAAATGAAGGAAAAGGGAATGCATAAAAGGGTGATACAGGAATGCCTCAAGGCCTTAAATGTTTATCACGACGATCTCCATCTCAGGCGACTCTTGGCTGAATGCTATTATGCGGAAGGGCTCGTCCATCAAGCCGGTGAGGAGTTGAAACGGGTCACATCACAGATCGATCTTCTGGCCTCCGCTTTCAAATTAAAGGGTGAAATCTTCATCAAGCAAAATAGAGAAGACGAGGCCATTGAGGCCTTGAAATGCTATCTGGCCCACAAACCGGACGACCCCGAGATCCAAACAACTCTGAATAAACTGGAAGGTATAGAGGGAGAACTCCCGGCAGAGGCTCCCGAGCCCGTTGTGGAAGAGGGCCCTCGTGAGATTGCCACCCCGACCCTGGCTGAGGTGTACTTTGATCAAGGGCAAATTCAAGAAGCTATCGATACCTATGAAAAGGTCCTTAGGATAAAACCGGAGGATGAGTACTTGAAGGCGCGCCTTGAAGAATTAAAAAATATGATCGAAGTTCAACCCGACTCCGAAGCGCCCCTTGAGGACCCGCTCAAAGCGAAAAAGCAAAGGCTGGTGGGTATTCTCGAGATGTGGCGTAACAACATTCGAAAAATCTCTGAAAACTCTGCCCCAGCCTAACGCTCCAACTCTGACCTCACGGCTTCTGCAAAGGTTTCAAAAAGGAATGGTTTTCTGATATAGGCGCCCGCCCCTAATCTTTCCGCTTCCTTGACCCGTTCGGTTTCTGAAAACCCACTGACCAGGATCGCCTTTTGTTCCGAGCTAAACTGTAGAATCCGCCGGTAGGTTTCAAGACCATCAATGCCCGGGTCCATGATCATATCCAGCACAACCAAATCAACGGGATTGTTTTTCACCATTTCAACCGCCTCTTCGCCGTTCGAAGCCACCGATACGAAATAGCCCAGCTTTGTAAGAATCTGCGAGGCGATGTTGCGCTGATCCTCCATGTCGTCCACAACCAGGATTGTTTCGCCCCTGCCAAGCAATTCTTCGGTCGGACGTGTCGCCGTTTTTTGAGCGAGTTCTTCTCTCGTGACGGGAAAATAGAGGGTGAAGGTCGTGCCTTCTCCCTCAATGCTGGCGACATCGATGTATCCGCCGTGATCCTTTACTGTTCCCCAAACAACGGCCATGCCCAAACCTGTCCCGCTTCTGCCCATTTCTTTTTTGGTGTAGAAGGGCTCAAATATTCTCTCCAGATCGTTCGGGCCAATACCCATGCCGGTATCAGTTACCTTCAGGAGCACGTAGTCTCCAACTTTGACATGGTCATATCCCTTGATGGGCCGATCTATGTATTGGTTTTCGGTCGATATGGTCAACCGCCCGCCCTCCGGCATGGCTTCTGCTGCATTGGAAACCAAGTTCATGATGGTCTTGAATAGGTGAACCGGTGAACCCAGGGTATTGAGCAGCTTTTCATCGAGGCATTTCTCAATGCCAACCTTGGGATGGAGGGTCTTTAATTGATGATACTCCGGGGTTCTCAAATAGTCGTTGATGATGTTGTTTAGATTTGCGACCTCGGTAACCGCAACACCCCTTCTGCCCAATGTCAAAAGGTCCTGAACAATGGCAGCCGCCTTTTCTCCGGATCTCTGTATGGTCAAGACGGTCTTCTTCAATTGGCTGTCATTGGGGATCTGCATTAAAAGGAGATCCGGACAACTGACCAAACCCGCAAGGATGTTGTTGAGATCATGGGCCACACCCCCTGCAAGGGTTCCTAGGGCCTCCATTTTCTGGGCACGCTGCAGTTGTGCTTGAAGACTTATTTTTTCCTCTTCAGCCTTCCTCTGGGCAGACATATCGCGGTTGTATATAACCGCTCCGACAAAATTTCCTCCCTCATCAAAAATAGCCTTTTCTTTTCTCCAGACAGTGATGATGGAACCGTCACGACAAACAAGCTCAACCTCGCTCTCTACGTAACCGGTCTCCTTTAGAATGGCGAATTTCCTTTCATAAAGGCCCTTGCTATTTTCGCTGATGAATCTTGTTGTGTGATTTCCGATAATTTCATCGTGTCTATACCCAAGCAGGATCTTGTGGGTATTATTGCAATCTACGATTTTTCCCAGACCGTCCAGAACCTCAACCCCATCGGGAGCGGCCTCGAAAAGGACCCGGTAGTTCTCCTTTTTTTCTAGGTTATTGGTAATATCTCGGATGGTACTATAGAGTTCCAGACTCTCGATGGCGTTGGAACTGTGTTGAAGAATGACGGACAGTAGGGAGAGGGAGAGGTCGGGTATTTCATTCTTGCTCTTATTGAGCATGCCCATAAACATCCCCCGAATCCTCGAACTGGTGGCCATGACATGAAGCACCAAATGTTTGTCGTAGTCCCTAGATGGAATAATGACCGGCCTGGCCTCCTTTAATACCCAGGCAAAGGTCCTGTTATCGATCAAAAAATCTACTTCCTTTTGTAGATGCTCCCTGTGATCATCGGGATCTACATCCATTAGAGCAAAATCATGGGTGGTTTGATCTACCAATAAGAAGGCCATGGCCTCGAATTCAATCAGGCGTCCGATGCGCGACTTGGTTTCGTTGAGAATCATGGGCGTATCTTGAAGTTTCTTGATGCTCGGTTGAAAATCCCCAAGGGAGGCGGCCATGTCCAAGGCCTCAAGGGTAAAACGGTTCACTTCCTCCAGGTATTTGATGCGTTCCTCGAGAAACTGGATGTGTTTCTCGAGGTATTGAATCGGGCTCTCCTGGTATTGCTCAGGTTTCTCAAGGAATTCCATGGATCCCTCAAACCGCTTTAAACCATGCTGAAACCCTTTATTAGCGTTCATCGCCATAAATAAACTCAAAGACCTCCTCTACCTGACGATCCATTTGCTCAACAACCGAGCCCAATACATTGGGAGACAACCCGATAAGGTCCCATGCCTCGTTCTCCAGATTTGGAACAAGGAACTCTCCGCTTGTTCCCATACCCGCGGCACTTGATACAATATCTGCCAAGTGTACTAGAGCCGACTCCAAAGGCAGTTGCGCTTCCATGGGGCTATGGTGATACTTTACGATGTTCTCTAGCGATATGGGCAGCTTCCATTTTGTCAAGAGTAGTTCCCCGATCTTGGCATGGTCGAAACCCAAGGTTTTGATTTCAGCTTCCTGCAAAGAACATTGGTCGCGACGTGACATGAGAAGCGCACTTCGTGCGTGGAAAGGCGTGTAATTGTAGAGCACCAGCCGACCTATATCGTGAAGCAATCCGGCCACGAACAATCGTTCCGTGTTGCGCACGTTCTTGTAAGTTCCCAGGCTCCGTGCATTGATGCCGCAGGCGATGCTATGGTGCCAAAATGATTTCATATCCATGAGATCATCAGGAATGTTTTTGAATATGTTTATGACATTGATTCCCATGGCCAAAGTGCTCAATTGTTTTGTACCGATGATGGCCACGGCCCGGGATAGGGTATCCACTTTGGATGGAAAACCGTAAAAAGGACTGTTCACAATCTTCAAAAGCCGAGCTGAAAGTGTAGTATCTTTACTGATCACCCTGGCTATGTCGTTGGCCGAGCTGTTTGGCTTTTTTATCACCTCATTGATTTGCACAAAGATGTTTGGGAGCGTTGGGAGAATAATGTCCCTTTGGATGAGTTTGACGGGATCCATCTTTGGCAAGTCGCCTTCTTTCAAATCCATGCACTCGTCGTGTGGCCCCGGTATAGTTTTACACTTTTCTTGGTCATCTTTCTGCGATTCATCGAATTGATCGGCCTGGCGATGTGTACAAATTCGGATCATCTCCTTGATCGCCGGATGATCGATATCTGTAAGCAGAAAGCGCTCACGGATTTTTTTTTCAATTTCCTCCATATGAGCCTGATCGCGCTTTGATTGTTGCTCTAGTTCTGATTTTTCTCCGGATACGCCAGCCACATTGGCTTCGAAAACACCCCATATCTTTAAAATCCTCAAGTGTTTGGGTGTGAGTTTGGTGCCCTTCCCGATGAGGAATCTGCCGTTGCGGCATCTCACGTCCTCAGCCAACACCATTTCCGGGCCTATTTCTGCAACATTAATGATTCCCATGAACCGACACTCGTCGCCTTCCTTCTATTTGCCTCTACTTGTTGTCTTTAGATGGGATCCTTGGCTTTATCTAAAGATCGAAATTACAACATTAGAGATGTTCAGTGTCCTTGCCTCAAAGCCTGGTGATATGTTTCTTTTAAGAGATCTTCTAAGTACGCTCTATTTTGCTGGAATCTGAAGGTCTGAAGGCTTTCTATAAAAAGACCTCAACCGGATACCCCACCAGAAACGCCCTTTAGAGAATTTGCTAAAGTCAAAAAGATGAGATCCCGCCCGGGCCGTTATCAAGCAAGGGTCTATGGGTAATATCGGCCGAATGGGCGCCAAACTAAAGGATATTTAGAGGTTTTTGAGATGGAAGGATTCTTGGAATATCTAAGGATTGAGAAAAAAAGAGAGGCTATAAGGGATATATAGGCCAATCAAATTGGGATGAAATAATGAACGACCCTACGCAAGCAGAAGGTATCAATGTGAAGTTATCTACGCGCCCCAAGGGGCGGAGAATTTCACGCTTGTCCGCCTAGGCGGGTTAATACGAATATGAATAAATTAATAAATATTAGTATAAAATGATTATGAAGAACAAAGATTTAGATTAGCATTCTGGCCCAACAGCGGGCAAAATGCCCTGAATCAAAGGCCTTTACCCTATATCCTCAAGGTAACTCCTGACTTGAGAGTGCGTATCAGGACCCACGACGAGCAAAGGATCTCCGATCTTTTCACCATTTAAATACTCATTGAGAAAGAATTCTTTTCCATCCATTTTGTAGATCTTTCCACCGGCCGCTTCGATAATGCAGCGGGCTGCAGCCAGATCTTGAAAAGATTCATTTACGATGACCGCCGCTTCGGCGCGGCCCATGGCGACATAGCAAATATGGGCGGAAGTGCATCCTAAGTCACGGATTTTCCCTGGAAAATTTGTACGAAAACGCTGGTGAAACCTTGAATAGGTGAGGAGAAGGCTTTCATCATCAATATTCTCTTGGGCTGAAACACGGATTTTTTCTTTTCCCCAATGGGCTTTTTCCCCGGCCCGCGCATGGAATAGATCCCGGGTAACCGGCATATAAAACACGCCAAAGACGGGCCAGTAGTTTTCAAGGAGAGCGAGGGAGATGCCCCAAATAGGGATTCCAGCCTGGAAGTTTGCCACGCCATCCAGGGCATCGTAAACCCAAAGATATCGTTTTTCATCGTGGGTATAGCCCTGACTTTCCTCATTCGCTCCAAACACCTGATGTTTCGGAAACTGGGCATGAAGTTGATCTTGAAAGAACTCGGTTAGGTGCAGTTCGGCTTCGGTAACAAGAGACTCATCAAACTTGACCTGGTGTCTTCCCTTACCATAGAAAGATAGGGCCTCCTGGCCCGAACGGCGAACGATCTCTGTTGCAAAACCCGTTAATTCTTCAATGCCTCCTATTTCATGCCCGGTCATATATCCTCCTTCTTACCTATGAATAATGTTTGACAAAGCGCTATTGAGGCCCTTTGAAACGCCCCATTTGATGAAGGCTATGGTAGACGATAATCCCTACGGTCGTGGAAAGATTTAGGCTGCGCACGTTACCCCAGATGGGAATTCTATAGCAAGGGTAGGATTCTCGAATCTCATCCGGCAATCCCAGGGTTTCTTTTCCAAATAACAGATAATCCCCATGACGGATTTCCGCCTCTGTATATAGATCGACGGCATGCCTACTGTATGCGGCAATTTTTGGGCGATCCCTTTCCTCCCGAGTCTTCAAAAAGGCATCAAAATTCTCATGATGCCTTACATCAACCTCTTGCCAATAATCCAAGCCGGCTCTCTTTAGATGTTTGTCGTCAACCTTAAATCCCAATGGATGGATCAAATGCAAAACGACCTCAGCGGCGCCGCAGATTCGTGCGATGTTCCCTGTGTTGGAGGGGATTTCAGGTTGGTAGAGAACCACATGAAGCGCTGGATTCTCTATCCGTCGATGCTCTATCTTGTTGATATTAAACGCCATTCATCAGAATGATTCGGATTTGGAATTTGCAGGGTATCCCCTTTTCCGCAAGAGGTTCTTAAGTTCATTGACGAGCGGGCCGTCCTCTCTCCATAGGCGGCAGCTGTTTACCACATGATCCAAGCCCTCGACCTGTTCTAAATCACTTGGTATAGGCTGAGGGTTGCGCTTCCTATTGGCCCAGTATCCGTGTACGGCCTCCTGGCCCATAGTCACGACCAGGTGTGTGAGATGAGCACAGCCTTTTGTGCCTCCCATGGCGTGCCGGACCTTCTCTCCAAAGCCGCTTTGAATCTTTAATCCGATGATTCCTTTGATGCTGCCAAGAGTCCTGTGACACCGTTCACGGGGCACTCGCGGCATCTCGGCCTCTGCGTCGTGAACCGCCAAGGGCATCGGCCCTCCAATGAGCAGACGGATGACCATGTGGTGAACGACGCCTGGCTCTTCTTGCCGGCCCACCATGTTATACACCGGGGTAAAGCGCTCATCCAACAAGACACCTTCCACGATAATGGTTTCATCATCAATCGGATAGGTTTTAAGATTCAGGGATCTATTGTGGATGACATCCCCTTGGATTCTATTTTTCAAGCTCTGCAATTTTTCCATTAGAATAACCTACATGTCTAGGGCCTGGCGTGTTGTCTCGAAAGTTCTGTCATCGATTTAGGCCTATATTCCATTTTCGAAATGATAGACCCGCGTGGAGCAAATTCCAATATTCAAACCCCAAATTCCAAGCAATGGACAAATCCCAATTTTAAAAATTCAAAACAAAAACATTCTGATCGTTCGACCTTGAGGCTCTCGACAGGGGCTTCGGCGCTGATTCTTCATTATTTCCTGTTTGGTCATTCGTATTTGTTTGGGGTTTGGCCATTGAAATTTGGAATTTTCGCGTCTCTGGGAAATGGGTCAAATAGGGAGCATTTTTCCCGAATTTTACCAGCCTCAGGCTGGTGCAAATAGTCATTTTTTTGGACAAAACTCATGAGACGCGTCATTAGAAGGGTCTCAAGGAACCGCAATCAGGACACTGCCAATTCACGCCGCTGCAGGTAAAACCCCACAGATTTTCTTCCATGCACTCGTTACAGATTTGAAATCCGCATGCGCAGGTCCAGCAAAAAAGCGTCTTTTTCCCGCAACAAGTGCATTGATAGGCCTTCTTCTTCCTGCCTTTTTCGCGCTTATAATTCTCAGTCATTTCTTCGCGATACCCGGAAGCCCTAAATGACGATCAACGTTTCTCCGGGGAATACTATGAAAGATCGATCAAAGCGACAGGGGAGTGCTGTTCGCTCACAAGAATCTTCGTGTCCCGGCACCCGCCCTGCTTCAGGGCTCGCCTTGCGATCCCTATGGCCTTCTCAGGCGAGTTATTGACCTCGCTGAGATGGGAAAGGACGACGAAAGCAAGATCATTGTGTGAAACCGCTTTTAACAATTTCCCGGCCTGTTGATTGGACAGGTGACCGTCTTGCCCTTTAATTCTTCTTTTCACTTCCAAAGGATAGGGTCCATCCTCAAGCATCTTTGGGTCATAATTAAATTCGATAATGAGGGCATGGCAGCCACGCAACCGATCTTCCACCAACCTTGTGCTGCGTCCCATATCCGTGACGATGCCGAGCCTGGCGCCGTCCGAAGAAACCACCAGCCCCATGGGATCCACGGAATCGTGGCATTTGGTAAAGGTCTCAATAACGACATCTTTTAGGGTGATGGTTTGGCCGGTATTTATAGGTACAGGCTTTGAGAGATTGCCCAGGGTGTTCATTCCTTTTCGGAATATGGAGGGATTGCTGTAAACCGGTATTTTTAGTCGTCGAGCCAGCGGGCCCGCACCTCTCATGTGATCGGTGTGTTCATGGGTAATGATCAGTGCATCGATACCTTTCGGGTTGACATCCAGGCCTTCCAGCCGATTGATCAGTTCTCTGCAGCTCAACCCGGCATCTACCATGAGGCTAGCCTTTTCGGTTTCCACATAACAGGCGTTGCCTCCGCTGCCTGAAGCCAAAACAGTGAACCTCATATAAAACCTCTACCTCTGACTCCCAGCGATGGAGTCCCATGGTCAAATCCGTGGTCTTCTGCTAAGGCGGACAAAATCATCGATTGAAGTCTAACCAAACATATTTGAAATTTCCTTCAACTTTGAATCAACGTTTATCATTGT
>CAYWMP010000111.1:0-14446 GCA_964459445.1 uncultured Desulfobacteraceae bacterium
CCAATCGAAATTGTTTGACCCATTTAGTCAAACAATCGGGACGTAAGGAGCTAAACTGCTTGTTCAGCGCTGCAATACCCCGCTCTTCAGAAGCTAAGGATTAATTCTATCCTCTTAGAGCAAACCACTTTATGGCATCTTTCAGAATTCAAAAGATACTATATTTAAAGGGCAGTTGTTCCATTCGAGCAAAGGCTCGTACATCCTTCCCATGCCGAAGTCGACATCTCTTGTACCGACTATAGTGGTCTTGCCCGTCTTTCTTTTTCAGACAATCTTTTTGCCGTTATCAATATTCGGGTGAAATCCCTGGGAGTAATGCGTGATGTTGAAGCATCCGATAAGAGCCACAAAACCACCTTCGTGGGTTTTCAAAGTAAAACACCCTTACTGTTTGGAAGATTTCATCTGCTGTTAATTCCCCATGCACCGTAAAGATGGTCAAATCGTTCTGCGAATCATTGGTAGTTTCAATTTCTGCCATCCCCATTCCTTCTCATTGTTAATATGTAGGACATTGGGCAAAGGCCATGGTCACCATAAAAAACCCGCGTCTCTGTTGAAAAAAGGGTCTAGTAACAATTCAGCCCATAGTGCACGTTTTTTAGGTCTGATCTGTCAAACCTATTGTTTTTTGTATTTATTAACTAATAATTTATATTATTGTAAATATTATTTTATTTGAATATGAATTTGTGAAAAATTAGGAATAGAGAAAATATTGAGATAGGACTTTAATATTCATGATTATTAAAGTCCTATCTCAATAGAGAAAATATTGAGATAGGACTTTAATAATCATGAATATTTTTCTTCGCAGTTTTTATTTGTTCCTTTTTAGGAGTTCGCCCAGGGTCGCCTCCCATCGGAGAGTTTGGAGGTCTCTGGTGCCTTTGATGCTGATTCATTTTCTGTGGCCAGAGCCTCAATAATGATGCTCTCCGCGAGTCCGAGGACAGATCTTTTGTATCTATGCCCCTTTTTATCGTCCGCCTTTGTGTCCTCCAGCTGAATAACGCCAACGACCAATCCCCATAGGAGGTCCGCCAATTCATACTCATCGATTCCCTTGATCCACTGTCTCTCGATGCCTTTTCGGATTATTTGTCTCAATACTTCGAAATTGGAACTGCCCATTCCATTCAAAGCCGAACGGACTTCAGGGTTGAGCTCGCCCCCAAGTTTGGCCTGCTGGTAGAGCTGTATGACTCTGAAGGCATCCGGTGAATGATCATAACTGTTATATAGAACTTCAAATATTTTATTGATTAGAATAGATCCGTCTGAAACATCTCCTTTTTCAATGTGCTCATCGATTTTTTTCAGCTCTCTCCCGATAGACTCGACCGAGGGCAACATCAAAGAGTAAAATAGGTCGTCTTTGGTTTTAAAGAATTGATAAACGGTGGGCTTGCTGATCTCGGAACCGAGAGCTATCTCATCCATGGTTGAACGCAAATAACCTTTTGAAAAAAAGACCTTTTTGGCGGATTCGAGGATGCCCTTCAATCGCCTTTCCCTTTCTCTCTCTTTTCGTTTTTGTATTACGGTTTTGCTCATCTTACCCCTTCAAACTCACAAAATTACAATATAATTTCAATATATTATCGCTAGTCTAGGTGCAATCTTTGATTTTTAAAGTACGATTTATACTATGAGTAGATATTATACCATCAGTATGAATATTTATCAATTCAACAAAAAAAAACAGATTCTTTGAATCCGGGATTGCCAGGAATCCAGGCACCCCCATTGTCACAAAAAATTCTACATTTTTGATTTTCCCATCAGGAGGAGGAAATCCTATTTTTCCTTACAACTCTCCTCCCACAAAAGTCTTTACCGTTAGATCATCCTTGCCAATGATGAGGCGTACAGCACCCAACCTATCTATTCGAAGAATTCTGACGCCCATGTTGTCCAGATTCCGAAGGGTCTCATTGTGTGGAAGCCCCATATAATTGCCCCTGCCCGATGAAATGACGCAAAGGTCGGGTCGGATCATATTGAGAAAAGGGGTCGTGCATGAACTCCGACTCCCATGGTGAGGCGCCAACAGCACATCGCTCCTAAGCTTTTGGCCTGCATTTGAAACGACCATCCGTTCCCCTTCCTTTTCTATATCGCCGGGAAAAAGAAACGATTTCCCCCTATAGGAGAGTTTGATAACCAGCGATCGATCATTTGTCTTTTTTGGCTGACCCGAATAGGCACCTCTATTCCCTTCGCTGAGCGGATGAAGCAATTCAATCTTCACCCCTGAGATCTCTCGACCCTTCATAAGGTCTGAAGGCGCGCATTGTCTTATTCTCTTTGTATTTATAATATCCATGAGTTCCGTAAATGCTGGGGTTTCTATGCGGTCTCCATTGTGCCAAAATTCTTTGGGATGAAAATGGGATGCAATAAATCGCAAACCGTTCATATGGTCGCTTTGCGGATGGGTCAAAACAAGATAATCCACATGTCGTATCTTTTCTCGCAGCAGAAAAGGCGCAAGCACCATTCTCCCCACATCGAAATTGCCCCGGCGAAAGCCGCCCCCGTCAATAAGCATCCTCTCCTTTCCCGGAAACTCAATCAAAGTGGCACTCCCCTGTCCGACATCCAGATAGGTCACTACCAGCCGTGAATCCAAACGCGTCCTATGCACCCAATAACCGACATCAACAATCACAAGAATCAGGACAAAGGCCAATCCTGCCTTTGCCCACCGCCATCGTTTCAAGAAAAAGACCGTCAAGAGGAGTAAATAGAAGAGAATGATCTCAAATACATTCGGCGTGACAACCCAGGTTGCAGCCCAGGCCCTTTGACCCCAGAACTGGATAACACCCATCATCAACGTCAGGCCCCAATCCCCAACCATCAGAAATAAGCCAGCAAGAGAAGAAGAAAGAGGCAAAACCGTTGCAGAAAGAAGGCCGGCCGGTATCACCCATAACCCCAGTAATGGAATTGCCATGAGGTTTGCCGGGATGGCGACAAAAGATATGCGATGAAAAAATAGGGTCGTTAACGGCAAAAGAAAAAATGTTGCGGAGACCGTGATGGCAAATAGTCCGGCGAAGTAAACCCACAAGCGATTGGCAGCCCCATCTGTTCTTAATTTTTCAATCACCGGCAGAGATACTTTATCGTAGACAACCGGCGCCAACCAGAGGATGCCGACAACCGCACAAAATGAAAGCTGAAAGGACAAACTGAAAAGTGCGAGCGGATCCCAGGCCAAAACCAACAATGCCGCCAGGGCGAGAGTGGACCATATCTCTTTCTCGCGCCCTAGGATTAGTGAAAACAGATAAGTTAGCACCATAATCATAGCTCGCTGACTCGACACTTGAAAGCCCGCCAGACAGGTATAGGCCACTACCGGGATGCATGTAATTATTGCCGCCAGGGTTCTTGGGTTCGTTTTGAGTATAAGTTTGTATGACAAAGAAAGGGCGCTTTTGACGACAAAGAAGGCAAGCCACGCAACAAGCCCAATATGCAGTCCTGAGACTGCGAGAACATGACCCACCCCCGCAATGCTGAAGGGTTCGCGCAGATTGTGATGAATACCTTGTCGTTCCCCTAAGATCAATGCCCTATAGAGTGCCGCATTTTGATCCGAAAGGTTTTTTTGAAACAATTCCCTGATTGGTTCCCTTAGCCCTTCTACAAGACCTAAAGGGAATCCCAAGTTGCCCCTGCCCATAGGAACAATGCGCCTTCCATCGGAGACGGATGCGCTACAGGTCAGCCCTCTGATCTTCATGGCCAGTTCGTAATCGTATCTTCCGGGATTCCGGAAGTTCTTGAAAAGTCTCAATCTTGCCGGAAACCTAATCCTATCCCCGGGCATGAATGATGTGGGATGGCGGTACACGGTTACCCGGATCTTCTCGCTTATCCCCTTGATCTTTTCTCCTAGGATTAACTTATCGGCCCTGACTGTAAATCGAGCCAAGTCCTGACTGATCTTGGGTGCTTCAAGGACCGTTCCTTCAAGGGTGATCCACTCATTCCCCAAAGCCGAGGGCATTAAATCTGAAACTGGTAGGTTGTGTATGTACTGGAAAGTCCCTGTTAGAAAGAACGCGACCGATAAAAGAACCGTTTTTAGATTTGGAAAGGCAAAAGGAAGGAAGATTAACAAGAATACAATGAGAAGGGTTAGATACCCTTTGGGTATCTGAAGGTGAGGTTGGATGAAGTGCCCTGCGAGTATGCCGCCTACAAAGAGAAACAGGATGGGCAATAAAGGGCGGCGCAACATCTCAGGTTTCTTCGCGCCATATCTTGGCCCCCAGGTTTTGAAACTTCTTCTCCATGGCCTCATACCCCCGATCCAGGTGGTAGATTCGGTTCACCTCGGTGAGTCCCTCTTCCGCTACCAATCCCGCCAAGATGAGCGAAGCGCTTGCTCGAAGATCCGTTGCCATGACAGGGGCCGCAAGCAGGTGATCCTCGCCGCGCACAAGGGCCTGATTGCCGTTAATCTCAATGTTGGCGCCCATTCTCTCCAGTTCGCTTACGTGGATAAATCTGTTCTCAAATATCGTTTCCGTGATAATGCTCGACCCATTGGCTACACACATCATAGCCATAAACTGGGCCTGAAGGTCGGTAGGAAATCCAGGATAGGGCAAGGTCTTGATATCTATACTTTCAATTTCATCCGACCCTTCGACATAGACGCCGGTTTCGCTTGTGCTGACCTCGGCCCCGGAAGCCCTTACTTTCTCGATTACGGCATTCAGATGCTCATGAATGCAGTTTTCAATCCGAACTTCACCTCCTGTCATGGCAGAGGCCACCATAAAGGTCCCTGCCTCGATTCTATCTGGAACAATGCTGTGTGTAGTGGGCCTCAAATCATCCACGCCGGTAATGACAATTGTATCGGTGCCGTCACCCTCGATATCGGCGCCCATTTCCCTGAGGGCATCCGCCAAATCGACGACTTCCGGTTCCTTTGCCGCATTTCTTAGCACTGTTCGGCCCTCTGCCTTTGAGGCTGCCATCATAATGTTCTCAGTTCCGGTTACCGTTGAAATATCGAAGAAAATGTCGGCCCCTTTCAACCGGTCCACTCGGGCATTTACATACCCATGTTCGAGTGACATATCGACACCCATAGCCTCCAGGGCCTTTAAATGCAAATTGATGGGCCTCGCCCCGATTGCGCATCCACCCGGCAAAGATATCTTTGCCCTGCCCAATCTGGCGAGAAGCGGACCCAGGAGCAACACTGAGGCCCTCATGGTTTTGACGAGATCGTAAGAAGCAACGTATTGGTCGATGTTGTCCGAGTTCACAAGAAGGACATCGCCCTCCTCTCTGAAGGCAACACCCATCTCCGTCATGATGCGCCTTATCGTGATAATATCTCTGAGGTGCGGAATCCGCTGGAGATGATGCCATCCCCCCGTGAGAAGACAGGCTGCTATTGCTGGCAAAGCGGCGTTTTTTGCGCCACTGATCTGAACAGTGCCCTTAAGGGTACGGCCTCCTTCTATGAGGATCTTGTCCATGTTTTTGTGAACCCGAATACCCGGAACATGAATTGTGAGGACCTATATTGACTTTTTTTTCGGTGTGGATCCGTCAAATTGAAGATGCGATTAATGATCTTTTTGAAAGATTATGAATGGCAAGTACTCTATAATAACACATGATTGGGGTCAAACTATTTGGATATCCCTGATAATCCGGACTCGGGAACAGTGGTTTTAGACCCGTTGGCTTTTAGGGCAATAGGAACAAGGAGATGTCCTGGGAAATGAAATTCTTGGCCGATTCCATGTTAGGTAAATTGGCCAAATGGCTACGGATTTTAGGTTTTGATACCCGTTATCAGTCCATTTATCGGGAAGGCGAGATTGCGAGCTTTTTACAAAGCGGCAGGACTCTTATTACCCGTGACAAGAAGGCCGTTGTGATATTCACGGGGGCCCTTTTCGTCCAATCAAATCGGGTAGAGGATCAGCTCAAAGAAATAAGAAAGACCGTCGGCCTGGCCCTGGACGAATCCAAATGGTTCAGCCTGTGCCTTTTATGTAATATTCCATTAGTAGAAGCCATAGCTGAGGAAGTTGGAGAAAATGTGCCCGATTACGTTTTTTTCGAAAATCCCGATGCTATACGAACCTGTCCCTCCTGCGGTCGATTTTTTTGGCCCGGAAGCCATCGTGAGAAGATGATCAGGCAGTTAAAAGACTGGGGTTTTTAAGAGTTCTTCTGAGGTTTTGGGTGGCGAAGGAAGGCTGTAAATGAAACTAAAAGGGCCTGACCGCAAGGGTCTGCCCTCCCAGTTTCATTCATTTTTGAATTTAGGCGATTAGGAGTGCTTATCTCTTCTTTTTGGCCTTCTTCTTGGCGGGAGCTTTTTTCTTCTTTTTTGCAGGGGCCTTCTTCTTGGCTTTGGGCTTTGCTTTAGCCTTGGCCTTCTTAGCGGCGGCTTTAGCTTTTTTAAGCTCCGATTCTAGCTTTTTCACTTTGCCCTTCGTCGCTGAGACTTCTTTGTTAAGCTTGGCCAATTTTTTCTTAGCCTGTCCCAATCTGTACTGGATTTGTTTAGCAGTTGCCATACTCTCTCCTTTCCTTTTGCTTTAATCGAAACAATATTTAGTCAACATGATATTATAAGAATCACAAAAAGTCAAGCAAATATATATGCTAACTCCAAAACTAATTGTAAACTATCATGAGTGACCATCCATGCTTCGTTCTAACGCTCATGTTATTAAAAATATCTCTTTTATGGATTATGGGGTATTCCCACATTAAATGACAAAAAATGCAGATAAAAATGCCATAACCAATATCCAGCCTGTCCGCCTCACGAGCACCCCGGTTCGGTAAATCGTTTCCGGACCGACATCTGAGCGTCCATCACCCAGCCAGGGCTTATTTTTTGTCCCTTTAGGATACTTAATCGGGCCTCCGAGCCTCACCCCCAGGGCACCGGCCACAAAACTCTCGGAATGGCCTGCATTAGGTGAATCGTGCTTCAGTCGATCCCTTAGAGCTGTTTTCAGCCCCTCTAAAGGCCTAAGACCGCTCACTGCGGCTCCAAAAAAGAGGAGAAACACGGAAATCCTGGCCGGCACGAAATTCATTAAATCGTCAAGCCGTGCCCCCGCCCAACCGAAATGGGTATATTTTTCATTCCTGTAACCCACCATTGAGTCCAGCGTACTCGCCAACTTGAACAGGAGCATACATGAAATCGATACCTTCAGGATTGACACATTCAAGATTGATGCCAAAACGCCTCCCAAAAGATACCAGAGCAAAGGAGAAACAAAACCATCAACAAAATTTTCAGCCAGCGTCTCAACGGCTGCCCGCCCGATGCCGTTCTCATCCAGCGCATCGACATCTCGCCCCACGACCATTCCAACGGCTTTTCTGGCCTGATTCAGTTGGCCCTGCTCAAGATAACGGATGACGGGTTTCACGTGGTTTAGGAGGTCTCCCAGTGCCAAACAGGAATAACAGAGGTACAAATTGAACAGGAGGGGAAGCCATAGGTGGATTCGGGATAGGCCTTCGAACAAAACAGTATAAAAGCCCGTTACGGCAATGCCCAGGACGAGCACAAGTAAAACCCCGCCGCCTTTCCCATTCCAGCCCATCCTTCGGAGGGCTGATTCCAGGCCCACGATGGATCTCCCGATGATTCTAATGGGATGATATTTATAGGGAGGATCGCCCATGAGGAGGTCCAGGACGAACGCCAGGAGGGCTATGGCAACGAAATCACTCATGATTTGCCAAATAGGACTCTTTTGAAAAGGAAGAGGCCGGTCGACGCACAGTAGATTTTATGACCCTATGCCGTTTTATGATCTCCAATAAAATCATAACATTGACGGCACAGGGAAAGATCCAGATGTAAGGCGCGCGAGTCTTTTGGAATGAGGCGTACTTAAAGTACGTCGCAATGACGAAAGATGAGCGCAACGCCGCAGATGGACTTTTTACGAAGCCGTCACGTTTTAAAGGAAGAAATGACAGAAAGCAACCTCTCGTTATCTTCTGGAGATCGAATTGAAGTACGAAAGTAGTTCCCGCCGAGGCCTGGGAAATTCCGACAATCACGCACGTAGAGGCCATTCAACAGGAGATGTCTCAAAAGATCGTCCAGATTATCGGTCCGTTGCCACTGACAAAGCATGAAATTCGCCGAGGGCGGGAAAGGCAAAACGCCTTCCAAGGATTTGAATTCTTCATATACCCTCTGGTTTTCTTTCATGATGAGTGCACGGCTTTGGTCCTCATATTCTTTACACTCAAGGAGCAAGGGCGCAATTCTTTCTGCTAACCCGTTCACCGTCCAGGGTTCTTTTGACTTCTTTAATCTGGCGATGACATCCTCCTGGGCGATGATCCCGCCTAACCGAATCCCTGCCAACGCGTAGAACTTGGTGAGGGAATGAACCACCAGGATGTTTGGCCTTATGGGAGATCTCAAAAAACTGCGTTCTTCCCTATCCCCCACAAAGGACATAAAGGATTCATCGACAATGATTTTTCTGTGTGGGAAGGCCCGTGCTAGATCGGAAATCGCTTCCCGAGAGAAAAGAGAACCTGTAGGATTGTTAGGATTCCCAATCCAGAGGACCTCATTGGCTAACAAAATCTTCGCAAGTTGGTCCCAGTCTCCACCACAAAATCCGTCCTCTGGGGAGAGTTCGTAAAGAGTCACCTCAGCTCCATTTAGGCTTGAGGCACGCCGGTAGTCATTGTAAGAGGGCGAAACGACCGCCGCACGCTTGAATCCGAGGGCCCGAGGAAGTAAATAGATGAGTTCCGTAGATCCATTGCCGGCCAGTACGTTCTCCGGGGCGACATCATACCTGTGTACGTAATATTGTGACACGCCGCTCCCATCAAGGGATGGATAACTCTCAATCCCTTCGAGGATGCTCATCCATCGTTCCCGAATGATATTTGGAGGGCCTAAATGGTTTAAGTTGAAACTAAAATCAAGGATGGGGCGGTCAGATAGGTCCAAGCGGTGGAGATCATACTGAGGCACCCCTCCGTGACGATGTCTTGATTGATTGTTCATAATCCGAGCCAAGTCCAACCTGTGTAGCATAGAATAAACTTCCCTGACAAGGCGCATATGATGAGTAAAACCACCTCGATCACCTCATTAGCGGTTCCCAGTAGATCGCCCGTTACGCCCCCGAAGGATCTATTATAATAAACGGCAAGGATCTTCGTTAGAGTCCATGCCAACCCGAAGGCAACCATTCCCAGGGGACCGAAAATGACACTCAACAAAAAGGCGACCGTCAAGGCCCCTAGGCGATGTCTGCCCCTGGCATCCCCCACGAAGGGTCTTGCCATGCCGTCTTCAGATCTAGCATAGGGCAATGTCGCGATGGGCTCAACCATCATGCCCCTTGATAGGATGTGTATCAATAAAAGCCATGGGATAGAACCTGATGAAAGGATTCGTTCAAAGGCAATCCATTTTGTCATCAGCACCAGAATAAGGGCAAGCACTCCAAAGGCGCCGAGACGGACATCTTTCATTATGGCAAGTTTTGTTCCCCTTTCCCTATTCCCTCCAAGGGAGTCCGCCCAATCGGCCAAACCGTCGAGGTGCAAACCCCTCGTTGACAAAACCGATGCCAGGAGGAGAAACAATGCGCCACCCCCATGCCACCCTGCCCCGAATATCGCCAACCAAATCTTTCCCAGGAAGTAAAGGATGCCCCCTATGATCAGTCCGACCACCGGGAACCAGGGAAGTGGAGAGGCGAAGCTCTCGCTATCCCGACCGGGTATGGGAAAAACCGTAAGGGTTCTTATTGCCGTGACGAATCCTCTCATCAACGAATATCCTCTGTTGTTTTTCTAAGAACAGATGCGCACGAGGTGTCTATATAAGCAGTGAGCCTATAATTTGTTTAAAGTTTCCACATATTCCGGTTTAAATATCGAACAGATACCAGATGCCGGTTCCTGGATGCAGGTTGAAGAATTCGTCCTTAGCGGGATTGTTTAAGAAAAAGCTTCCTTTTTGTTTTACCCAGTATCGAGTATCCAGAAACCAGTATCGCATCGTCGAAGCAACCGAGCCAATGACATCACCGCTTGGTGCTTTAAGGCCAAAATTCGCTAATGTTCCGTGTCCTAAGCCCCCGGCGTGATACCCACATCCTCAAATGTGGCCATCTCATTGAATATCTTTATGGCATCTTCGACAATTTGCATGGAAAGTACGGCGCCTGTGCCTTCACCAAGCCTTAGATCAAGATCCAGGATAGGCCGGATTCCCTCTTTCTTAAAAAAAGTGGCATGCCCTTTCTCAAGTGAACGGTGAGAGAAAAAAAGGTAATCCCTCACATGGGGATTGAGCCGCATGGCCACCAACGCCCCTGCACTGGAAATAAACCCGTCAACCAAAACCGCCATTTTGTTTGCCGCCCCCCCCAGACAGAGACCGCATATGCCGGCAATTTCCAGACCTCCCACGGCTGCAAGGCTAGACAAGGGTTCCCCCAAGGATCCCCGATTCACTTCTAAGGCCTTTTCGATGGTCTTGACCTTATCGTCAAACCCCTGATCATCGAGACCCGTCCCTCTCCCTGTGACGGTTTCAACGTCCGAAGGCAGAAGTGCTGCAAAAACAGCCGCCGAGGGGGTTGTATTGCCTATGCCCATTTCTCCGGTGGCGATCATGCTTGCTCCATTTGCATGCGCCTGTTCAGCCATTTCGATGCCGACGCCGATGGCGCCTTCGGCTTCCTCCTTGCTCATGGCAGGGCCCTGAGCAATGTTTCCCGCTGCCCTTTTCACGTTTCTCTTGACCAGACCCTCCGCAGAATCCAAGTCCTCTTTCATCCCGATATCGATGACCGTCACCCTTGCACCGGCACTTCTGGCCAAGACATTGATGGCTGCGCCTCCCCCCAGAAAATTCCGGACCATAAGGGCGGTGACCTCTTGTGGGTAAGCGCTCACACCTTCAGAGACCACATCGTGGTCGCCCACGAACACGATCACCTCCTTTTCCGGCAGGATAATCGGAATTTCGTTTTTTATTGCCACATATCGTGCTGCCAAATCCTCCAATACGCCGAGGCTCCCTCGGGGTTTTGTGAGATTGTCCAGTCTTTCCCTTGCCTTGCTCAACCATTCCTCTGATACAGGCTGAATCCTTTTAAGTATTTGATCCAAAGTCATTTTGCTTTCCTCCCTCTTCCTTTTAAGATGAACTTTCCGAAACTGAACATCTGCGGCAAAAGGACTGGGTTTTGAAATGAAAAAACCCCAGCCGGGTCACTACCACAGACTTTGACCCGGATGGGGTTGTGGCAACACCATCTACATCATGATCGGCAGGTCTTCTGGCTTACCCGCCCCACGCTCGCCTTCCCATCCTTTACCGGACAGTGACTTTTAACCCGACTCTGCTGATTTGCCTAACGGAACAAGGCAAATAACGGGGCCGGAACATTGCGCGGAGTTGCATGAAGCTTCGTCGCATCGGGATCACAGCATCGGCCACAACGCGGCGGAATCACACCGCCTTCCCTTTTCACTCGTTCCCCTCAATTCAGAGGGCCGAACACCCATCATGCACTGCTCGCCGCATGTTGAAATGCACATGAGAGCAGGGCTTTTGAATAATGGGTAGGAAACAGATTGTCAAGGGCAAAAATAGGCCTGCTTTTCAACATTTTGGTGTCAGCACCCAATCCCTTATTGCTTGACATATTCCCGCAAATATCTCTATTGTCATTATTCATGGCTCTTTCAACGCCGGGATCATAGGAAACGTTTTTATGGACATTGCCAAAAGGAAACTCACGGTTCTTGATCAGATCTCCTCCTCGGACAAGGTCAGAAGAAAAATCATAGATACCGCCAGCATCCTCTATGCCAAAAAGGGATTCACGGCCACGTCCATTGAGGAGATTGCGGAGAGGGCGGATGTGAGCCTCCCGGTGACCTACCATTACGTAAAGAAAAAATCCGAGATCATGCGAATGATCATGGAGGATGTGCTTAGCAACTTTCAGGAAAGCCTGACAAAGGAAATAATGGGAGTCGATGATCCGGAGGAAAAATTGGCCATTGCTCTGATACTCTATTTCAGAGTCGTGGACCGGCAAAGAGAGAAGGCCCTTCTCATCTATCAAAAATCCAGTTCTCTCGACAAAGGCTCCAAGTCGAGAATAATGCAGCTAGAAGTCACGGTTTCAGAGATTTTCGGGGCAATCATGAGGGAAGGCATCGAGAAGGGCGTATTCAAGGATGTGGATGTCGACTTGATGGCCTATAATATCATCATCATGGCGCACATGTGGATCCTTAAGGGCTGGCACTTTAAAGACCGGCTCACACTGGACAAATATATTGACCTCCAGCTGAGTGCGATCCTTGATGGTTTGAGAAAGAAACCCTTTCGCTAAAGTACCCCCCCCCAATTGACAAACCCTCCAAATTCCCTTTTCTCAGCCATCACTTACTTGTTCTTAATTATGATTTTAGCCCTTTGAAAATTTGTTTATTCAAGGGGGCTCGGGGGATCTCATGGAAGGGACGAACTCGGTTCTGTAAGCTGTCATTTGCAGACTGTCTTGCAATGGCGGGCGGCTAACGATGGTCACGCTATGCCAGGAGAAGATATTTGCATGCCTCAAATCCCTCACCCGCCCGCCTGACTGGCACATAATATAGCACGGCTCTGAAGCATTTCGTCCCTGAAAAGAGATTGCTGAGGCCCCGCTTATTTGAAAAAGGCAAAATTCATACATTCTTTAACAATAGCGCAGTTGTTCTGGGCCGCCTTTTTCCCGGCAACCGGTAGGGTATTTTTTTCCTCAGTTCTAGCTGGTGCTTTTCCATAAGTTGGGAGCATCCCTCCAATTTTCTTTCGGACTGATCGCCTAAAAAACAAACCAATATTCCTCCTCGTCCCAGAAGAGGCGCGCACCATTTTATTATTTGAGCGATATCGGCCAGGGCGCGGGTGGTGATAAGGTTATACGCAGTCTGACTCAGTTTTTCCTGGTCCTCTTCTATCCTCCCCCTTATGACTTCAATATCAGCCAGGTTGAGCAATCGAATAATCTGTTTCAAAAAGCTCACTTTTTTTGAGTTTGGCTCCAGCAAATGGATGTTGAGCTGCCGCCTGAGAATCTTGATGGGCACTGCCGGGAATCCGGCACCTGAACCAACATCCAGCATCAGACCTTTTTGTGGAAGATGGGGTGTAGGAATAAGCGAATCAAGGAGGAGTTCTGTAACGATCCTCTTCCGGTCGGAGAATCCGATGAGGTTGATTTTACGGTTCCAATCCCATAATTCATCAAGATACAAACCGAGGAGATCCAAATGTTCTCGGGAAAGGGCTATACCGTAGCCGAGGGCCCTCTGTTCCAGCATGTGCAGATCATCACCATTCAAGGTTAGATGATTACCCTCCGCTTTATTATTGATACGGCCTCTTCCGGGGTGTCCACGATGCTAAAGATATCGAGGTCCTCTTCAGAGATGGACTTTTCCTTGACCAGGGTCCCTTTTATCCATTCCATGAGACCCTTCCAATATTTAGAATCCATGAGGACGACAGGAAATGGCTTGATCTTTTTTATTTGAATCAATGTAAGCGATTCAAAAAGTTCGTCGAGGGTTCCAAACCCACCGGGCATGATAACATAGGCCACCGCATACTTGACGAACATGACCTTCCTAATAAAAAAATATTTATAGTCCAGCATGATATTCGCATACTTATTGGGTTGTGATTCACCGGGCAGATGGATGTGGAGGCCCACCGATTTGCCTCCGGCCTCGGCAGCCCCTTTGTTCGCGGCCTCCATAACCCCCGGTCCTCCCCCCGAAATCACATTAAAACCATTCTCAACCAATTGTCGGGCCAGCTTCTCAGTCATCCTATAGGCGACACTGTTTCTATGACTGCGAGCTGATCCAAAGACGCTCACTGCCGGGGAGATATCGGGCAATATTTCGAAGCCTTCCACGAACTCGGCCATGATGAGGAGCATTCTCCAGCTATCCTTGATTGTCAGGTCATCGACCATATATTGTCCTTCACGCATGGAATCCACCCTCTATACCCGAATACCTAAACCATTCTGTAGAGAAATTCATTGATTTTTAGGACCTTATTGTTTAGCTTTCAGGAGCACTTCGATGCATCATAGTGATCGACATTTTAGGTGTCAAGGAATTGGGATTGCGAATAGGAGGTAGTCCATGGAGCGAGTAGCAAGGGTCTCAGAGGTCATTGCAGGGTCTCCAATAAGTTTTGAAGAAGCCATTAAGGTGGGCTTTGAAAGGGCCAACAAGACCCTGAGGAACATTACAGGCCTTCGGATTATTGAGCAGCGTGTTTCAGTTGATGAGGGCAAGATCAGTGAATTTCGTGTTAGATTGGAAGTCATCTTTGTTCTGGAAGAATGATACT
>CAYWMP010000111.1:14546-19764 GCA_964459445.1 uncultured Desulfobacteraceae bacterium
TAAAATGACCCTAACCTCCGGCCCTTGACCTTCTATATGCCAAGATGGTAACGGTAATTGGCCGTTTTTAAAAGTGGTACGGGATCTGCATTATAAGAAAAGAACTACTTTTTGGGGCATGCCCTAGACTAAATCGTTTCTAAATTCCATACACAGGAAGAGAGTCATGACAAAGGAAGATATCAAGAAAACTCAACCGGACGCCTACAGTGATTTCCTTTCAGAAATCAGTGAGCAGTTCGCAGGGGGTGAAGAAGAAACTAACTTCATGGAGAGCATCGGGCAGGAACCCGAACTGGAACACATCGAAGCCAACGTAGGTGAACGGGTAAAGATGGTGAGGGAAAAAAAGGGATTGAGCCTCAAGGACATATCGCAACGAACGGATATTAAAACTGATTTCCTTGCCCAAATCGAAGAGGGAAAAGTCGCTGCTCCTCTGGGAACGGTAATCAAGCTCGCCAAGGCTCTCGATATGAAGATGGGATATTTCATATCGGGGGATCAGGACAGGCCATATACGATCGTCCATCGAAAAGATCGAAAAGTGGTATCCAGATACGATGCTGAGACAGGAAAGCATTACGGGTATGAGTACGAATCACTTGCGCCGCATAAGAAAGACCGCCACATGGAACCATTCCTCGTAACCCTTGAGCCGGCCCACACCGAAGAAGAGAGATCGGCCCATGACGGCCAGGAATTTATCTTTGTGTTGCAGGGTCAAATGGAGGTTCGCCTTCAAGAGGAGATACACATCCTTGAGCCTGGCGATTCGATCTATTACGACTCCACGGTCCCCCATCTTGTGAAATGCCACGGCGATAAAACGACTAAGATTTTGGCTGTACTTTACGCAGAATAATAGGGAGATTGTATGATAGCTTTTGATCTTGAATGCTCCAACGGACACCTTTTTGAAGGCTGGTTTCAGAGCAATGAGGCTTTCGAGGAACAAGTCGCCCAAAAATTGGTAAACTGTCCTTTTTGTGACGGCACTAATGTAAGAAAGGTATTGTCCCCGATCAAAGTCAAAACGACGTCGCCAAAGCCGGTTGGCGGCGACATGACGGAGGCTATAGACTATCGCAGACTGGCCATGGAAGTCGTTGACTATGTCAACAAGAACTTCGAAGATGTAGGAACCGACTTCACGAAAGAGGCACTCAAAATACACTATGGTGTATCAGAGAAAAGAAACATCAAGGGGTCCGCAACGGATGAAGAGGAAAAGACAATGAAGGATGAGGGGATTCAATTTTTCAAATTCCCTATCCCAAAGATAGATGATGACCAGAAGGGTTGAGTGACGGTCTGCCATCAGGTTAAACAGCAACCTTTAATCTTAATACCGCTTGCCAACTAAGGATAGACCAGCCGCACTAGAATCCAATATTCAAATCCCTTTTTTTAAATTCAAAACAAAAACACGGAATGAAAGGCTTTGGTTTTTCTTTCCAAAACTTCTGCGGTTCGAAATTCCTTGTTCAATATTCGATATTCAAAACCTAAAGAGCTCTAAATCCCACTCAGAGCAGGACTGACAGGCGAAAGCCATAAACCCGGCGAAGGGAAATTTGAAATTTAGAGACGTGACATTAAAAGGGATTGCACCTCGAGGAGGTGCAACCCCTTTTTTGATAAGCCGTCAGTGTTGGACTTTATGCAATACCTAAACTAAATTTTAAAGATTTGAGGGTATTCTTCATGAGCATGGTAATGGTCATGGGGCCTACACCGCCCGGGACAGGCGTGATATATCCTGCTATTTCTTTGGCTGCATCAAAATCAACATCACCCTTGAGAATGGCTATCTTTTTGCCTGTCTTTTCGCTTATTTTTTCACCGACCCGATTGACCCCAACATCGATGACGCAGGCGCCCTCTTTGATCCATTCGGGTTTAACCAAATCGGGCACGCCGGCTGCAACGACGAGAATATCCGCTCGCTTGCAGTGAGAAGCAAGGTCTTTAGTGCGGGTGTGTACGATAGTCACAGTCGCATTAGCGCCGTCGGCCTTTTGCAGCATCATATTGGCAATGGGCTTGCCCACGATATTGGATCGTCCGACGACCACCACCTCAGCGCCGCTCGTCTCGACGCCGGCGCGTACGATCATTTCCTGGATTCCGGCAGGCGTACAAGGCGGAAATTTGACTTCCGAACCACCGATCATGAGTCGCCCCACATTAACCGGATGAAATCCGTCTACGTCTTTATCAGGATCTATGGCATTGAGAACCTTTTTCTCATCCACGTGTTTAGGAAGCGGAAGCTGGACCAAAATGCCGTGAATCGAATCATCCTTATTGTACTTGTCGACGAGGGCCAAAAGGTCCTCTTCACTCAAATCCTCCGGTTGATTATCCTGTATTTCGTTGAACCCCAACTCCTTCGCAGTTCGTATCTTTGCGGTCACATAGGAAATGGATGCGGGATTCTCCCCCACAAGAATGGTCACGAGTCCGGGAACAACACTATGTTCCTCCTTGATCTTATTGACCTCTTCCCCGATCTCTTTAAGTATTTCTTCTCGGATTTCTGTTCCCTTAATCAGTTTTGCAGTCATCTCTTACCCCCCTTTGGTGAATGTTCATTGACCTATAAATAGGCTAATTGTTTGACAAATAGTAGGGTCATTTGGATAACACAATTAATTTTCAATATCAATTCTTTTGGGAGGGGAAAATACCAAGATCCTAAAAATCTATTGACTTTTAACTAGACGTCATGCCTAATCTATAAACATTGCGTTTTATAAATAGACGAATTGTTTAATGGGCATCGAAGAGCGACGAAAAAGAGAGAAGAACGAACGAAGGGACTCCATTCTGCGGGCGGCCATAGCGGTATACAAAGAAGAGGGATACCATGCGGCAACCATGGAAAAAATCGCAGACAAAGCCGAACTCAGCAGGGCGACTCTCTATCTCTATTTCAAGACCAAGGACGAAATTTTCGTCAATGCCATCGTTTCCCATTCCGACTATTTCGGAAATCTTCTGGAAGAACTCTATGGGGAACGAGAGAGTATAAAAGACAATTTGATAAAAGAGTTGTGGCGGCAATTCCAAAAATTCTATAAGAGAGATCCCGTCGCCTTCAGTGCCACGCTCTATTTCCACCAGGGGGAAATGCTGAGAAGACTGCCCGACAATCTCAGGGACTTGTTTGACCGCTCAGGCTCAAGAAACTATGAACTACTGTGCAAAATTATGGATTACGGCATTAAGAAGGGATATTTTATGGAGTGCAACGCAAAGACTCTTGCGGAGTTTGTGTGGACATCCTTTCTCGGTATCATCCACCTTGAAAACAGCAAAGAGGCCATGTCCCGCAAGACACACCATGAAATGACCTGGGACCTGGCCTTTCGGATATTGGAAAAAGGCATTTGTAAGAAATAAGGTTCAAGGTTTTAGAGGTGAGATAAGAAGAGTCAAAATAGACCAACCTTGAACGCTGAACCTGATAACCTGTGCAGTTCAAGGCATTTTGAAGCAAGGAGGTACGCATTAGAAATGAAGCATCACATCAATTTTAAGGTGAACGGAGATGACTACTCCATCGCTGTCGATCCCTGGCGCACGTTGAATGAGGTCCTGCGAGAAGACCTTAATCTCACAGGGACAAAATTGGGTTGCGGGTCGGGAGACTGCGGCGCATGCACCGTGCTCCTGAACGGAAAGACTGTGAGTTCATGCCTCACCCTGGCCGTTGAGGCGAACGGCAAAGATATCTTAACGGTCGAAGGCCTGGCCCCTTCGGGCGAGGAACTGCACCCCATTCAGGAGGCATTCATCGAGAAGGGCGCAATACAGTGCGGCTACTGTACGGCCGGCATGGAACTTTCGGCCCTATATCTACTGAAAAACGAACCGTCCCCCAGCGAGGCGGATATCAGGGCATCCCTATCCGGCAATCTTTGCCGATGCACGGGCTACAACAAGATCGTTGAGGCAATTTCCGCCGCAGCAGAAAAGATGAGAGAAACAAGTGGAAAAACTTTGACAAGATAACAGGATGGACACGATGTTCATCCAGTAAATCCCAAGAATATCATCGATAGAAAGTGGAGATAGAGCGAACGATCAAGGCCTGATCTGATCCTGTGAAGATGGGCTGGTCTTTGAGGGGATTCTGTCAAACTGGCGCGATGGCTTTTATCTGGGTATCAATTCATAAAATCGAAATGATTCAAGACTCTGAGTTCAAAGTTTTATGGTTAGAAGATCTACTTCGACGCGGAATCCTGAATGCAGAACCTGAAAAACTGTAAGCGTTTAAGTGGTTTCTTGAAACCAAGTTTGAACCGAGGATCTGAATGAAGTGATCAACAGGAAAAAACATCAAGTCAATCCTGTTATCCTGTCTAAAATCGCAACGCATTTAAAGAGGTAAAAAACATGGCTAGACCAAAATTTGAATTCTACGCACCGGAGACCCTCCAAGAAGCCTGTCGGCTTCTTTCCGAAAAAGGCGACGAATCCTATGTGCTTGCTGGCGGAACGGATCTCATGGTCAAGGTCAACCACCGGACGGTCAATCCCAGGGCGGTCATAGGGATAAAAGGGATAAAGGGCCTTGATCAGATCAGATTTAGCAAGAAAACAGGACTTAAGATCGGCGCGATGGCCTTGCTCTCCGATGTTGCTTCCAATCCCGCCATCAAGAGGAATTACCCTGCCGTCGCTTACGCTGCCGGCGAAACAGCCAACGTCCAGATAAGGAATATGGGCACGCTGGCGGGCAATCTATGTAACGCCGCGCCCTCTGCCGACAACGCACCCGCGCTCATTGCCCTCGACGCCGAAGTAACGCTGATGGGTCCGGAGGGAGAAAGGCGTCTTCAATTGGATCAATTCTTCTTGGGCCCCGGCATGACGGCTATCAAACAGGGGGAGGTCCTCACTTCGATCACCGTGCCGCCGCCCCCACCCAATTCAGGAGCCTCCTACCAGCACCTGTCTGCCAGGGGAAAGGTGGACATTTCTGCGGTTGGGGTTGGGGCCATGGTTCATCTGAATGGAACAAAGTGTCGGGATGTGCGGCTTTGTCTGGGTGCTGTTGCCCCTACGCCGAAGCGTGCATCAAAGACGGAAAAACTGATTAGAGGAAATCGAATAACCCAGGCCCTCCTCGAAAAGGCAGGGATTCAAGCATCCAAGGAGGCCAAGCCCATCTCTGATGTGAGGGCCAACAGGGATTATAGGCGTA
>CAYWMP010000112.1:0-19550 GCA_964459445.1 uncultured Desulfobacteraceae bacterium
TGGGGTTGGGATTGAGTGTAGTAGTGACGGACGATATGTTTTCGCCGTTGCCAGTTCCGGAATATACCGTTCCGCGAACTACGGTGAGCCGGGGTCCTGGGAAACGGTCGTGGAATAAATAAGATGAGAAATTTACGAAGCCGATTTGCCCTGCCCTATCATGGGTGTGGTGTTGGGAGGGATGAAGCCTTTGAAGAAATGTCATAGCAATTAAAAATAGAGCACCAAGTTGCGAACGGAGGAGGCACAGTTATGGATATCAAGGAGTTAAGAGTAAACGGTGATCGCCTGCGAAGCACTCTGGAAGAAATGGCGAAGATCGGGGCAACACCGGGGGGCGGTGTGCAAAGACTCACGCTGACGGATGAAGACAAAGAGGCCAGGAATCTTTTTGTCACATGGCTCAAAGAACTCGATCTTGAAATCACCATTGATGAGATGGGAAACATTTTCGGAAAGCGCCCAGGAAAGAATGAGAACCTACCCCCTGTTATGACCGGTTCTCATATAGATTCTCAGCCCAAAGGGGGGCGCTTTGACGGCATACTCGGGGTGATGGGCGCCCTTGAGGCCTTTCGGACGATACACGAGAATGGGATCGAGACAGAACGACCCATCATCATTGTCGATTGGACCAATGAGGAAGGCTCCCGCTTTGCTCCGGCCATGGTTGCATCCGGCGTGTGGGCGGGCGCCCTTGAGCGTGACTGGGTGTATGAGCGGACTGACATAAAGGGAAATCGATTCGTTGATGAGTTAGAGCGCATAGGCTATCGGGGAACCGTGCCTGCAAAGAAATGGCCCGTTCACGCCTATTATGAATATCACATCGAACAGGGCCCTGTTCTTGAGCGTGAACAAAAGACCATTGGGATCCCCAAGGGAATCCTGTGCCTCCACTGGTACGATATCTATCTGGAGGGCGAGGCAAACCAGGTCGGCCCTACACCCATGGAAGGTCGACATGATGCCCTATGTGCTGCAGCCGAGATGATCCTCAAGGTAAACCAGCTCCCGGATAAAATGGGAGGCAACATGGTTGCGACCGTAGGTGAAATACAAAACTATCCAAACTCCAGAAATATCATCCCGGATCGGGTTCATTTCACGGTGGATATTCGCTCTTGGGATGATGAACTGGCGATTCGGGCCTGGGAAGACGTGCGGAATGATTTCGAAAATATTGCCGCCATGAGGGGATGTCCGATCCGGATCGAAGAAACGTGGCGGGTGGAACATTCTCCCTTTGATGAAAGGTTGGTCGACAGGATTTATAAAACCGCCGACGCTCTCGATTATTCGGCTAACCGCATGGTCAGCGGCGCTGGGCATGACGCCAGCTACATGAACCAAGTGGCGCCAACGGCCATGATTTTTGTGCCAAGCATCGGGGGCAGAAGCCATGTTGAGGTCGAAAACACACGATGGGAGGACTGCGAAGCCGGGACCAATGTCCTCCTGCACGCTTTGCTTCAGTCTGCAAATGAAAAATAGCGATTAGCAGTTTTTTGAAAAACATCTATCTCCACAATTAACTGCCCGCCCGACATTATTGTTTATCTCTCAAAGGCGGGGGAATAATCTTTTCTCCCGCCTTTATTCTGCCTCAAAAAGCCTCATTTCTCCTCTAAAGCTTTTGCTGATTTATGCCGATGTATATGATGGCGCTTCGTTTTCGAGGCTGAGAATTTTAGGCTTAACCAAATCACATAAAGCCAACAAATATCTCTCATGCCAAAAATCTGAACGTAGATTGATTATGATGAAACAATTTAACTCGGTTTGGTTCCTATTCATTCTTTTCATCGGCGGGATTACCCTGATCGGATTTCCTCGCCTTTGGTTCCCATGGACTCTTATGTTGGGAATCCTACTCATCGGGCTCAGCGGCCTGCTGTGTACCAACAGGGCTGAAAGTAGCGCTTAAGCTTTTCTTTGTTGTTCTTTCGTTCCAACCCCCTTGAAAGATCCGATATTTCCTCAACACAAATTTCCTTTATCTTTTCTTTTATTTAAATCTTGTAATTGATTTCAATGCTCGATAGACAAAACATCTGTTTGGTCGATTACTTTAGTCTAAGAGGGGAGGAACCAGAACATGCCAAAGAAAAAGGAATCCAAACCTAAGATGAAGTGGCGCCCCGCACCTGATGAGCTGGTGCTGAAATTTGAAAAGGCCATTGAATCATTTCCGGAGGCAGAAAAGCGCAAGATGTTTGGCTATCCCTGTTCTTTTATCAATGGGCAGATGTTTACCGGGCTTCACCAGGAAAATATGATTTTGAGGCTTGGGGAAGATGAACGCACGAAATTGCTGAAACTCAAGGGGACAAAACCCTTTGAACCCATGCCGGGACGTGTTATGCGGGAATACGTGGTAGTGCCCGAATCCATTCTCAATTCCAAGAAAAAACTCCATGTATGGCTGGAAAAATCCCTGATCTACGCGAAATCACTACCACCCAAAAAACCAAAAAAGAAAAAGAAGTTAAAATGAAGGGCTGCGGTGATGGGATTCGGCATATTTCTTGGCTGCCTTGACCAGGGATGAAAAGATGGACATGGACACCTCATCATGATGCCAAGTTCCTTCCGGGTGCCATTGAACGCCGATCAGATAAGGGTAATCGAGCCCTTCGATGGCCTCTATAATGCCGTCGCCGGCCTTTGCTGTAACAACAAGAGAATCAGAGATGTCCTTGATTGCCTGATGATGTTGACTATTCACCCAAATCATTTCTTTTTCTACCATTCCGTAGAGCCTGGACGGCTTCAACACATGTACCTTGTGCGTATTGATCTTTTTACTCGCTTTCGGACTGTGATCAAGACAGCCCGGCATCTGTTTATAGATGTCCTGGTAAAGGGTTCCTCCAAAAGCGACATTCAATAGTTGAATGCCACGACATATCCCGAGAATAGGCAACCCCGCCCCTTCCCCTTTTTTCACGATTTCGATTTCCATGAGGTCTCGATGATAATCCATTTCCTTAATGCCCACGATCGGTTCCTCCCCATAAACGCGGGGGGAAACATCCTGCCCGCCGGGCAAGAGCAGGCCGTCCAAATGGGAAAATAGGTCTTTTGCGGTTTCAAGATTTTTCATAACAGGGATGAGTATGGGGATGCCTCCTGCTACTTCAACGGCGTGCGAATAATCGCGGTGGACAAAATCGATAATATGGCCCGGGCTGCGTTCTCCCCAATCGGGGAATTTTCCAGAACTACTGGTAATACCGATTAATGGTTTGCTCATTCTTTTCGTCATATTGCTTTGCCTCTTTTCAATTGTTTTCACATCCTCCTTGGAACAGGCTCTTTGCGCAATAGAACATAAGTGCCGATCCTGTCAATGCAAAATTGTTTGTGATAGCCAGGATTCCGGCCATTTCCGATGCATTCATTAACCCCCAATATAGACTAAAATCAATGGTCCCGTACAAGAAATGGGGTTTAAGTTGTGCTTGCTTAAAGCGCTAGGCCTCACTATTATCGGCGTCGCAGATCCTTGTGTCTGCCGGTATAGGGAGAATGATAAAAATCATTGGACCAAGATACCTCTATGAGACCTTTACAAAATGCTCAATTTTGTCCAAGGTCAAGGTCGTCGAGGATTTTAACCACAGGAATACTCAAAGTATTTTGAGGATTGAAATCCAAGTCTGAAGTAGAGATTGGGCAAAAGGGGGCGTTTTGCAAAGGTCGCACTATTTATTAGCGGAGGGTTGATACACGATGAATGAATCAGGACTTCGGGAGAGTGCCCAACGGGTTCAGCACGCCCTTGATGCCCTTGGGTTAGATTGTAAAGTGGTTGAGTTGCCCGGTTCAACCCGGACGGCGGTTGAGGCCGCAGAAGCTGTCGGTTGCAAAGTGGATCAAATCGCAAAATCCCTTGTATTCAAGGGAAAACAAACGGATAAGCCTATCCTCGTTGTGGCCAGCGGCTCAAATCGCGTCAATGAAAAGAAATTGAAAGCGCTTGTTTCAGAGCCGGTCAAGAAGGGGGATGCGGATTATGTGCGTCTAAGAACCGGCTTTGCCATAGGCGGTATTCCACCTCTTGGCCATTTAGAACCCTTGGAGATCTACCTCGATGAGGACCTTTTCAAATACGATGAGATCTGGGCGGCTGCCGGCACACCCCATGCAGTATTCAAACTGACTCCCGGAAACCTTTCTAAAATGACCGGGGGACAAATTGTTGATATTGCACAGAAAAAAGATGCTTCATAATGGTTCAAAATTGTCGAATCGTCAATCCTAGTGGCTCGCCGCGCCAAGAATTAATGATGTATCCGTTGAACACGGACATGTGGAAGGAATCTGATACCCTGGACAATGCAGGCTTTGAATTAAAATTCAAAGGGATGATTCCAAAGAAAGAACATTCCTTTTTTGATCAAATCGGAGATGATTTATGCCTGATCTCCTATGCTCCCGTGGTTGGTCTCGCCTATAACAAAAACACGGAACAAATGGAAAAGAAACAGGTTGGTTTTGTCGTGGCTGTTCGAAAGCTTGATAAAGGTTTTGCATCAACCATGGCAAAATTAACCGGCATGAAAGTTAATCTATTCACAAAAGGTGGGTTCAAGGCCGGCGATCTGAAAGATTACAAGACCATCGACCTGAGCCAATTTCAGCGTACTGATGGAGCATGGAATCTCAACAATCAAAAACTCCGCTTAGATGAAATAAAGGTCGCAGAAAACAGTTACTTTCAGTGTGTGCTTCCAATTTTCAGTGGCAAGGAGTTTGTAGGAGCAATCACTGCACTTGATTCTAAAGCCAAAGTCAAAGCAAACACCTGGCAGATGATTCGACTTCTCACGTTGGTTTATCTAGGATGTATCCTCTTGATTATCCCCTTTGTTATTGGTTTTTCAAAAAAACTGACTAAACCTATTAACGGAATTATCACATCGCTCACCGATGCCGCTCACAACGTTTCAATGGCGTCGGATGAACTATCGGGTTCAAGTCAGAGTCTCGCGGAAGGGGCTTCCGAACAGGCCGCGTCCTTAGAAGAGACCTCTTCATCCCTTGAAGAAATGTCTTCAATGACCAAACAAAATGCGGACAATGCGGAACAGGCGGATCAACTCACCAATGATGCCAGTCGCATTGTTGATAATGCCAATGAGTCCATGACACGATTGACAACTTCCATGGAAGATATATCCGGTGCAAGCGAAGAAACGTCCAAAATTGTCAAAACCATCGATGAAATAGCTTTTCAAACCAATCTGTTGGCACTCAACGCGGCAGTGGAAGCGGCCCGGGCTGGGGAAGCGGGCGCAGGGTTTGCAGTGGTAGCCGACGAAGTAAGAAACCTTGCCATGCGCGCTGCTGACGCAGCCAAAGACACGGCCCGCCTCATAGAATCGACCATCGCCAAAGTGAAGGATGGCACGGGTTTGGTCAATCAAACGGGTGAAGCCTTCGGAGAAGTATCCACAAACAGCGATAAGGTGAGTGAGTTGACCAGTGAAATCGCTGCGGCCTCCCGGGAGCAGGCCGATGGGATTGAACAGATTAACAGGGCAGTCGTTGAAATGGACAAGGTAACCCAGCAGACTTCCGCTAGTGCCGAGGAATCCGCTTCTTCATCCCATGTTCTCAAAAAGCAATCGTCAGACATGAATGGGATTGTTGAAGAGCTGGTTTTGCTGGTTGGAAGGAAAAAAGGTTCGAGCATAACTGAGCAAAGAGAAGGCCCTTCAGTTGGCAATGATGAACAAGGTTCAAAAGGCGCCCTGTTAGCTACCTTTAACAAGGTCTCGCAAAAATTTCGCTCCGACAAAACCGATTCGACCTTTAAAAATGAATCGGATCCGGAACAGGTGATTCCTTTTGACCGGGACAAGGACGATTTCGAAGATTTTTAATATTTTTCAGAACAGCAGGTAGGCGTTTTTCATTGCCCTGCCTGCTATTCTATGAATACCGGTTCCCTCATAATCTGTTCAATGGCTGTTTTTGCGGAATCGGCCAGCTCCGGATGGGTTTCCTTTAGGTTTGTCACTTGTCTGAGATGATCTGCCGTCCTCATGATGAGTGAGGCCATATCACCCTCATCAATAGGGATAAAAAACAAAAGCTTTTCCCAGGGAACCCCCTTTGCCCACATGAAAAGAGCCGCCGCCGGCCAAAACATGATATTTGGATTTTCAAATCCCCTCTTTGTTTTCCATGATCTAATATCCGCAATTTTCTCAAGTATCCTATAGAAGACGCTTTCACATTCCTTCAAGTTTATGGGACCCTGGATTTTGAATTCCATATCTTGAGATCTATCCCACACAAAGGGTGCGATACCTGCTGCCAGGAGTTCGGGAAGCGTCTCCTGAAAACCCCCTTTTCTTATAGCTTCCGCGATGAGAAGCGGGTGATCCAGTCGAAGTTTTGAGGCCCAAACACCATCTCGGGTCAATTGATCATCTGCCCCTATAAAACCGTGATCCTTTAAGAATCTGAGGTGCCTCTTAAAACTTACCCATAATCCTCCCCCTAACCCTTCCATGTCAAAGGCCAATGAGCGGAAACTTTTCAATATTCTTTTGAGCTCTCTGTTTCTCAGGGTGTGGCAATCCTTTAGATGTTCGCATTCATCGCATGGGAGAAGTTTTAATCGGTCTTTTATGTGCCTTTGCTCTTCGGAGTTCGGTCCATTCACCGATGGCTCCATGTGGAGGATCTCCAGGGATTCCAGGTCAATGGAGTCAAACAGGATCTGCAGCCGGTCGATTGAATAGTCTTCCGGGAGTCTCAGGCGATAATCATAGAGGGCTCGTATCTGGTCAAAATCGACTTTTTTCGGTTTAAACCCTTTCCTTCTTCGAGAGCGAATTTTTTTTCTGATATCATAGGCAGCGCTAATGAATCGACCGTTCTCCTCATAGGTATGGAAAGTGATATAAACGCCTCGGTTTTTATGAAGAAAAAGTCTTCCGGGTTTGAGATACTCTTTGAAAGTGCTCAGCCGTTTTTCTTTGCGTATCCCCTTTGAAAGTTGTTTGGCCTCCTTTAAAAGTTCGGCGCGCTTCTGGACGTTTTCAAGTATCTCATAGGGGTCGCTTATGTCACACATTCCCTGTGGTATCTCATCCCTTAGGATCTCTGCCATAGCTTGCCATTTCTTTTCGAGAACCGATCCATGCCTTTTTTCTTGATAGGAGGCAAAGGACCTTTCCAGTAGAGCCCTTACTTCATTTGGGGTGTGGGAAAGCAGGAGGTTCAGGGTCATAGAGAAGTTGATATTGATCTGGCTCATCAGGGGTTCAGGCTTGGAATCCCTGAGTTCATAGATGAGTTGTGGATCCTGGTGGAGCCCCGGAATGACCAGTGCGAAGCCGATATTGTCCTTACCGCGTCTCCCAGCGCGACCCGTCATCTGATGGAGATCCGTCGCCGTCAGATCGGTAAATTCTCGGCCATCATATTTATCGCTTTGCACCAGGGCCACGGTACGTGCCGGGAAATTCACCCCTGCCGCGACTGTAGATGTGGAGAAAATGGCATCCAGATAGCCTTTGTTCATCATTTGCTCTACAAGGACCTTCCAATAGGGGAGTTGGCCGGCGTGGTGGGCCCCTACCCTCGAATCTATGAGTGATCTGATTTGCTTGTGGTTTTCCAAATGGGGGTATTTGCTCAAAAATGATCTTACCTCCCTTTTGAGTCGATTTCTGGTATCAAAGGGCTGTTTTGAAAGCGTCAAGGATTGAAGGGCACGATCGCAATCCTTTCTTGACTTTAAAAAAAAGATTGCGGGCAGGAGATCGAACTCCCTCAAGCACTTTATAATTCCATCGAAATTGAGTTTTCCAACGCCTCTCCTCTGGCGACTGCGTCCTTTGTGGGAAGCTACGAATTTTTTGACCTTTGGTACCAAGGCCTTTCTTCCTGCCAGGAGAGAAAGTAAACCGTCCGGAAAGATAAATAGCATCTCAAGGGAAACCGGTCGTTCGTCGGATCGAACTACACGACCGCTGCGATCCCTAATTTTCTCCAGCCAGGAAAGGATCTCTTCGGCGTTGGAGATGGTGGCGGATAAAAGCAGCAATCTCACTCTTGAACTTAGATAAATGAGGACCTCTTCCCAGACCACGCCTCTATCAGGATCGCTGAGGTAATGGGCTTCATCCAATACGACAAGGTCAGCGTTGATGCTGGTTCCTTCATGCATGGCGTCATAAAGCTGGTTGCGGAGGATCTCGGTGGTGCCGACAATAATTGGGGCGTCCGGATTTTCTTTCCTGTCTCCCGTGAGGATGCCGCAAATCGAAGAGCCGAATTCATTGCGGAATTCCTGGTAAATGGAATTGGAGAGGGCCTTGAGAGGCGAAGCGTACCAGGTTCTCAATCCCCTAGATAGATAGTCGGATATGGCCTGGGACGCTATCCAGGTTTTGCCCGAACCCGTCGGTGCACTCACCAGCACATCATTTTTCTTTATTTTGTCGAGGGCTTCGATCTGAAAGGGATCGGGTATGAATGGACTGGCCTCTGGGATGCCTATTTTGCTGAAGGTTTTCTTGAGTTGCGGATCAATTCGCGGTCCTTCGAAAAGCGCTTTGGCGCGACCTTGGCGTCCCTTCCTGGGAGCGTTTCCCCTGGTTCGTTGGGAATACCGTCTCTTGGATGTCATAAGATGTTTTGTAGAAAGGGCGAGTAGTTGAGTGGTTGAGTAATAAACAAGTTGAGAATCATAGGCCAAGCGAACCTTTCTTGATGACGAGCAAAGACCAACCTTTTCTTAACTGAAAATGAAACAAATGGATTCTTGCCTGTTTGACAGCTCAACGATTCAACAGAAATCATTTTACCAGTTCGGCAGCAACGAAATCCATGTCTTCCAGATTCCCACCTAGGACATGTCCCATGTCGAGGGCGTGGAGGTTTTCTGCAAGGTCCGGCGCAGCCTGTCCACACCCCTGAGCAATCTTGAGACCGTTGAGATAGACTTTTTCAACGGCTTCCCTCACAAATAGACGCGCCGCCGCTTTCATGAACTCGGGCGTATGATCTTTCCCTTGATAATCGTCAGCCTTCTCGCAAAGAGTTTCAGCAATTTCGCACCAGGTCATCATGTCCGCAAGTAAAAACAAGACATATTGAGATCGTGTCAACTTCATCTTCCGTGCACTGAGGAGAACATCGTTCATGACCCGTATGGCATTGGCTAGAAATAATGCGCCTGAATCTTCCGGTAATTTTTCGACCCTATCGGCCATATCCGAATAGAATCCCCCCTTTGAACGCACGGTTTCACGCATGCGGAATACCGAGATGATGTTTCGTTGTATCTCGCTGGTTCCCTCATATAAAGGGAGTATTTTGACATCACGCTTTATCTTCTCCACTTCGAATTCCCGTGTATATCCGTATCCGCCAAAGGCTTGAATACCATCATTTGCCATGGCATCACCGGCCTCGGTGGCAAAATATTTGGCAATGGACCCCTCCACCTGGAGGTCCTCTTCTTCGCCATCCAGTCTCGATGCCGTTTTTTCGATGTAGGCCCGCGCAGCCTCCAACTGCACAGCATGAGGCACAAGGAGTTTATGGGTATATCCCTGTTTCTTTGAGAGGGTTGTTCCGAACTGCACCCTTTCCTTAGAATAGGCGATGGCCCTTTCAAGGGAAGCCATTCCCCCTCCGAGACCGAAGGTAGCTACCATGAGCCTGGTGTATCCGAAGACTTCATTGGCCTGTTTCAAACCTTGACCCTCAACCCCTCCCACCAGGTTCTCCACGGGAACATAGAGATCCTCCAGGCTCAAAGGAGCGGTATCCGAAGCCCTTATGCCATGTTTGTCTTCATGCTTTCCCGGATTTAATCCCTCGGCGCCTGCTTCCACGATAAAAAAGGAGGGACCCTCGGGTGTAGCCGCCAGTATGGTGTAAAGGTCCGCAACGCCGCCGTTCGTGATGAACTGCTTTTGCCCGTTGATCTTGTATCCCTTAATATCCCCGTTTTCATCCAATACCCTTTCCGCCTTTGTCTTCAGGGCTTGAACGTTTGAACCCGCCTCGGGCTCAGTAACCCCATAGGCCACAATAAGCCCTTCCTCGGCAATCCTGGTAATGTATTTGTCCTTTTGTTCCTGGGTAGATCCTACCCTGATGGGATCCATCCCCAGGCATATCGCAAGAAAGGAGGTTGCAACAGCCAAATCCATCTTCGCCATTCTTTCAGAAACCAGGGCCACCTCCCTGGTGCCGGCTCCGAGTCCCCCATATTCCTCAGGAATGAATATGAGATGGAGAGCAACGTCAGGCCCAAGCATAAAACGGATGAGTTCCATGGGAAACTCGCCCTTGTGGTCCATTTCAAGCTTGGTTGACAAAGGAAGCCGATCTTTTTCCAATTTGGATATGGTGTCAAAAACCATGGAAAGGACTTCAGGGTCCATATTCGATTGTGGGGCCATTTACATTACTCCTTTTCTAGTCTGTCATTTTTCATTGCCCTAATAGGAAAACGGCCGACACCCATGGTCGGCCTCTTCCATTGAATTTCAGCTATTGAAAATCATCCATCACCACAAAGTAACAGTTACACGATACCCTTAAGGGCTGTCAACAGGGATTTTGAGTGATAAAGACATCATCCCTTTGTCTTACTCAGTTATCCGCCGGCGTTGCTATTATACCAAATTAAAGGCGAGGACGTGCATATCTTCTTCTGCCTCTGGAAGTCCTTCGTACACCTGGCTTCCCAGTTTCACCTCGCGCCCAACAAGGCCCATATCCGCCTCATCCGGTTTTATCCCCAATAAGTTGCCGGGCACCCATGGTCCTTCTTCAAGTTCAACCAGAGCCACAATGTATGGCGGCTTCAGGCCTTCAGGGGCCACCCGGATGACCGTAAATGAACGAACGGTCCCACTCCCTTTAAGTTCTGTCTTTTCGAGAGATTCGCTGCCGCAGCTCGTGCAAGTGCCCTGGGATGGAAATATGTGGGTGTTACATTTCTGACATTTCAGACCCAAGAATCGACCTTCCCTCAGGCCTTCCTGATATTGTTCAAACGTTAATGGATATTGCATTATCAACTCCTTAATATGATGTTGCATAATGTGCCGAAATCACCGCCAAGGGTATCTACCATGCCGACCTTTGCACCTTCAACTTGCCGGTCTCCGCATTCTCCACGGAGCTGTTCGACGATTTCTGTTACTTGAGCGGCCCCGGTTGCACCGATTGGATGTCCTTTGGCCTTCAACCCGCCAGAGGGATTCACAACGACCTTTCCTTTGAAGGTTGTCTCGCCCTTAGTGGCTGCCTCATAGCCCTTTCCGAAATCAAAGAAACCCAAGCCCTCGAGGGCCAGGATTTCCGCAACGGTAAAGCAGTCATGTAGTTCCACCACATCAATATCTTTCGGGCTCAATCCGGCCTGTTCATAGGACTGCTTCGAAGCTTCCTCCCTGGCGATCACTCGATACAATTCCTTTTGCCGATAAAGGGGGCCCGCCGAAGCTTGTCCCAACCCTGCGATATAAATCGGCTTATCAACGAGATCTTTTGCTCTCTTGGCATCGGCAATGACTACGGCTGAGGCACCATCTGAAAAAGGGCAGCAGTCATAGAGCTGAAGGGGGTCTGCAACCATCATGCTTTCCAATACAGTCTGTGTATCTATGATTTTTCCAAAATGGGCCTTGGGATTCTTTGAACCGTGGTAATGGTTTTTCACGGCTACCTCTGCCATACTCTGTTTTAACTCCTTGAGTGGTATACCGTATTTGGCTGAATACATATGGGCTGCCATGGCGAACACGCCGGGAAAGGTCAGCCCGGCCATCGCCTCATATTGGGCATGGGTGGCCATAGCAAAGGTCCGTGTTGCTAGTGGGGTCCCCATTTTCGTTGCCCGCTCAGTGCCTCCTGCTATGACAACATCGTACACGCCAGCGCCGACAAGCAGGGCCGCGTGTCGTATGGCCACTGTGCCCGTCGCACAGGCGGATTCAAAACGGGTCGCAGGAGCCGATACCTGCAAGCCTAGCTCATCATGGGCAAAGGGTGCCATGTGCAACTGGCCTTCCTCAAAACTGCCCAGGCAATTGCCGAAGAACAGTGCACCCATGTCCTTGGGTTCAAGGTTTGATTTGGAAATGGCTTCAAATCCCGCTTCTGCAAACATCTCCAAATTGCTCTTTTCGGAAATGCCGAATTTGGTCATTCCCACACCTAAAACTGCTACTTCTCTCATAGTATTCTCCTTGGTTTCATTTTAGTTCACCAAATGCGGAAGGGAACGGGGGAACAAAGGGAAGGCGGAACGGTTATAGATTGAATCAATCCCACAATGCTACCCCAAGCATTGACAGCATCGTTAATAACTATACCAATTCCGATCTGTCCTTGCCTACTGCTGATTGCCTACTGTCTACTATTTGCGAAAAAAAATTCCTAAATACAGCCGGCCAACATGCCTGGATATGTGTGTCTATGGATGATGAAATCAACGAGCCCCTAACCTAATCGCCCCATCCAGCCTGATCGTTTCACCGTTGAGCATGGGATTTTCAACGATGTGTAAGACCATCTTTGCAAATTCGATGGGGATTCCCAGTCTCGGTGGAAAGACGGTCATGTTGATTAGGGCCTCTTTCACTTTATCGGACATGCCTGCCATCATGGGTGTCTCAAAAAGGCCGGGAGCAATCGTCATGACCCTTATGCCTTGACCTGCAAGTTCACGAGCGATTGGAAGCGTCATGCCGACAACGCCTGCTTTAGAGGACGCATAGGCCGCCTGACCATACTGTCCTTCAAAGGCGGCTACAGAGGCGGTATTCACAAATACGCCCCTCTCCTTATCATTGTTCGGTTCGTTCTTCACCATCTGCTCGGCTGCCAGCCGGATGACGTTCATGGTGCCTATGAGGTTGATTTGCACCACTTGACTAAACTGCTTGATGGGAAGAGGTCCTTCCTTTCCCAGAACCTTCCCCGGCGTGGCGACACCGGCGCAGTTTACCGCAATGTGCACGGCACCGAAATTTTCCATTGTCGCATCGATGCCCGCTTGAACGCTGTCTTCATCAGTCACGTCCATTTTACAGAAAATCGCAGCATCGTCCAATTCATCGGCTATGGCCTTTCCTCTTTCTTCTACAAGATCAAAGATAGCAGCTTTCGCCCCCCTATCAATAAGATATCGAACCGTTGCTTCACCCAGTCCTGAAGCGCCGCCTGTAACGACTGCCACAGAATTCTTTAGTTCCATATGAATACCTCCTCCTCTCAAGGATTTACATAATATATGATAATTTTGCGCTTTGAAAGCGTGTTCGATTGAGCGGGGGCTTGGGGATCTCCCCGCCCGCTGGCTTGCAACGCCCTCTGCACTACTTTAAAGCCCTTTCGTCCCTGAAAAGAGATTGCTGAGTCCCCGCTTATTTGAGAAGGGCTAAATTGATGCGATAATATTATTTCCCGCCAAATCCCAGCTCCCTTGCCAAAATCATCCGCATGACCTCTGATGTGCCTTCGACAATTTGCAATACCTTTGCGCCCTTGTAATATCGCGACACCGGGTATTCAGCCATGTATCCATAGCCTCCGTGTATCTGAACGGCGTCGGAGGCGACTCTCTCGAGCATCTCCGAAGCGAATAATTTGGCGACAGTGGCCTCAAAGGCATGCTTTCGTCCGCGGTCTTTAAGCCAAGCGGCCTTTAGATACTGATTTCTTGCAAGTTCGATGGAGACCGCCATGTCCGCCAGCTTGAAATGAATGGCCTGAAAATTTCCAATGGGTTTTCCAAACTGCGTTCGTTCGCCGGCATATCGGACCGCCTCGTCAAGACAGGCTTGTGCCACACCGACCGCCATGGCTGCAATGCTTATTCTCCCGGTCTGCAAAACGGCAAGATGTTGCGCAAAACCCTTGACCGGGTCGCCCAAAAGATTTTTTTCCGGAATGCGACAATCCTCAAAGATGACTTCATGGGTCGCAGAGCCATGCCATCCGAGCTTTTCATATCGTTCACCCAGAACAAAGCCCTGAACATCTTTGGGAACGATAAAGGTGGATATGCGGCCGCGGCCCTGGGCCACTTTCTTGGTTATGGCCGTAATGATGATCAAACTCGCATTGTCCAGACCGATATTTGTGATGAACTGCTTGCTGCCGTTAATAACCCACTCTTGGCCGTCCAAGATGGCTGTTGTTCTGATGGAACCGGCATCGGAACCTGAATCCGGTTCTGTTAGCCCGAAAGCACCTATTTTGTCCCCATTGGCAATCGGAATGAGCCATTCGCTTTTCTGTTCCTCTGTGCCGAAGACTTCCAATTCCTGCGCAACAACGCTGGTGGTCACGTCAAGCAAGGCGCCGAAGATGGAATCGCCCTTGGAAATTTCTTCAATACACAGATGCATGCCCACCCAGTCGCCGCCGCTTCCGCCATAGGTCTCTGAAACAGGTATCCCCATCATTCCCAGCTCGCCCATTTGAGCGATAATATCATAGGCATACTCGCCGGTGCGTTCGATCTCCTCAGCCCTTGGTGCGATGACTTCCCGACTGAAGTCACGGCACATGTCACGGATCATCTTGTGTTCTTCGGTTAGATCGAAATCCAAGGGAATCCTCCAAAATCAGGAAAGAGTGCAGATATCAAAGGATATAAGCATTAGTGAATGTTGGACGGTTATAGCTTGATTGAAACCAAAAATCAATCAGTTGTAAAGTCTATAGGACACGTGAAAAAGTGTCCTTCAGGGATGTTGCTCTAGGCAATGAATCGACGAAAGGACCTCCGTTTTCTTGACCGCCCCTACCCTATGCTTTATGCTAATGGCTTATAAATAGACAATACAAGTTCATAGGCTGCTGAACACGTTAAAAAACCACTAAGAAAGGGTCGCATTATGAAACTCAAAAATGGCGCAGAGTATATGGAAAGCTTAAGGCATATCCACCCGAGAGTCTTTTACAAGGGTGAACAAATTAAGGATGTGACGCGGCATCCTGCCACAGCGCCTCATGTTCGGGCCGCAGCCATGACCTACGCCCTGGCGAGCGACGAGAAGTATCGCGATCTGGCGACAGCCGAATCCCATTTGACGGGCAGGACGATCAGTAGGTTCACCCATGTGCATCAGAACATCGAAGATCTGATCAAAAAGATCAAGTTCCTTCGGGTTCTCGGTCAAAAGACCGGTACCTGTTTCCAGCGTTGCGTGGGCTTTGACGGCATTAATGCGGTGTATTCAGTGGCCTATGAGGTCGATCAAAAGCATGACACGGATTATTTTGAGCGTTTCAAGAAATGGCTGATCCACATCCAGGATGAAAACCTCATGGTCGTGGGCGCCATGACAGATCCAAAGGGAGATCGTTCAAAGGGACCTGCAAATCAACCGGACCCGGACCAGTATGTTCATATTGTAGACAGACGGCCGGATGGCGTTGTCATCCGAGGGGCAAAGCTTCATATGACCGGCGGTATTAATTCCCACGAGATTCTGGTCATGCCCACCACTGCCATGGATGAGAACTCCAAGGACTATGCCATAAGTTGTGCCATACCCGTGGATGCCCCGGGCATCACCATGATATTTGGACGCCAGGCGAGTGATGACCGAAGAGACAGGCGAGAACGCATTGACTCGGGTAAACCCGTATTCGGCGCTGTGGGCGGTGAGGCAACAATTGCCTTTGAAGATGTCTTCGTACCCAATGAGAGAATCTTTATGAATGGAGAAACCGAGTTCACCATGCCGCTTGTTTTCAGGTTTGCAGCACACCACAGGGCCAATTATGGGGCCTGTAAGACGGGCTTAATGGATGTATTGACCGGAGCGATCGGTTACTTAACGCAGGTTCAGGGCACCGCCAAAGCTTCCCACGTCAAGGACAAAATCACCGAGATGATTCACCTTAATGAAACCCTCTATAGTTCATCCGTGGCTTGTTCCGCCGAAGGATGGCCCACTGAGTCAGGCGCTTACATGGTCAACACCATGTTGGCCAATGTAACAAAGCAAAACGTGACCCGATTCCATTTTGAGGTCGCCCGATTGGCGCTTGATCTGGCAGGCGGTTTTATTGCAACACTTCCCAGCCAATATGATCTTGAAAGTGAAGACGTGGGGCATCTTGTGAAAAAGTATTTTTCTGGGGTTGAAGGGATTCCGACAGAACATCGAATGAAGATCGCTCGTCTGATTGAAGCCATGACAGGGGGAACTGCCCTTGTGGAATCCATGCATGGGGCAGGATCACCCCAGGCTCAAAGAATTATGATTTTGAGGGAAGGCAAGATCGATGAGAAAGTAAAACTGGCCAAGGCCTTGATGGGCATACGCCAAAAGGATGCGAGCGATTCTGGTGGCGTCCGGCATTAGAGACTTGCCTCGCAACTTTTAAGCATTGTTCGAAGTTTTTTTCAGGTTTCAGTGTTCAGTGCCGCCCTCTGGCAGCCTAAGCGGCCAGTTTGATCAAAAAACTGACTCTAGCGTTGCATAGTCAGATACGAGGACTCCTTGGCTTTGGGAATCCGTTTTTACTGAAACCTGACACCCGAACACTATTTTGTTTCGGCCTAGGCACCGGCCATTACTCCCCCTGCGTTTCAATCCGGCCGTTAACAATGACGGTCAACACGGATTTGCCGGGATGATCCGTGCGGAGGTATAGGTGGCCCGTATAATCACCTCCCTCTTCTGATTTATCACCGACTTCCAACCTATAAACAAATCCCGGTCTGACCTCCTCAAGCCGCCACTCAATTCTCTCCGGCAGATCGCTATCAATTTGAATGATTTGGAGAGGCTTTTTCATGTTGTTGGTTATGTCAATGAATTCCCTGGGAACGCTTCTCATTTTCCCCCAAAGAGAGACATACCCGCCCGGTTCCAGCGATATCAGCGATTTAACATGTCCCGTAAGATAAAGGGCCACACTCCTTCTCTCCAGATCATTGGACCAGACGATGGCCTTCTTTTCAAAATTCCCTCTTACCTGTCTGGAATCAATCTTCACTGTGACTTTGCCCGTCCCGCCGGGAGGGATGACCCTGTCATAATGGGTCGCAAAGCAGCCTCAGGAATGGGTCACTTTTTTGATTTCAAGATCGGCCGTTCCCTTATTTTGGACGGTGAAGGTGTGGGATAGTTCCTCGCCTTCATATACCGTCGGGAATGAATGCCTCATAGGATCGATATGAATCAGGGGAGAATTTTCAGGTTCTGAAGCCTGAAGGCCATTTCCCAACAGACAACCAACAAAAAAAATAGCTAAAAACACACCTGGTATTAAATAGCGCCTATTCATTCGTTTTCTCTCCTACCGATAGTTCGTAATTTCATAAAAAGTTCGGACGAATCACCAGAACAAAAACATCATCTCCCATACTTCCAATAAACAAAAACTTAGACAGGATGGACATGATCACATGATAGATATGGTGAAGAATTGCTCAAGATTTCTGGGAATAGACCCTAAGTAAAACAAAAATGAGCTTATTGTTTTCCTTATGGTCTTTTCCCAATTTTCAATCCCGAAATGCGGGATTGAATGCCGGATGGCAGGAATCTTGAGCAATTCATGATCTTGATAATCCTGCCTGCCTGCCGAAGCTTAGGCGCAGGCAGGTTATCTTGTCAAAAAAAGAGCCGCATTATCAATCTGAGAGTATCAGCGTTAATCTGCGTTCTAAATCTTTCACCAAGTTGCTGAGAGGCTACGATAATTCCTTCTAAAAAATAATACTCTAATCTTCGTGTCTTGGTGTCTTTGTGGCTGAGTTGTTCAACTCGGGATAATACTCCGGAAAAAGGTGATTCACGATTTGCCGGTAGTCGGGATGGCAACCTTTAATCATCGGCAAACCCTTTTTTTTGGCAACCTTTGCTGAACAATCCCCAACACAAAGGGCGCATTCCCCCAGTTCTGAGGTTGGATCTGTAGGCCCCAGGACAATATTTATGTTCTCAAGATCCTTTCTGTTTAAAAGCAGCTCCTTGAGCTCCGGCGTGTAAAGGATCTTTGAGAGCGCTTTATAAAAGGATACCGTGCACATGGTGCAGGCCTTTTCATCCATATGAACCATAAAATGCTCTCTGCTGAAAAAACCCAATGGCTTCTTGAAATCGGATTTGACGTCCTGCAGATTCTCTCCCAAAATCTCGATGTCTTTGACCGGCCGCAGGTGTTTTACCTCCTGAATGTCAAATCCCATGACATCGACACAAACATTGTCCACCGCCATCATATCCTTGCCCGCAATCAGCAAATCCATTTGCTTAGTCTCACCTATGGGCGGTCCTGTGGGCCCGGTCCCTTCAATGCAATAGATGGCATCCACCACCGTAAGAGAAGGTTGGACCACTTTGCTGAGTTCATAGATGCATACGTGAAGGTCCTTCTTGTGAAATAGTTTTTTGGTCTTCATGGGAATCAGGCCTTTCTGATTCTTCACCCCAAGTGTAACAAAGGCCTGAAGATGGGTCTTCATTGTGGGCACATTGATATATTCATATTCTTTGAGAAGTTTTGGAAGCAGGATAGATCCATAAGCCCAGGGGACCTTTTCTGTTTCAGTCTGTTCCAGGTTTATGATCGGGACTCCCAGTTCATCCCTTATATAGTCGTATCGGGTTGCCCTCAGGAGTTGTTCAAACTCCTTATCCGTCCCAAAAATGCCGGTTCCCTCTGCAACCACCACTTCAATATTTCGTTTTTGAAAATAACGAATGAGCGCTTCAACAATTTTTGGATGTGTGATGTCACCCTCTTCGGGTTTGCCAGCCACGACGACATTTGGCTTGAGTAGAACTTTTTGCTTGCTTGGCGTGTAATGGACAAGTTGAAGGAGTTTTTCAACGTCATTTTCAAGGGTGTCTAAACTTGCCTTGCTTATCCCAACCTGAAACATTTTTCTCCTCGCAGAAGGGATTTAGTAGGTCCTAGCGAAATAGCAAACTAGAATCGCAATAGCTATTTGTCAAGGCCGTTGACCTGTTAGGAAGATAAACCCGATTTTGGCTTTTCAGCCTTATCTAGATTTCTCTTGACAAGAAACAAGGCATTCAACTATTAAACAAAGCCGAAAGGTGATATACAGGCACTTCACAAAGCTACTGCTTAGCTCGAAATCCCGCATACTTAGCTTTGTCCAAGCATTAATCGTTCATCAAATGCTCATAAATTTGTTGATTTGATCTTTTTAAGATATTGAGGCAAATGACTTATTCAGCCTCTTACTCTATCAGTGGCTATTCACCGATAGGATATTAATTACGGCGTAATTTATCACAGTTTCGATTGATTCTCATAGTAAACGTGGGTCCCTTGGACCAGTATCATTTTTGGTTACGTGTCTTAGATCAAATCGCATCTTTATTGAGACGCCTGCAAGAAGTGAAGAGTAGGCCATTTAACATTATAATTCCACATTTTTGGGGGTAAAACCGTGAACGATCTCCCTATGACCTTTCCCGAAATTCTCATCCATAACGCAAAGAATTTCCCTCCAAACAAGGCAGCCATACGTGAAAAGGACTTCGGCATCTGGCAGTCCT
>CAYWMP010000113.1:0-8122 GCA_964459445.1 uncultured Desulfobacteraceae bacterium
TAAGATAACCCTGGCTTCCGGCTACCACAGGCATGGCCAGTATCTCCGGCTCCTCATAGGAGTGAACGGCCTTGATGGCCCTCTCGACATCCCCATAAAGATCTTTCCGCGTCTTCATGAGACACAGCCACTCTTCATCCTGCTCCATTTTACCCTTCCATCGGTACGTACTCGTTATAGGCCCGATGACTTGAACACATGCAGCAAGTTTCTTTTCCAGCAAATGTTCTGCAATCCTAAGGGCCTCCCCTTTTTTGTCGATGGTCATGAACACCTGTATGTGGTCCGTCATTCTTACGCTCCTTTCAAAAAAACAGTGCTATTAGGCAAAGGATGGATTTGAATTCTAACTTTATCTTACACAGTGCCAAGAGCTCAACGAATTCGATAATACGGATTTGGCGCCGGTTTAGTCAATAGGTCCGCCATTCAGGCTTAAGATTCATCAGATCTAACACAAAGGAGTATTTCCGGTTTGCTTAACCATCTGATCAGTATTCGAGTGGGATCTCCAGCTGCCGGGGCTTTTCTGGCGTGACCAGCGGGAGGGAGCCGTCTTTTCGCGATTTATCAATGGGGGAAGCCCCAGCTCTGAGCGAAGCGAGGAGAGGGGGGAGGGGGTAAGAATCCCCCGTGGATAAGTCGCTGAAAAGACCAGCCCGGGAGGTCCGGAACAAAAGAAAAGACCCGGGAGTCTGGAGATTCGAATTTTATCATGGATCCTACTAGCAAACTGGAAATGCTTACATGATGAACGTTTAACACACGATGGCCCTATCTGCGGCCGCGCAAAACCTATTGCATTGTCCCTAGCACATGTATAGATTTACGAGGGACGTTTAAAATATCGGCGTTTAATAGCTAAGTTCCTGATGATTCTATTCTAAGGGAGACATCACCATGACGGACAATTTTAGAGAAGAAAAGGATTCCATGGGAACCGTTCGAGTGCCAAAAAGCGCATACTATGGGGCGCAAACCCAAAGGGCCAAGGAGAATTTCTCCATCAGTGATCTTACCCTCCCATCGAAATTCATCTGGGCCTTGGGATTGATCAAATTCCATGCAGCGCAGGTCAATCTTGAACTGGGACTTCTGGATAAGAAAGTAGCCGATGCCATTTCAGATGCAGCTCGAGAAGTTGTCGATGGCACATTGGACGATCAATTTGTTGTAGATGTCTTTCAAACCGGATCAGGAACCTCCTCCAATATGAATGCGAACGAGGTCATCGCAGGTCGAGCGAATGAAATCCTCACAGGAAAAATTGGCGGTAAATCGCCTGTCCACCCAAACGACCACGTCAACCTCGGACAATCCAGCAATGATGTGATCCCTTCCGCTATCCACATAGCTGCACTATCCGCCATCAAAGAACACCTTATTCCGGCCTTGAGAAAACTGCAGCGACATCTTCATGAAAAAGCCCAAGCCTTTATGGATGTAAGAAAAATTGGCAGGACCCATCTCCAGGATGCCGTTCCCTTATCCCTCGGCCAGGAATTCGGCGGTTATGCCAGGCAGGTGGCGCTAGGTATCGCAAGGATCGAGAGCTTAGAGGCGTCCCTATCAGAACTCGCCTTGGGGGGTACAGCAGTCGGGACGGGATTAAATACCCATGCAGAATTTGCGCAAAGGGTCATCGCTCGCCTGTCAAAAGAAACAGGCTGCCCCTTTAGGGAAGCTGTCAATCACTTCCAAGCCCAGGCTTCCCAGGACGCGGCTGTTGAAACCAGTGGTGCGCTAAAAACTATAGCTGTAAGCCTTACAAAGATTGCCAATGATATCAGGTGGCTCGCTTCCGGCCCGCGATGCGGGCTGGGTGAGATTACCATCCCGTCGCTTCAACCGGGTTCTTCTATCATGCCGGGCAAAATAAATCCGGTTATTCCCGAAGCCGTCATCCAGGTGGCGGCACAGGTCATGGGGAATGACACAACCGTCGCCTTCTCCGGTCAGGCAGGTAATTTTGAGCTCAATGTCACGCTCCCCTTGATTGCATACAATTTGCTCCAGTCTATCCATCTACTCTCATCCGCCGCAGAGGCGCTGGGGGAAAAATGCGTGGCGGGCATCTCAGCGAATAGGGAGAAATGTGAATCCTATTTGGAGACGAGTCTGGCCCTCTGTACGGCCCTCGTGCCAAAAATTGGCTATGACAAGGCCGCAACCCTTGCAAAGGAGGCCTATGAAAAAGGAAAAACCGTGAGGGAAGCTGCCTTGGAAATGGGTGTTTTGCCTGAAGGGGAGCTGAATCAATTACTTGATGACATGGTGAAGGGCTAAGGATTCGCGAAATCCTTAATCCGGCCAAGGGGGAAAAGAAGAGTTTTCGAAAAATTTGAATCATTCACAATAATCCGCGATGACCCAAAAGGGCTAAATAGATAGGGAGACTAAACAATCAATTAGCTCTAAAGGTTGCCGTGGATTCATCGAATTTCCTCGCGATAAGGGTTTCGAATTCCTTTCCCAGATACACCCGATTATTGAGCAGATACCATTTAATACTATCCCAATAACCCCTCAACTCATCCTCATCTTGAATGGTCCCGAGAAAGCCGTCGATCTCTTGCAGCTTGTCCCTTTTAAGACTGTCCTTCCTTAATTCATAAAGATCGGTGAGTCTATGCCTCTGTTCATCGCTAAAACCGATGTCCAGTGAACGATCCATCAAATCGGTGACCAGATTATGGATCTCTTTGAAATCATGAAGCAATTCCATTTGTCTATTTGCCTGTTCAAGCATGAGCGTGATAATATCCTTCAGGCGTCCATCATAGGCCCGCTCAAGTTTCAATTCATAATCATCCGTAAAAAAGGGACTTTTTCGCAAGGATCTCAGACTATGATGGAAGTAGTTCTTGAGATGTTCCACATCTGAAATGGTCTCCATATGGGTGAGTTTTTGGGAAATGTTGATTTTATCCACAAAGGAGACCGAGAGTACCCTGTAGGTTTCTTGTTTTTTGAATAGGATGCCCGTTCTGGCCTTAAAAAAATGTCCTAGGTAAGATCCATTTCCCCATATTTTCTCCACGGAGATTTGGTTCAAGGCATCGTTAACCGCCTCGTATCGTCTTTCGATTTGATCCGCCAGGCCCAGGAAATCCAGACATACGGGGCGACCTTCTTTTTTGAATCTTTTGGATCCCAGAAGTGCGATCAATAGGAGTTTGATGAGATTCTCATAATTCAGATAGCCGCCCACCTTTTCAAAACCATAGATACGAACCTCGTCCTCAACCAATCTTTCCAGGACAAAGTGTCTGACGGGCTCGGATAGAACCTCTAAACCGTTGTAGATGCGCAGGGCCTCGAAGAGCTCTCTCTCGAACTTGGCGTACCCAACCCCGAAGTAGTTCCTTTTCATGTAAATAAATTTCAGCGGCACTTTGACGATAAGCCTTGCCAGGTCATAAAACTCCACGTACCTTAATCCTCGAAGCCTGAAAAGCCTCTCCATGGCGTAAATCATCCTTCCCGCACGGACATAGCTTTCCTTTTCAGACGCCTGCCATTTAAAGGATTCAAGGTACTTTGCAGGTGGCGTTTCCTTTAATTCACTTTCGGAACGATAGGCCTCCAGGGCATGGAACATGTGACCTCTTCTTGCAAACACCTCTTCAAGATGACCCTCTATACTTGTTTCGCCCTCAATGATCCTTCGACAGACCGAACGTATCTGAAAGAGCATCGTAGCCAGATCTTCCAATATCAGATCTTCCCTCATGGCGGAAAACATCATGAATGAGGTTATAAAAAAAGCGTCAAGTAGATGCTGGTTTCTCAGATCGAGAATTTCTTGGGTCGCGTAAAAGGAGAATTCTCCCCTCAGCATATGATGAAGAAAATCATGGTGCCTTATCAGAAAGACCAGATGCTGATGGGCCTTCTTGGTTGTATTGTATCTCGTGGATATCCTTTCCTTCTCCAAGAAATAGGCGCCCGCCTGGGCATGATCAACGGGACTGATCTCGTTCTTGTATTTCTCTCGGAACTGGGGAATAAATCCTAAGTCCCGAAAAATAAAGGATTTGATTAAGGCATCAAAAAGGGGCTTATCCTTGCGGAGCTCCTCAAGGATGGCTTCCAGGGTTTCGATGTGGGATTCATTAAGCCCGATGATCCCGGTATCCAAGGGCCCAAACTCTCGCTGTGCCAATTTGCGTAGGCGTCGAATATTTTGAAAACCCTCCCTATCATGGCTGATTAGGGCCTGGATTTTTCTGATGCTTATGAGAATGTGTTCAATTAGGGGTTCGTCTATGTAAACCCTTCCAGGGAGTTTCACCTCATCTAGAGCCATGAACTCGGGCAAGACAAACCCCAGGAGCGAGGAACAAAGCTTGTGAAGCCGATCCAGGTCCGTATAGATGCTTTCAGGTTTGAATATGATTTTTCTGAGACTTATCCTCAGACGCCCCCTCAGATCCCGGACCCTCTTGTGCCATTCAATCTGCCTTGCAGGCAGTTTGAGCTTAATGTCCTTGCCCGAGATGAGACGCAAATGGTTTTGATAAAAGCTCTCAAGGTTCGCAAATACCCTCTCTAAGGCCTTGAGTACCTTGATTGGGATATCTGAGATACGCCGACCCATGAACTTTTCCCCTAGAATTTCAAGTTCTCTGATATTCTCGTCCATATCAATGTAGTCGACATCCAGGGCTTGAGTGCTTGGGTTTATCCGTAGTTGGAACCCGGTACCCATAATAAAGGAGGTCTGGCTCTCATAGAGTTGTGAACTGAAATGCCTCAAAGTAGACAAGTCAAGGTATTTGACTTTGATGTTCCGGGCCTCCTCTTCCACCCGCTTAATGTACCCTTCCTCTTCCTTGGGTTCTACGTGGGCCAAAATAGGATTGAAGTTGATAATATCTCCCTGCACAACATTGACAGCCACCCACAAAAGAAGGAAAACAAGCTCGCTATCCATTCTCTCAAAGACCCGCGCCGTGCCGTGAAACTCAATGTTGAGAAACTTTCTGTAAAAGATCGGCAACTGCAAAGGGTCTTCTTTTAGAAAACTGTCTTCCAGTTGTTCAATAAAATTCACTAGCTTGATGATGCTTCCTATTTTAGTAAGCCTTTCCTCATCATAGTCGGCGAGAGACTCCTTCTCCATGTCTCCCTTAAGGCTGAGCTCTGACCAGTTGTCAAGGAACTGAAAATGATTCATCAATTTCAGAATCTTTCGCACGATCTTATTATGTATCCCTCCCAGGGAGCTGATTTTCTCATCCAATAGGCGCTCCCAATCCATTTCGCGATTGGTAACCACCTTCACCATGGATTCATACAAATCAAAGAGTTCGGCAAGCTGCTCTTGATTTATATCCGATCTTCTCGAGGCCACGGTCTCAGCCAGGCTCATGAGACGGCAATAGCGCAACAGGTTAAGGGCTTGGAGGGGATCGTAGTTGCAGGCAAGGTCGGAGATCGGTTTCAACGTCCTTTCATTCATTTTCCCAGTTAGGATACGTCCCATAGGCGTGTGCCCAACCACGATAAGAAAGATCTCCTTCAATTCACCCGGGCTGAAACCGGACAAGGAGAGTGTTTCAAGGTTTTCCAGCACAGGGGTCCCAGCGCCTTCGATCATTCCCGGATTGAGGTAGGATCTGATTCGCTTAAGCCTATTTATTTTAGACATGAGCTTAAGGACATCATTCAAGGCCTGATATCTCCTCTTTTTGTTGTCCAGAGGTTGCTTGAGTCTTTCAAGGAATATGTCCGGAATGCCGGCAAAGCTCCCGGCTTTGATTCTTTTGAGGACCTCAAGTGTCGTGAGAACGTATTCAAAGGAGTTTCGATAACCGGCAAGCAGAGGTAATGGACATCCGGACAGCCCTGATTCCCTTACGCGCTCCTTAAGGTTCTCAAGGGTCGTATCCAAAGGCCTCTTTTGGCCGAGATAGATCAGCATATGTTCCGGTGTGTAGCCGGCAGCAGAGAACCGCTTTTGCCACTCCTGTTTCAGACTTTCCGGGATGACCGGCTTCAATAACACCTTATTAAAAAAAACATTCAGAAGTCTGGACCACCTCTTCAATTGATCATAGGCAAATTCGTCATCGATAGGGAGGTTCAAGTAGGGCAAGTCGTTAATCTCCTGCAGCTTCATATTTTCAATCGGTTTCTCGCCAAGGAGCCTATCGATAACCTCTTTCTCAACATAGGGTGAGCTGAGGTACCTCTGAAAATCGAAAACATTGACCTGAACGGATCTTCCCTTGAATTGATACCTTTTTTTGGTCTTAAAAATATGGCTGAACAAAAGGAAATTCTTTTGCTCCGGTTCCGTCTTAAAGGTCACTCTAATAACCTGCTGTGTTTTCAACGCGTATTTCTCAGCGATGATGAAGAGTTCCCCTTCGGACTTCAGGAGGTTGTAGATCTTATTGATGAAATAGGAGGCAAAATTTTCCAACTCCTTCTTTGAAATCATGCCCGCCATATGGGGCATAAAATTTCCCATAAAAACGATTTCATAAACATCCCGGGTCAGTATAACCAAATCCATGACATTGGTGACGGAACGAAGTTTTTCCAGGGAGTCGATGATCACAAATTGGTGTTCTTTGAACCGGACTGAAAGATCATTGATGATAAGATCGTCGGCATGGGTCACAAGGCCGATCGTATGGCTTTCCTTGAGATACTTCTTGCGGTGAAAGCCAATGACCTTGCCGATCTCGTCGGACTTATTCCCTATGATGGTAAGAGAACTGGAGACCAGGTGTTCGGGAAGAAGATAATAGGGATGGCCTTGGTTGGAGAACCGGATAAGAAGCCCCAATTTCTTGTGTATGCGATTTATCTCCTCGAAAAATCGCCGCGCTTTTTCGGGATCTTCGGGGATGTCCGATTGAAGGATCTTGATATCCTCTGAGCTCAAGCGGCCATAGAGCTCAAAAAGACCGAATCCGTAAGCGTTTCCCCCCAACCGGCTGGGAAGGTAAACGGGGTGTTTGTGGGCGGGATAGGTACCCGGGGGTATGTCTTTTGAATCGATGCCGAGGGCTTCAAACTCTTCAGGTTTAATAAAGTTGAAGGAGTTTTCTTGCCAATAGGCGTCAGTTGGAAGGGGTTCTGAGGGAGGCATAGGGTCACGTCCCAGAAAGTTACAGCCACCTTTTTCGACGTTTGTAGGCCTTTACATCTTTGTAGGACTTTAGCTCACCTGTAGCAGCAGTCCCCAGATAGAACTCTTTGACATCCGGGTTCTCTCTCAGTTCCTCTGCCGGGCTTTCCAAAACAATCTTTCCGTTTTCCATCACATAGCCGTAATGCGCGATTTGCAAAGCCATATTTGCATTTTGCTCCACGACCAGAAGTGTTGTCCCCTGTTCTTGATTGATACGCTTGATAATCTGAAAGATCTCTTTGACCAACAGGGGCGCTAACCCCAAGGATGGTTCATCCAAAAGCAGCAGTTTTGGGTGGGCCATGAGTGCCCGCCCAATGACCAACATTTGGAGCTCCCCGCCGCTGCAATAACCTGCCATGGCCCTTTTGCGGGCAAGCAAGGCAGGAAAGTAATGATAGACCATCTCAAGGTCTTTTTGGTAGGGCTTGCCCCACCGTGTCGCCGTGCCAACCCTGAGATTTTCTTCTACGGTCAGATACTTGAATTCCTGCCTGCCCTCAAGGACCTGGATGATACCCGTTCGTGTGATTTCCTCGGGGGATGAATTTTGAACCGGTTGGCCGTCATACTCCACAGATCCCTCGGTGACCTTACCGTTTTCAGGTTTGAGTAACCCGGAAATGGCCTTTAGGGTTGTCGTCTTTCCTGCGCCGTTACTGCCCAGGAGAGAGACGACCTGTCCTTTCGGAATGGTGAGAGACACCCCCTTCAAGACTTGAATCACATCGGAATACACGACACTGATGTTGTTTATGAGTAGTCTAATGTTATTTTCCATAAGTCAGACCTTTTTGTCACTAAGCAGATCTAATTTTAGCGTCCTTAATTTTCAAATATTAGGTTTTCTAATATTACAAAGACTCCTGAATAGCAGGCTGAGGAAAAATGTTTAGATGCAAGGCACCCGAAATCCCGAGGAGTGAGTCGTACATGTTAGTACGTCGCAAGGACGAGGGATGAGGGTAACGAAGC
>CAYWMP010000113.1:8222-19542 GCA_964459445.1 uncultured Desulfobacteraceae bacterium
GATCTAACAATACGCCAGACCTCTGCCAACCCCTTTGGTTCAAATATGATAAAAAGGACAATGGCCAGACCAAATACAAACTCACGAAGCGGTGCCATGGTTATGGCCATGCCCCCCCCAAGGTTCATGAAATATTCGGTAATCAAGCTCAGGATCTCGTTCAGGGTGACAATAAAGACCGTTCCAAAGACAGCACCGGGAATGCTTCCAAGGCCCCCGATGATAATCATGGCAATAAATTCAATGGACAACCCGAGAACGAAGGGTTCCGGTGTGATACTGATCATATAATAGGCAAAGAGCGCTCCTGCGAAGCCTGCATAAAAGGAACTGATGGCAAAGGAAAGCAGCTTGTAGCGAAAGACAGGGATACCCATCCCCTCGGCGGCGCGGTCATTATCACGGATGGCGATGAAAGCGCGCCCATGGCGCGTGCGAATCACATTGACCGCAATCCAGGTCATGATGACAAAGCAAACATAGATCACATAATAAAAGGTTCGGTCATTCCCCAGATCGATGCCGAAAAAGGAGGCCCCAATAATGCTGATGCCATTTGCGCCTTCCGTCAGGCTATCCCACTGCCAGAGCACATATTCAATGATAAACTGCCCTGCCAATGTGGCAATGAGCAGATACAGGTGCTTGAGACGGGCTGAAGGCAGGCCGAAAATGAGCCCCACGGCGGCGGTCATGATCCCTGCTGCGGGAACGGCGATTATAAAGGGGAAGCCTGCTTTCACGGCCAGGATGGCGGCGGTATAGGCCCCTACGCCAAAAAAGGCCCCATGTCCCAATGAGATCTGGCCCGTATACCCAATAAGGAGGTTGAGACCCACGGCTGCTATGGCGTAGATCCCAATCATGTTTAAGATATGCAAAACACCCGGCCCGCTGATAAATGGTAGAACGCCGAATAACATAAGGAGGCCGACCAACATCCACAACCTCCCAAAATCGGTCTCAAAGATGACCAATTCCTGGTCGTAACGTTCCCGATAATTTCCGCAGGGATGAAATTGCAGTTTTCGCATTTCTTGAATCTAACCTTTCAAAAGACAAATTCAGGGATTCAGGAATTGAGGGATTCTTCAATTCCTCAAGTCGCCGTTTACAATTCTCCTTAAACCCTCTCTATTTCCACCAGTCCAAAGAGGCCATAGGGCTTGACCATGAGGATAAACACCAGCACGATGTAGGGGACTATTTCCCTCAAACTGGTAGAGATATAACCGCCCGTAAAGGTCTCAAGAAGTCCTATGATGACACCCCCCAGAATGGCCCCTCCAATGCTGTCCAGCCCTCCCAGGATGACAACTGGAAACACCTTTAGACCGATGGCGCTCAAATCGTGGACACTGATGCCATTGAGGATGCCGAGAACAATACCGCTCATGGCCGCAACCAAAAAAGCAATGGCCCATGAGAGTGCGAAAACCCTCTTTACGTGAACACCCAGGGAAAGGGCTGCTGGCTGGTTGTCTGCCACGGATCTCATATAGATCCCCTGGGAGGAATACTTGAAAAATACGCCAAAGATAATAAGAAAAATGATTCCTATGATAAAGGCGGCCACGTTGACAGAGGGGACCAGAATGGACCCGATTTGAAGGTTAAGTGCTTCGGGCAAAAAATCAGGATAAACCTTGATGTCGCCTCCAAAGATAAACAACAACAGTCCCTTGAGCATAATTCCCAGTCCGAGGGTCATCATGATCACTTCGATCAGGTTCTCACCGATTAAAGGTCGAAGAAAAAGCCGCTCTACGACAAATCCAAGAGCAAAGGTGCCGACGAGTGTCAGAATGAAAGCGAGCACAATGGGCAATTTGGCCCAGGAAACCAGGACAAGAAAAAGAAATGCGCCGATAGCGAGAAACTCCCCATGGGCCAAATTCAAGACACTGCTTGATTTAAAGATCATGACAAAGCCCAGTGCTGACAGGGCATAGAGAAATCCCAGCGATAGTCCGTTGATCAGCAAATGAAAGAAAAACTCCATAACGGGTTTACTCCCCTTCCTCTACGGATAGGATCTTTACGGTTGTTTCAATGGTCCCGACCTGACCATCCCTATAACGGACTTGTCCCGTTACAGATAATTCCGTTTTATCGGAGTACATGACATCAATCATGTCTCTGTACTGCTGGAATACGAATTTTCGTCTAACCTTGCCGGTCCTCGTGAGTTCCTCGTCATCCGCGTCCAACAATTTGTAAAGCAGTATGATCCTGACCAGCTGCATCGGTTTGGGCAACTGGGTATTCACCTCCCGGACCTCTTCACGAATCAACTCCTCCACACCGGGCTGTTGGGAGAGATCGGTATAGGTTGTATAGGGAATTTTCCGATCCTCGGCCCAATTCCCAACGTTTCCGAAATCAATGTTGATGAAGGCGGTGAGGTAGGGCTGCCCCTCTCCCCAAATAACGGTCTCCTTGATATAGGGACTGAACTTTAGCCTTGTCTCGATAAAATCAGGGGAAAAGGCCTCCCCCTCTTTGGTTCGCATAATATCTTCTTTGCGACCGATGATGAGGAGGTGCCCATCTTCGTCTAGGTACCCCGCATCTCCCGTATGAAACCAGCCGTCTTTAAGGGCCTCTGCCGTGGCCTCTGGATTCTGGTAATAACCGACGAAGTTCGATTTACTCGAAACAAGGACCTCCTGATCCTCGGCAATTCGAATTTCCGTCCGCGGCAGGGTTATGCCCACGGTTTCGGGTTTCACTTCATCATCGGGCTGTACCTGAAATATGCCTCCGGCTTCAGTAATTCCATAACATTGCTTCAGATTCAGTCCATTCGCACGAAAAAAGCGAATCACGTCCGGACTTATGGGATGTCCCCCCGTGTAGGCGGCTCTGAATCCAAGACAACCTACTCGATCCATTAGGGGACGCGACACGAGTCTGGTGGTCATCCATTTCTGAAATCTGAGTTTGGCAGGCACCGCCTTTTTCTCGGATTCCAGATCTACGATTTGACCGCCTATTTTTTGAGACCAATTATAGAGGGCCCGTTTGATAAATCCTGCGTCGCTGATCTTCACCCTGATTTTTGATGCGAGGTCCTCCCAGAATCTGGAAGAGCTTACAATCACTGTGGGACCGACTTCTCTGAGGTCTTCTGCACCAGTCTCAAATGTCTCCGGAAAGTTCATGACGATCCCGCCGGAGAGAGTAATTCCCACGCCCCATAACTGATCAACGATCCATGCCGTGGGCGTAATGGAGATCCAGTTATCTCCGATGCCAATAGGCGCTGTCTCGAGCCACTTCCTGGACATGTCCGTGAAGTTTTCGTGGCTCAGCATGACCATCTTAGGCTCTCCGGTTGTTCCGGATGTCATGATCATGATGGCCACGTCATCCGAATTGCCCTCCCAGAGTTCTTTGATAAAAAGTTCCGGCTCTTCTTTGTCCACCTTTTCTCCGGACTCGACGAGTTGAGCAAAACTAAGGAGCCAGGGATCATCACCATAGCTCCTCATCCCCGTGGGGTCGATATAGATGAGTCGGCGGACGTGGGAGAGCTCATCTCGGTGGGCGAGGAGCTTGTCCACTTGCTCCTGATCCTGGACAAAGGCAAAGCTCGCATCAATCCGGTTCAGACCCTGGGCCAATTCTTTAGCCACCGCGGAGGTAAACAGGGGGATGGTTACACCACCCATGGATTGCGCGCCGAGTTCACTGAAAAGCCATTCCGGGTGATTATCCAGAATGAGGCCGATATTTTCTCCCCTCTTGAGCCCCAAGGCATTGAGCCCGAGCGCCGCCCATTTCGTATACCTTAGGTAGTCTTGCCACGTGTACGCCTGCCAAATCCCGAAAGCCTTTTCGCGTATCGCAATTTTCTCGGCGCCCAGTCGTTCGGCCTGCCTTAGGAGGATCTGAGGAAACGTATAATCCCCCAAAGAGGTCAAAGTCTCTTCGTCTATACGCTCTATCCCCTGCTTTTTTCCATTCATGGCTCTTTATCTTGTTCTTCTATGTTTCGGTCGTTTTGTGGCCAAAAGTCATCTTTTACTCAAGCGATTCCTTCAACCATTCAGAAATCCAAATTCTTTATTTAATCCTAATGTGTTTCTCTTTTTTGGGTTTGAAAGGCCCTAAGGGCAGGAATTCGCTAGGGGATTTTTCCAAACCTCTTAGTCAATTTGGGATGTATCCCCAAGATATGCCTTTATCACTTGCGGGTGGCCCTGGACGAAATCAGGCGTCCCTTCCGCGATTTTGACCCCAAAGTCGAGGACGGCGATTTTCTGGGAGATACTCATGACAACGGACATATCATGTTCTACCAGGATCATGGTCTGGTCCCAGGCCTCATTCAACTCGACTAGGAAGCGGACCATGTCTTCTTTCTCCTCAAGGGTCATCCCGGCAAAGGGCTCGTCCAAGACAAGGAGTTTTGGTTCCAATGCCAGGGCCCGGCCCAATTCAACCCGCTTGCGCATACCGTATGGGAGCGAACCTACAAGCTGTTTTCGTATTGATTGCATCTCAAGGAAATCGATCAACTCCTCGAGGATTTCCCGGTGCCGGACTTCTTCCCTGCGGACGGATTTTGTGAAAACCGAAGCCTTTGCAACACTGTAGTTGCAGTGCACATGACGGGCGAGCAGCATATTGGATAAAACAGACATTCCGGGGAAAAGCTCAATATTCTGGTAGGTTCTTCCTATTCCTATTTTGGTTAGATGATGGGTGGATAGGTTTGTTATCCCTTCTCCATTAAAGAAGATCTGTCCCTCTTGGGGGGTGTAATACCCCGTGATGCAATTCAGCAGGCTTGTCTTTCCAGCCCCATTCGGACCTATGATGGCAAACAGGTCCCCTGTATTCACTTTGAGATCAATTTCGTTGAGGGCTGTGATCCCTCCGAATCTTAAAGTAAGGTTTTTCACCTCTAGCTCGGCCCGAATCTCCTCGGGCCGAACTGAGGTGAAAATACTTGGTTCACCACGATAGGCTTTCATTTCAGAATTCGAATCTTCTCTTTTCCGGGAGCCCAGAAGCTGGTGACAGGTGTGTAGGTTGCATCCTCATTGACTTTGACTATTCTGGCTACCCAGGATGCACTGTGGTCTGAATTCGTGTAGGTGATATCGGGGACCAGGCCTCCAAAACTCTCGTTTTTGAAGGTTTGAAGGGCCTGATTGATTGTTTGGGCGTTTACATCGTCGAATTTCTCATGAGCTCGCTGAAGAGCCCTCTCAATGATCATAGCGACAACCATCCCTTCCCAGGTGGCGGTGTCAAACTTATCCGTTGTCTTATAGCGGGTATATACTTTTTCCATCTCTGCGACACCGGGCGTTCCGTCTGCAGGAAGTCCGCCTGGAAACTGCTGATAAAGCCTGTCCCGGATCAATCCCTTTGCCCGTTTAAAGAAATCCGGATCGGTTGCCGTCCAGCTTCCGATAAATACGGGATCATACTTGATACGATCCGCCGCTTTAAGGGCCATTACCACATGACCTCCTAGTAGTTGGGTAAAAATGTATTCTGCCCCAGCGTTTTTTAGCCGCAGCATCTCCGTATTCAGATCCAAGGTCTTGGTAGGGAATTCCTCTATGGTAACAATGTTGATGTTGTGTTTGGAGGCATAATCCTTCATTGGGGCCTGAATGGCCTTGCCGAAGGCGTTGTTGTAGGTCAACAGCGCCACCTTTGGCGGATCACTTCCCTTGTGGACGTTATTGATGTATTCGGTGACGGCAATAGTGTCCATCGCATAGTGACCAAAAGGCAGATAGGCGTAATCTACAGGGGCCTTGAGGATTGCAGGGAAGGTGGAGAAATTGATATTGGGTATTTTGTACTTCTGGATAATGGGCTTGACCATGATCCCTGATCCTGCGTCCCAGGTGGTCGTAATATCCATCTTATCCGAGGTACAAAACTTCTTGATATACTTCACGGCCTCAGGAACTTTGTATGCATGATCGACAACCGTTAGCTTGATCATATTTCCGCCAATGCCGCCTTTGACCTCATTGACATACCGCATATAGTCCTGGAGCCCCTTGGCATGGTATTGACCCCACGAGGATAGTGGTCCTGTAAGGTTGATAACTGCACCCACCTTAATGTCTTTGGCCAATGCAGGTGATAGCACGCCGAAACAAAAAAACCCTCCGATGATAACCAGGATAACTAGAAAATTGGTAAATCTACGCATGGCGCCTCCTCCTTGGTTTTTGGGTTAATAAACGGTTACGCCAACCTTAGGATCCTGTGCTTAATATTCCAAATAACTTTTTGCGCAAACAAGTTATTGAATTACTTGTCCCGATGTCAAGTACCAATCCCCGGGGAACCATTCAGTGTACTGAATTTGTCTCCTGACTAATTACAATTTAGCTACAAAGTGACTATATTTTGACCGACTGAAATATGTCAAGGGAAAAGAATGACAACATGAGTATTCGCTGCTCTTCGGCGCTCTTCCCTAAAAAAAACATGAAAATACGATGGGTAGTTCATGACCGCTGAAGGGGCACTCGATTCTAGGGCTTCATATTCTCCTGATCCATAGAAAGACTTGAGTTGGCCAGTTAGGCAATCAAATTTAATGTTGACACCTTTTTGACCTCCATGGTAGTGAATGAATCATCATTCATATTTAAATCAAGAACCATGAAAAACAAACAAAGCGAAAAATATTTTAGAATAATCAATGCGGCAACAAAGGTGTTTGCCAAAAAGGGTTTTTTTCAATCCAAGGTCTCCGATATTGCAAAGGAGGCCCAGGTGGCGGACGGCACCATTTATCTCTATTTTGAAAACAAAGACGACATCCTGATTTCTCTTTTTGAAGAGCAGATGAAAAAAGTCCTTGATAACATGATGGAGGAGGTGTCCAAAGAAAAAGATGCTGTAGCGAAGATCAAACGTTTTGCTCTCAACCACCTGAAGTTGATTGAGTTGAATAAGGACGTGGCGGAGATCATTCAGGTTGAATTACGGCAAAGCAGCAAGTTTATGAAGGAATACAAAAACGAAAGATTCCTCGCTTATCTTAACCTCATTGCCGAAATCATAAGCGAAGGAAAGGAACAGGGTGTCTTTAAAAAAGAAATAATCCCCGATATTGCCAAGAGGGCCTTCTTTGGCGCTCTGGATGAGATGTCCCGATTTTGGGTATTGTCAACCCATAAAAAGTATGATATTGAAACCGCCGCCGATCAGATCAGCAAATATTTTTTGGAAGGCATGATCCATAAATAAATGATATATTAGCAAGTTATGGGCAGGAAACCCGTTCTTTAACTAATACCTTGATGGGGTGACTGTTCGTGATTGTCCGCGACTGGAGTAAGTGAGCCGGCCGTGGAGGAGACTAAAACGAGCAGGATTGGTTCCGTAACGGACTGACCTTGCGTTTTTCGTACCGAGCTCTTACCGGTGTATAATAAGCATTTGAGCTCAAGGAAAGGAGGCCATAGTGAACATCCTAGTATGTATCAAGCAGGTTCCCGATACTGAGACGCAAATAAAAATTGCGGGTGACGGGAAATCGATCGTTGAAGACGACATCAAATGGGTAATGAACCCCTATGATGAATTTGGTGTCGAGGAAGCCCTGCAAATCAAAGAAAAATTCGGCGGCGAAGTGACCGTAATCGGACTGGGGCCCAAAAGGGTTACGGAATCCCTGCGTACGGCTCTGGCTATGGGGGCGGACAAGGCCATCCTTGTCGGTGATCCCGCCCTGGAGGGCAGTGACGGCTTTGCTACAGCAAAGGCCCTTACCGCCGCAATTAAGGGTTTGGAATACGACCTCATCTTTACGGGTCAGAGGGGAATCGACGATGATATGGGCGTCGTAGGCGCTTCCCTTGCGGAATTCTTGGGCATACCCCACTTTTCGGTCATCACCAAGATGGAAGTTGCCGAGGATGGCAAATCCGTCAAAGTCAACAGGCCTATTGAAGGGCAGACTCTCATCATCGAATCAAATCTACCTGCCCTGATCACCACCCAAAAGGGTTTGAATGAACCCAGGTATGCCTCCTTGCCCGGCATCATGAAGGCCAAGAAAAAGCCTCTTGAAGAAAAGACTTTGGCCGATCTGGGACTGGATTCATCCGAGTTCGGCGAGGGTGCGAGAAAACTCAAGATCATAGAGTTAACACCGCCACCTCAGAGGGAAACAGGAAAAATGATTGAAGGCGAAACCCCGGAAGAGAAAGCAGCGGAATTAGCCAGGCTCCTCCATGAGGAGGCCAAAGTGATTTAGACCTGTTCAGATTAATCGTACGCGGAGCGCTTTGACCCTTTTTGAGTATTCATAAAATAGTGTACAGGGCGAACGTTCTTTCAGATGCACCCAACCATTGAAAAAACAAGGAGATTAAAATGCCACAAGGAGTAATGACAATTGCTGAACAGAGGGATGGAGATATTCGCAAGGTATCCTATGAAATCGTCAGCGAAGGAAGACGTTTGGCAGACGCCTTGGGTCAAGACAATATAGCCCTTTTGCTCGGTTCGAATATCAAAGACAAGGCGGCTACTTTGGGGCACTACGGCGCCGATAAGGTGTTGGTGGCTGATGATTCCAGATTGGAACAATATACGACCGATGCCTATGTAGAAGTAATCGCTGAACAGGTGAAGGCCAATGATCCTTCCGTGCTGCTCCTGGGCGCTTCGGCTCAGGGAAAGGACCTTTCTGCACGTCTCTCTGCGCGTCTTGGCGTTACCATGGCTCAAGATTGCACCGCATTTTCCATAGAAGATGGAAGCCTCGTCGCCATCAGACCGATATATGCCGGCAAGGCCTACGCAAAGGTGACTTACAATGACAGCTGGCCTCAAATGGCGACGGCTAGGCCCAATGTCATGGACATGAATGAACCCGATACATCAAAATCCGCCGAGCTGGTTGATGCCGGTGTCAACATCGATGATAGCCTTTTGAAAACCAAAGTTGTGGAGGTAACAAAGGATGAGAGCGGCAAAGTCGATCTCACCGAGGCAGACAAAATCGTTTCCGGCGGGCGCGGTATGAAGGGTCCCGAGAACTACAATATTATCGAGGAACTGGCCGCCGCAATTGGCGCAACCGTTGGCGCTTCCCGTTCGGCAGTCGATGCCGGCTGGAGACCCCATTCCGACCAAGTTGGACAAACCGGTAAAGTGGTCTCCCCCAACCTATACATTGCGTGTGGTATTTCCGGGGCAATCCAGCATCTTGCAGGAATGAGCACCTCTAAGGTCATCGTAGCGATCAATAAGGACGCGGACGCACCCATCTTCCAAAGGGCCGACTATGGCGTGGTTGACGATCTCTTCAAGGTCGTTCCCGTATTGACAGAGGAAGTGAAAAAGGTGCTTGAGTGATAGGAATCTTGGTTATATAGAAAGAAAAAAGGGCGGGTATCCAACCTGCCCTTTTTTTTGTGGACTTATCTATGTTCCCCGGATGCTGGGTGAACGACTGAAGTGAAGGCATGCCTTTACAATAACTCAAAAAACGCCTCTAAACCCAATTCCTCCAGTTCCTTTTGAAAGATCTCTTCGCCTACGGGAGTGTTTTCCAAATCATTCGTGGATCTGGGATGAACTATATCGGCGATACTCTTCTCATCCCTCTGCTTTAGCCATGCCTGCACCAATTCAACAGGCTTTCTGATCTCGTCAAGCCCCTGCCACAGGGCTTCGGTTATCTGTCTTGGATTACCGGAGGCAAGGTGCGGAGCTGTAAAGTATCGGTCCAATATCACCGGCAATGGAATGTTTATCTCCAGGGTAAGGAGTTTCTGTAGTTTTCTCATGTAGGCTTTCTGATAGGCTTCCCCTGTGACCTGACCAATCAAAAATCCTTTATCAATGAGAACCCCATATTTTAGCCGCATCGCTCTATCTCCCCTTAGGGGACTTGGAAGCCAGGGGGAATAATCCGTGGAGCCGGTCGTTTCCTCATGCTTTAACCTGTAATCTTGCATCGGAGGATCCAGGGAGGGCTGGGTTTGCTCTTCCGGTGACGGCATTATTCGGATTGTCATGCCCGACCGCAAAGGGTGGAATTCACCGTCTTTCGTCCTGAAGCCCATTTCATGGTGCCCACAGAGGGGGCACGTCCTTGATTCGACCCGACCGGTTATTGCTGAATTATCTTTCATTGCGGTTATCCTCTCTTACATCGGATTTTATCAATTCACCCCTACAACAACCATTCATGGGGTGTCAAGATGGACAACGTCTCGATGGGATCATCTGGGACCCTTTTTACTTGGTTGACTTCTTCCTTTTCCCGTGGATTACGTTATTGCCGGAAAGTTGAGAGGATAGGTAAGAAATAACTATTTGTAAGCGGAGAGGCAAGCGGCGGAAGCCTAGAAGTTTTGAATCTCCGGAAAAATGTCAGGATTATAGGCAGATGAGTTATTTGGGTTTGGCGGGGAATAAGTGAATTTGATATTAGTAGGCCTAAAAAAAAGAAGCCCCCGGACAAAGCCGGGGGCATCCGGTTGTGCCGTTACTTTTCTCAATTTGTCTCTTTCCCCCTAGCTCTTTTGGAAGGGATACCCTTGAACGTAACGAACACCCCAGAACGCTTTATCTTATAGCAAATTATGTGCCAAAAAATCATTCAAAAATTATACTACAATTACAGTATATTTTAATAATTTATCCCTTTTTATATATATGTGTGTAGTAATTATAACACATCCGATGTGCGAATTTTGACACACTTTGGTCAGCTTTGGTCATGATCATACACAAGAGTACACAATCCCGACAAACAATTCACTCTAAATTATTGTAGAATTCCTATCCCCATCGAACTAGAGACTTTTTTAAGGCGCCCCCTTTTGCTCAATCCCCGCCTGCAACAGGCAGGTCTGCCTCAGACTCGAGGATTAACCTGGCTCAGGCAAGTTAATCCTCACTCAATTTCACGCCCTGTATACCCAATTATCAACACCCTCCAAAATCGAGATAATGGCCTATTATTTCATTGACAAATCAGAAACTTTCGTTAAGTTTATGGTCCACTGGCGGTGTAGCTCAGTTGGTCAGAGCATGCGGCTCATATCCGCAGAGTCACTGGTTCAAATCCAGTCACCGCCACCATAAATAAGTATTGAAAAAACGACAAGGCCTTCGCAAAGGGTTTCATTCTGCTCAATTTCTCGCAGGGCCAGGCTCATAATCCAAGGGCTCATCGTTTTAGGTCGAGTTTTGAGTCCCTCACTTTGGTGAAAGTGCGGCACGAGTCTGATGCAGCTTGTCCCGTCGTAGCTCTTGACGCGCCGTAGCTTTAGCGACGGTGGGTCAGCGAAGACGAAAAATTGGCCAAAAT
>CAYWMP010000114.1:0-19241 GCA_964459445.1 uncultured Desulfobacteraceae bacterium
AACAATAAGCAACGTGATTCAAAGTTGAAGCGAATTTCAAATATGTTTGGCTAGAGTTTAAACGTCTTTTCCCAAAAGAGCTGACAGCAGCGACACGGCGTAAAGCGGCAAATTACATATTTTCCCGTCCTTTTTGAAGTTCAGTAGATTTGTCCGCACAAGTTGTGCCGGTTTGAACTGCAAATCATAGGACTTCAAGCTTTTACTCTTTGGATTAATGCCGGCTTTCACCTCTAATGGATATATCCGGTCTGCGAATTCACAGAGAAAGTCAAGCTCTGCCTTCCCGCCTCTGCTCCGCCAGTAGTAAAGGGGTTGTTGGAAATGCGAAACGAGCTGTTGAGCAACATAATTCTCCACAAAAGCACCCTCATATTCATTGAAAAGACGCTCTCCCAGCGCCAGCATTTCAACAGGTGAACTGGCTATGGCCCCCAGTAATCCGATATCCAGTGCATATACTTTGAAACAACTGGTGTCCGCATAATGCTTGAGAGGATGTTTCGGGCTTTGAGAAGCAAAGGTCCGATGGATGAGACCGGCATCTTCAAGCCAGGTCAATGCCCTCTCATATGCCCGCGCCCGTGCACTTTTTCTGATAGCGGAAAAAATGAACTTTTTATTTTCCTTTGCCAGATGCCTTGGTATAGAATCCCAAATTTGGGTAAGTTTGGGTACATCAGATGATGGGGCATGCTTGGCAAAATCCAGAACATAAGATTTTATAATTTCTTTTTGAATCTCTCTGATCTCACCACCATTGGCTATTTCCGTAAAGCGCTTGACAGCTTCCGGCATACCGCCAACAAAATAATAACGGCGAAGCAGATCGATTAAATGTAAATGAAACGCTTCGTTCAAAGGTACAAATGCGTCGAGCGTTTCAAGCAGTTTCCTGTATCTGGATTCCCCAAGGGCGGTAAGGAATTCCATAAAGGTCATGGGATACAGTTGGAGAAAATTTACCTTTCCAACCGGAAAAGATCCGGGGCCGGACATTTTCACGCCAAGAAGAGAACCTGCAGCTGCGATGTGAACATCACTCCTTTGTTCCGCGAAATACTTCAATGAATTCAGCGCACGATTTGACACCTGAATTTCGTCAAATATGACCAGATCAGACCTGGGACGGATTTCTTGATTCAAATAGACGGCGAACTCTGCGAGTATTCTTTCTGGATTCAGATCCCGTTGGAAAAAACGGTAGAGACTGGGATCTTCTTCAAAGTTGCAGTATAAGGCGTTGGCGTATTCATTCCGGCCGAATTCCTTCAGGATGAATGTTTTTCCTGTTTGCCGGGTACCTTGTAAAAGGAGTGGCTTCCGCCTGGGTGACGATTTCCATGTCAACAAATTCTCATATATATCTCTTTTCATGGTATGACAATTTGCCATGAATAGAAGCAGTCGTCAAGACTATTCGGCTTGTTTTTGTGCGTTAAATCACATTATTTGGATGAAAAATGTGCGCTTACGCACAAATACCGCCTGATAACATATCCGGAAAATCTCTGATTGGGTTCAATGCCTTTTTCCCTGATATAGTCTTTAAGTCTGCCAGCGAGCCTCTGTGGGATGAAGATGAATTCCTGCTCCCTGCCACTCTTGGGATCTCTAAGGGTCCGTCTCCGGTCATGGATATCTGAGGGAGTGAGCTTGAGCACCTCACCGATCCTCATTCCGCCCCTTGCCATCAGTTCGAGCATTAACCGGTTTCTTGGCTTTGCTGTTCTGAAGATAACCTCATCAACAGTTTCTTTTTCGATAATGTTCCAATGATACGACGGTTTGGCCCTGAAGAGTTTTTTCAACATGGGGGTGTTGCAGGGATTCCGGAAGTCCTGATCTAGGTTATTTTTAATGAAGTTGAAAAATGCCAATAAATGGAAATAACGAGTTCGTTTGGTTTGCCGTTTTCTACCCTCTGCTCTCCTTTCAAGGGTCAGGCGATGGGCCTGCTTCGGACGATAGCCCTTTTGGCCCCGGTTTCTACTCAACTCGCGACTCACTTTGGACTTGTGAACTCCAATTTCAGCAGCAATGGAGGTTTGTGAAAAACCTGCTTTAATAAATGCGTAAATTTGATATCTTTTATCCTGAGTTAACTGCGTGTATGAACCCATAAGCGCTCCTTTTACTTGGTCGTTTAAGGATGCTTATCATACCGCAGTTAGCTCACATCCTTAAACTCCAAGTTGCGTTGCACTTATGGGTTGAATTCGCGTATTATGATACCAGTCATAATAGAATAAATGCCTCTCAAGCTCAAAGATTTGGCAAGTAGTTTTCAACGATCTTAAAAGAAACGAGCTTCGTTATTGAATTATTGAAGGACGTCCCCATCCCCCTCGAGCCCACCCAGAAAGTGGGCTATGCAAAAAACTACCTTGGAGACCGGGACCACACGGAGTTGAACACCGTTCAGGAAAACCTTGAGATAGTCAGAAGAAACGGCGAACGCATTATCGAGAATCCCATAATTGCGCTGGAGGCCATTTCATACCATAAAGCCGTTTTTACTAAAGAAGACATCTGGAAACTCGCCAATACCCACAGTGCAGATGCCGAACAATTCAACAAAGTATGCGAAGCCATCGAAGGCAGCCCTGAGCTCATAAACCTTGGCAAAAATGATAATGAAAAGTATCGCTTCACCACCAAAGCAACCCTTGAATTGGAAAGACAAATGCTCGATGACGCCGCAATTATGGCGGGTGAAAAACGGCATCGGGTAAATGAGCGATCCCTTAAGCAGGCCGAAGCCACTCGCACACTCACGGATGAGCAAATATCCGCATTAAATCATGTCGTAAACAGCGGGGATGTAACGGCGGTCATAGGTCATGCAGGGACCGGCAAATCCTACACCCTTGGCGCAGTGAGGGAGGCCTATGAATCAGCCGGTTACAGGATCAGGGGTATGGCCCTTAGCGGGATCGCGGCGGAGGCCCTGGAGCGTGAATCCGGCATCCGGTCCAAGACCATCCACAGCACCTTATGGGAGATAGAAAAGGGATACGTGAACCTCACTGAAAAAGATGTCTTGATCCTTGATGAGGCCGGAATGATCGGTACCCGCCAGATGCAAAAGATCATTTCTTACGCGAAGGGCGCAAAAGCCAAGGTCGTGCTTGTGGGCGATCACTATCAGCTTCAACCCATAGAGGCGTGCGGCGCTTTCAGGGGCATCCTTGAAAGGATAGGGTATCAAAACCTTGAAGACATCATGCGGCAAAGACTGCCCTGGATGAAGGAGGCATCAAGGGACTTTGCCACCGGCAACATTTATCTCGGTATCGACCGTTATTATAAAAACCAGAGGATTCGAACATATGAGTCATTCAACCAGGCCAGGGAGCACCTCGTCTATGCCTGGAAGAATTATCAAAGGAGCCTTGTAGCCTCAGGCAAGGAGGAAACTTCCATCATCCTTGCCTACAGAAATAAAGATGTAAAAAAGCTCAATCAAATGGCGCCTGCGGCCAAAAAGGAAGCCGGTCATCTGGGAGAAAAGGAGCATGAGTTTAAGACCGCCCGGGGGAAAAGGCAATTCAGTGAAGGCGACCGGGTCCTATTTCTCAGAAACGAAAGATCCCTGGGTGTGAAGAACGGGTCTTTGGGCACCATTGAGAAGATCTCGAGGTCGGGCGTTCAGGTCCGGCTTGATACGGGTGAAAGGATCGCCTTTGATCCGCATCTCTACAAACACTTCGACTTAGGCTATGCGGCCACGGTCCATAAGACCCAAGGGGTGACCGTTGACAGGGCCTTTGTATTGGCCACCAGGCACTTTGACCGGCACACCGCATATGTGGCCATGACGCGTCACCGCCACGACCTTCACGTCTATTTTTCCAAGGACCATGAAGGCTTCAAAGACCTTGCCCGTATGAAGCAGGTCATGAGCAAGGACCGCCCCAAGGATTTGGTTATTGACTACGCCAAGGCACGAGGCATCGAGCCAGAAAAGATCCACCCGGCAACGCCGCTGACACAGGCAGAAAGAGAATATATCGACCGAATGGATGCTCAGGGTTTTCATGTTAAGCTTGTCACAAAGGGGAGCGCCAAGGGTCTCTATGTAGGTAAGGAAACAGTGGATGGTGTTGTTTATGCGAGACTGGAATATGGAAACACCCGCTACCTCATTCCTCACCGTCAGGCATTTGACCGGCATTTCATGAAGGCTGTTGAGTTTGACGGCCATGCCTTCAATCCCTCAAACCAGCTTCAGAAAGAAATAAGGGCAATGAAACTCCATGAACGCTCCCGCTCCATTGAATTCAACAAGGACCTGGCAAGGTGATATCGTCCCTGATAAAAGAAAGAACAAGGTCGGAGCATGGAAGGAAAAAACTTGCCGAAAACCTCCAAGGGCTATGCCACGAAAGAGCTCCTGTCCATGTGGCGCCAGCTAGTGGCCGGGACGCTTCCGGAGGATACGCCCAGGGAAAAGATGATCGCCATGGACGACTTTCTGAGGGAATTCCGTCTGGGATTGTTCAGCACCCACCTGCCGCATACCAAGCCTGTGCGTGACGATTAGATTTTTCCCTATCTCCTGGTGCACCAAAAATAGTAGTTACTTGAACCCACGCTCCAATACCCCTATAAATGCTGAGGGTATTGAATTAGATCATCAAGTGGAAGAATTGGCGTACCGTCTCGGAAGAGGACATAAGCTATAGCGCAAAGGAGTTGAGGAATGAACTAATACCTGTTCTGCGCGCCGAAGATTTGAATAATGTTCTTGAATCCGAAAGGTGGGCTTCGCGCCTCGTTGAAGAATGCCGCAAAGCTGTTTCAGTATTACTACCGTTAACTCAGGGAGAGCGTGAATTTCTTGATCGAATTCTGGATAATGGAGAAATTGAGCCTTTATTGATTACGAACGATGAAGAGATGGGGAACAAGATACGCAATCATCCTGGGCTGCAATGGAAGGCTTTGAATATGAAAAAGTTCATTCTTCAAGCGACAAATGGCTTGACTAAATTATGCACTTTGTTCTTTTGTGCAAGTTTAACAATATAAGCAACAGCATTTAGGGCGCATCGAGATCGCATACTTGTCTAAATATATATACTTGACAATTCATGCAAGTTATTGTATTTAGTCAAACCATGGGCAATTTGACCGAAAAACAAGCCAAATCAAATATACCCTCTATCCTTGCCGGCTTTATGGAAGTGCCTGAAGACAGAGTGATTATTTCTGAATTAAGGGAAAAGGCTGGTCCGGACTTATTGATCAAGACCGATGGCTACCAATTTCTTGTAGAATACAAAGGTACCGGCGCTAGGGCACAGCTAAATTTGGCGTTGCTGCAGTTTGAAGAAAACAGGAAGGCTTTTCAAAAGGATGCCATTCCTTTGATTGCAGTTCCCTACATGGGTGAATCCGGGCGCAGTTTTTGCGATGAGCACAAGCTATCCTGGTTTGATCTATCGGGGAATGCCCATATCAAAGCACAGGGGCTCCTTATCCATGTGGAAGGACGACCAAATCGATTCAAGCGGGTTGGTAGACCCTCCAATGTATTTGCACCAAAGAGTTCCCGGATCACTCGAAAACTACTCATCGAACCGGAGAGGAGTTTCAATCAGCGGGAATTGTCGAAAGAAACGGGCTTAGACGAAGGCCATACCAGCAGAATTGTTCGCCGGCTTGAAGAGATCGGGTTGATCGTGCGTGATGATCAAAGTTCACTAAAACCTTCTGATCCAAATCAACTTCTGGATGCATGGCATGAGGTCTATGATTTTACAAAGCACGAAATCATCAAAGGACATATTGCAGCCCGGTCCGGAGAAGAACTCCTCAACCGAATTGCTGGTAACTTAGCTGAGCATGAAATGGATTATGCGGCAACGGGCTTGTCCGGGGCGTGGCAGTATACCCATTTTGCCAATTTCCGTTTAGTCACTGTTTATTTACCCGATCCCCCAGACAAGATGGTTTTTGATTGGCTTCACTTTCGGGAAGATGAACGCGGCGCCAATACCTGGTTGGTTGTTCCCAATGATGAGGGAGTCTTTCACGGAGCAGCACCCCGAGATGGCATTTGGTGCGTCCACCCTTTGCAAATTGTCCTTGATCTCAAGGGGCATCCTGAAAGAGCCTCAGAAGCAGCGTCTAGTGTGCGTCAGGAGCATTTGAAGTGGAGAGGAAATGCCTGAAAAACCATCCTTTGCCTCTGAATACAGAAAGGAACAGGTAGAGCTGGTACGGCAAACCTGCCTGTATGTGGCTACAAAGCTCGGCGATCTCCTTGATAAGCTCGTTGTTGTCGGTGGCCTGGTACCTTCTCTCTTGATCCCGGAGGAATCACTTCCCCGCAGTGAAGGTGTTCATGTCGGAACCGTTGATCTTGATCTGGGTCTTTCATTGGCTCTCCTCAATGCGCAACGATACGAGGATCTCACTCTTAGGCTTCGGAGAGCCGGTTTTGAACCGGATGTTAACGAGGCAGGGAATCCCACCTTTCAACGATGGAAAATCATACCCTCCTCAGGCTTCAAGGTTACTATCGATTTTATGATTCCTCCAAGTCTCGAAGAAGACAAAGGAGGTGATCTACGCCACATTGAAAAAGATTTTGCTGCAGTGATAACGCCAGGGCTCCGTCTCGCCTTTCAAGATAGACACAAAGTCACTCTGAAAGGCAATACGCTTTTAGGGGAAAAGGCGAGTCGTGAAATATGGGTATGTGGACCTGGTGCTTATGTTGTACTGAAGGCCCTGGCTTTTAATCAAAGGGGCGAGAATAAAGATGCGTATGATCTTTACTTCGTGATTCGAAACTATGGGCACAGCGTTGATGATCTCCATAAATCCCTCGAACCCTTGCTTAAGGAACCGGAAACTCGACAGGCACTCGAGATCCTCCAACGCGATTTTTTAGATCCTGATAGAATCGGGGCAACCCGCGTCGCTCAATTTTTGTACACCGCTCCAAATGAAGACCTTCAAGCGGATGTTGTCGGTTTCGTGAAGGAGCTGCTGAACCAATGCGGTATAAGCTAAGAAACCGCAATCAAACCGTGGAGGAATGCCGCACTTGAGGCAATGAAGTTCAAATTTCTAAGAAAATCCCTTGCCGAAAGGATTTCAAAGGAATGAGGAGCTGTTTTTCTTCCCAGTTTCAGGAAGATATGATTGTTATTGAGAAGAGCTTTTTTGTACCAAATTTGTACCTTTTTGAAATGCGCGCATGGTAAGTATTTGAAATTATTCACGCCGATCACAGCATGCGCAGGGGGCATGGAAAAGAAGGGGGAAGAAAATGTGTTGCAATATTAAGAGGTTATCTTATAAGCGAAATTAATGCGCAGAAAATTGGGAGCAGGGTGTCGGAGGTTCAAATCCTCTCGCTCCGACCATTTTTGTAAGTGATTTTAGATATTTAGAAGGGCGGCAATGCCGCCCTTTTTATTTGAGTAGTGAATTGGTGAATTATGAATTGGGGTCAGCCCTTGACCCTATATTTCCTCATCCAAATGGCTTGATGAGCAGTTTGTTAAGTTGATTATTAGGCTTATCTAACATAATCGGAGTTACGGCATAAATTACCCCCCATGTTTTAATGCAAAGTATAGATCAAAGTCATTCATATAAAACACGGGGTCAAAAAGTGGCTTCGGGCAACAGCCCGTCAAGTGCTGACCCTATCTCTCACTCTCATCCGCTTTACATGCATTTTCTCTCGTGCTAGCTTATACATAATTTATTTTGTTTCTAAGGAGCACCCCCATGAACACAGAAATGACCATGATATATTGGAGGAGCAAAAAGTTTTGGCTTGGGAAACTTCTAGAACATCCTGAAATAATGACTCAGGGGGAAACTCTTGAGGAATTAGAGGACAATATAAAGGATGCGTATCTGATGATGGCAATGGATGATGTTCCCCAGGACCATAAGTTGAAAAAAATAGCTATATGAAACGAAAACAATTCATTCGCCTGCTCGAACGAGATGGGTGCGTCTTGCTGAGATCAGGCTCAAAACACGATATTTATCTCAATCCTTCCAATGGTCAGAAACAACCGGTGCCACGCCACACTTAAATTGATAACGCTCTAGCAAAACACATCCGGAAATAATTGGGGTTGAAGTAACCGGGCAAGTTGACTTCATGCCAATGGAAGTAAATCCCTTTTAACACTTGAGAGCCGTAATTCACCTGGGCCTCAGTCCCTAAGTTCAACATCACAAAAAAGGCGCTTGAGAACGAATCTCAACCGCCTCTAATTCGATCCAAAAAACTTAGTTATTTCCTTATGCCCTCCCTCTTACCTTAAAGAGTTGCCACCATCTTCGGAAGTGGTCGATGTTTCAATGTTACATTCTATTGATATAGAGTAAGGTCATTTCCCGTTGGGTTGAGTTTCAACAGGATTTGATCATAGAATTGGCAAAGCATAAAGATCATAAAACTGCAAATCCCATATATAAAAACCTTACCCCAAGCAATATCGCCCTCTTCCGCAGCAGCCGACAAAACGCCTATGAATATTGCGGCAAGGAGAAATAAACTTGCAACGAACTTTTCTATGAATAAAAATAGGCCTCTTACCCAAAACATCGGATAGAAAATGGCCATTTTAATAATTTTCATAATCCTCCTTATTTGTCGACAGTGTCGTTGGAACAAGCCCGTCGAAGGGCTTATCCCATTGCGCATTTTTGCGGCCTTCGTGGCCCTACATAGTATCCAGGTCAAAATCAAGATCGGATGCCTCTCCCGCGGTAATGGTAATCACGTCACTCCAATACTGATTTCCGCCCTCATCCACACGGACCTTAAAAGATCGGTTCGGGAGCCGAAATGCCGCATCCCCTGAGATATCCGTAACCTCGGACCAACTCAGATAGGAACCGCCCTCGCTGAACAGATACACCTTGGCCCCCTCAACATCCACACCCGAGCGATGCACATGGATTTGAGCCAACCCCTCCTGGAGTGTTACGGCCATATCCTGGAATTGAGAGGTCTCTCCCCAGAACTGATTACCCAGATAATCCACTCTGACCTTGTAACGCTCTTCTGTCAAAGCGAAGCTCACCTGGCCATTGGCATCCGTTACGCGGTACTGCCCGAGATAGGAGCCGGAAGGCGAGAAGAGATACACCTTCACTCCCTCTACGGGTTCCGGGCTCAAATAGAATCCTTCCACGGTAAACGCCACGTTTTGATGAGCGATGGTGAAGGTCTCGGCAAAGGTGGTCGGGACCGTGAAAACCTCATTCCAGAATTGATTCCCCAAATGATCTACCCTGAACTTGTAGTGTCCATCGGCAAGATGCACGGGGACCTGGCCATTCGCATCTGTTGTTCCATACATTCCCAGGTAAGACCCGCTCTCGCTAAATACATAGGCCCTGACACCCACCAATGGTTCTGCTTCATTCTTCTTTACGGTCAAGGAGAAGGTGCCGCCTCCTGTACCCACGGTGATGGGATTTACTTGATCGGCCGTTAAGACCGTTACGGGACTCCAGAACTGGCGCCCCTGGAAATCCGCCCGAAATTTGTAGGAGGCTACACCGTCAGCAGGGAGCCGGAAGGTCAATTGTCCGTTTGCATCAGAATTCCCATAGAGTCCCAGATAGGACCCGGTCCCTGAAAAGGCATATAGTTTTACGCCTTCAAGGCCGGCGCCTCCACCATCAACCGTGACTACGGCATCACCCATAGGAATGTCAACCGTGGGGTTCTGCCATGTGAATTCCTCTGACCAGAACTGCTGGTTCAGATAATCCACCCGCACCCTGAAGGGTTGTTGCGGCAGTTCAAAGGTCACTTTGCCATGGACATCCGTTGTTTGATATTGCCCCAGATAGGCGTCTGTGGGGCTGAAGAGATAGACCCTGATCCCTGAGATAGAATCGCCGCTTCCCTGATACACACCCTCCACGGTGATCTCTATATCCTGATGGGGAATGGTTATATAGAGGTCGTAATCATCGGTCACCAGCGTATACGAGCTCCAGAACTGATAGCCAAGGTAATCCACCCTTGCTTTATAGGTCCCGCCCGATACTTCGAAAGCGACGACCCCAGAAGCATCCGAGATCCCATAATTCCCCAAATAGCTCTCGGATTGGCTAAAGAGATAGAGCTTGATCCCTTCCATGGGGACACCCGGCTCCTTCTCAAGGATGACCCGGAAGATGCCGCCACCGGCATCCATGTCGATGAAGTTGGTCCCGTCGGCCGTGATGGTGACGGCATCGCTCCAGTACTGGCTCCCCAACATATCGGCCCGGAACTTAAAATTCTTGCCCACGGGAAGTTCGAAAGAAACCTTGCCTTTCGAATCGGTCACACCATACCGACCCAGGTATGAACCGGCTTCGGAGAAAAGATAGACCTTTATCCCTGGAACGGGATCAACACCGGTCGTGACCGTTACCTCCGCGGTCTCTTCCTCTATAAGCATCTCCGCCGTGGAAGGGCTTGAAATGCCGATGTCATCGCTCCAGAACTGATACCCAAGATGATCCACCCTGAACTTGTAGGTCCCATCCGAAAGATCAAAAGAGACTTCTCCTTCCTCATTCGTCGATCCATACATCCCAAGATAAGACCCACCCTCACTGAACACATAACACTTCACCCCAATCAGGGGGTCCGTCGTATTCTTTTTGATCGTAAGGGTGAAGGAGCCGCCTCCCACCGAAACATTAATTGGATTTACGATGTATTCTGTCAGCGCCTCCTCTTGGCTCCAGAACTGGCTCCCCTGATAGTCCACGCGGAATTTGTATGAGACGCCATCACCGGTGGGCAGACGGAAGGCCACCTGGCCGTTCTCGTCCGTTGTCTCATAAAGGCCCAGATAGGAACCCGAGGGCGAAAAGGCATACACCCTTACCCCTTCCTGAGGAAAGCCCCCGCCTGTTACCGTAATCTCGGCATCGGCCATGGGGATCTCCACGGTCTTGTCTTCCCAGGTGAATACATCGGACCAGAACTGCCGATTCAGATAATCCGCCCTGACCTTGTAAGCCTTCTTTGGCAGATCAAAAAACACCTTTCCGTCTGCATTCGTTGTCCGATATTGGCCAAGATAAGAACCCGAGGCTGAGAAGAGATAAATCCTAATACTCCCGATTGGATCGACCGGGGCCTGGAACAGGCCCTGCACGGTGATCTCCAGTTCTTGATGAGGGATAGAAAACTCGAGGTTCGTATCTACGGTGACCTGGGTCTCCGGACTCCAGAATTGGTATCCCAGATGGTCAACCCGCAGCTTGTAGGTTCCCCCGGACACCGTGAACTGAACCTGGCCCGAGGGATCTGTATTGCCGTACTTTCCTAGATAACTCCCGGACGGGCTGAATAGATAGACCCGCTTTCCTTCGATGGGGATTCCCGGCCCCTTGACCACCGTAACCTGCAACACCCCGCCGCCCAGGTTCACCGGCGCCTGGTTGACGCCACCACCCGCAATAGTAGACACATCACTCCAGTACTGGCTTCCCAGCATATCCACCCGGAATTTGTAGTTCTTCCCCACCGGGAGTGTAAAGCTGACTATTCCCTGAGCATCTGTATTGCCATACTGTCCAAGATAGGACCCGCCTTCGGAGAAGAGATACACCCTCACCCCCTGTACGACCCCCGAACTGGTATTTACCGTAACCTCTACGGTCTCCTCTTCCAAAAGGACCTGGACCGTTGATGTATCGGGCAAGACCACCACGTCGCTCCAGAACTGATAGCCAAGGTAATCCACCCTGAACTTATAGTTGCCCTGTTGAAAATCATCGGGACTGAATAGAGCCACGCCCTCTGCGTCCGTCCTACCCCATTTGCCGGTATAGGAGCCCGACTCGGTAAAGGCATATACCCTGAGTCCATTGAGCTTTCTTCCCTGACTCGTTTCCACCGTGACGGCGATCTGGTTCAGGATCGTATAGTTTATCGTCGTGACGGCGCTCTGGTTCCCGGCCCCGTCTACGGCCATGACCTTCAGGATCGTATCTTCATTAATTTCAAAGGGTGCGGTATAGGCCGTTGAGGCGGTGCTCGGCTCAGTGTCGTCCGTGGCAAAATAGATATCGGCCGTCTCATCGGTTGATAGGGTCACTGTGGCGGATGAGATATAGGTGCCTTCGGCCGGATCGACCGTGACAACCGGGGCGGTCTTGTCCACGGTGATACTTGAGGAGCAATAGTTGCTGTTAGTGCCGGTGCCGTCCGAGATCACCCCATACACATAGTAAGTTCCATCCGCTATTCCGGTTATGTCCCAGGTATAGGTATCGGCTGAACCGTCGAGATCTTCCTCAATTCCGTCAATAATCAGAATCCCATCTTCTCCTGCGGCATCCGTATCATAGAAAAGGCTGATATCCGCGTTGCTGTCGGGATCACGATCCTCCCAACGGATCAAGACACTGTTACCATTGGTCAAAATATCCTGGGCCGGTTCCAAAAGGGAGATCTCCGGAGGGTCGTCAACCCCGTCATCTTTTACGAAAAAGGCCGCCGTATTGTTCCATGCACCCGCCCCATCATGCTCGTCCCTGGCCCGGGCCCGCCAATAATACCAGGTGCTGTTGCTCAGCGCCGTGGGTACAGCCCAGTACAGAAGTGTACTCTCGCCCTGTGCGATCAGGGTCGTTAGTGAAGCATCCCCATACACTTCATAGGCATAGGTCAGTGTGTCTTCGTCCGGATCGGATGTGGGATTGAGCTCCAGGTCCGGTCTCGGGGTGTCGACCCATGCACCGGGACCCGGATTTTTCCGGGTTGGTGTGGCTGGCGCATCATTCTCCGTGTTTACAAAGAAACGACCTCTGACCCATGGGCTATCGGCCGAATCGTCATTGGCCTTTGCCCGCCAAAAATAGAGCGTGTTATCATCCAGTCCCGCCACCGGCCAGATTGTCGTATCCACGCCCTCCGGAATACTGCCTGATGCGAGCTTGGCCGCGCTGTCAAAGGTATTCACCTTGTCCAGTTCAAAGAAATAGTTCAGGGGATCACCCTCCCCGTCCGAGCTGTTGTTCACCACAAGGTTCCGGTCTTGAAGTGCGACTTCGCTCCCTTCAGCAGGTCCGGCGATGGTTGGCGTTTGGGGCGCGGCATTAAAGGTATCCACCAGAAAGGAAACCAACGGTGTTTCTGTTGTCGCTCCATGCTCATCACGCGCAATCGCCAGCCAGTAGTAGAACGTATTGTCCCCAAGGGCCGTATCAACGATCCAGGATGTGCTGCCATCCGCCCCCGGTTCAAGACCGGATACAGAGGTAACGAGTGTACTCATGCCACTGTCCGAATAAACCTCAAACCCATAGGTGAGATCATCCTCATCTGCATCCGAACTGTTGGTCACCTCCAGGGTCGGGGTGACCGTATCCACCTGGCCGTTGTCCAGAGGAAAACTTATCCCGAAGGGCCCGGGGGCATCGTTGGACGTGTTCACAAAAAAGCTGCCGTGGGCCCACAAACTGTAAAGGAAACCGTCGAAGGCACGCACGCGCCAGTAATACCGGGCATTGTCATTCAGTTCAAAGGGCACGGTCCATGAGGTGGTATCCACCCCCTCAACCTTATCGGGCGCGTCCGCCACAAGGGCCGTCATCCCTTCATCCGCAAAAAGCTCAAGGACGTAGGTGATCGGATCGTCGTTGGGGTCGGAGCTGTTCTGGATGCCCAGGTCCGGCTGAAGCGCCGTTACCTCTGAACCGGTTTGCGGTGATTGAAGAACCGGGACGCTCGGCCCATAATTGGTCACGGTAGGATCGGTGCCGTTTATAAACTCATCCAGATCCGAGATCCCGTCCCCGTCAAAATCACCGGTTCCGTCGCGATCCGTGTTCCCGAAATGCTGGAGTTCCCAATCATCCAACATCCCGTCTCCATCCGTATCGTCAATGGGATTGACGGTAATCGTGATGCGTTCGGAATCCGTGAGCACGCCGTCCGAGGCCTTAAAGGTGATCTGGTATTCCCCTGCCTGGCCCTCCGCTGGCGTCCAATCGAACAGGCCGGTGCCGTCCCCCTGATCCGCAAAGGCGGCCGTGGCAGGAAGGGGGCTGGTCGAAAGGGTCGGGATGGCGCCGTCAGCATCCGATGCGATGACCACAAAAGAGAGTGCCTCGGCTTCCACAATAATCTCATCATTGATGATTTGGAGTTCAGGCGGGTTGTTTTGAGCAGCTGGCGCCTCAAAGATCACGCTATAGGAATCGGTGGTGTTGGCATCAAAGAGGTTAAAAAAGTACTCCCATTCCTGGCTTCCATTCCTCGTCTTGGAGAGCCACACGTTCTCCTGCTTTATACGTTTACCGTCCGACCGAACCACCTCATTGATCTGCTTTTGCCCGCCATGGGGATCCTGGAGTTTCACGAACATGAATCCCGCCGTCACAGGAGTCGAGAGCGTGAAATCGTCCCCTGTGCCGTTGAGATTCGAACCCCCGGCCTGATCTGTCACGTCCGTATCCACGTTTTCCGACTCATAGACCTTGAGGGCGCCCCCGTCATCAGCCAGGAAATCCCTGATGCTGTCTCTTCCGGGCACGTCCACCAGCACATCCCTGACCAAGACGTGGGTGTTGACGGCTTCAAGGAGAGAGGTAAGTTCGCCTCCCAATTCATCCGAATGGGAATAGTCCGCCGAAAAATCCACAAACTGTCCGGACAGCGAGCAGGTCATGATCCAACGGGCCGCTGCCGATGCATTCGGTTCGATGTCCCCAAAGTCCACGAGCAGGCTGTTTTCCGCGGCCTGACCGTTGACCTCGCAGCCGGTGATCTCAAAGCCTATCAGCAGCCCCTGCTCGTTCTCGGTGATCTTTGGCTGGGCGGAATTGATCTTCATGTCCCGGGCCGCGCCCTGGCCGTTATTCTGGAGCCTCACACCCAGTGAGAAGGGGATCGAAGGTTCGACCTCAAGTGGGGTGAAGGCATCGTCTCCGTACACATCGGTCGGGAGAAAGTAATCCAGGGTCAGTTCCGGCATGGGTTTGACAAAGATATGATCCGGCGTCACTTCGGTCACGTGTTCTTCGCCGCCAATAGTATAGGTCAGCGTCGCGCCCACATAGTACTGGGTCCCCTGGGGTACGCCGTTTGAGGCGCCCGGAGAGGGGATGATCAACCAGTGGATGTCCGCCGTGGAAGCGGGTTGAACCGAGCCTGAGCCATCAACGTCGTTGATGTTGTCCATGGAATCGAGACGGATGAAAAAGATGGCATCCTCATTGTCGGGGTCGGAACTCGCCAGCACGCCGGTGCCCTGATCATCCGTGAAGGACACGTCCACATCCACGTCTTCCAGGGTAATATGGCTGAGCCCATTGGTGATACGCATGTGTGCATCAAAGGCCTGTCGCTCCAATGTGAGATCCTGCTTGATCTCGATCTTGACCCGAGCGCACACGGAATCCTCCGCCGCAAAAGTGGGCAAAGCCAAAAACATGAGCAAACTCCCGATGAGTCCGGCCAAAAGGAGAACAACCAGAGCACCACGATGCCTTGTCCACGGTTTCTTAATCATTTGCTTCCTCCGACTCAAATGCCACCCGAAAGCATTAAACTATTATCCTCACCGACCATTGCGCTTTGCACAAATCCCGCAGCGTCGGTCTCCAAACATTCAGTTTCGGATGAGAATTGATTCGTTTCGCTGACATGCCATTCACGTTTGATAAACCTTTAAGAAAAAAGTGCTTGCTCATAACAACAGACACTCCCTATAACGGACACGCAAAGCCTTCTTTGCTTTTTGCATTATCAACAAGTTATTTATTTCGTTATGCCTGTCCCCCTAATGCTTCTCAAATTTTCACACTTTTACTTTCTCTTGATTTCTACTTTCGATAGGAATCTGTCCCAGTCGTCTGCTTTCTTCGTGGAGAATTCAATGTATTTATTCACATTTTCAATCGTAACAGTAAGAACCATTCGCATTTTTCTTCTTCGCAGACCCATTTTTTTTATGGAATACGAATTAATTGAATCAACAGGTACATTTATCACCGAAGTAAGATAATTCTGCTTGAATATCAAGAATCTAGGTGTAAGCAATATTGATTGATAATAGCCTCCCGGCTTGATTTTTCTTAAATAACCTGGAGTCATCTCCTTAAATAGAACTCCATCCCTCAGCAAAGGTCTATAGGACGGCGAAGTCTTAAAAAGGCGCAGTGATGCGCCCAAAAAGATAATGTCCAAAAAATACAATCCTAAAAGTAAGCTAATTAGTTCCATAGCAAAACTCCTGAAAGCGTAATCTACTGAAGGTATTTGTCATTCCTTGTTTTATGAAAAGCATCATAGAGAAAGTTACCCCACCATCTGCCAGTTGCAGCGAAGGGATTCGCAAACTGGATAGGTGGACCACCCACAGCATAAGTCACCCCAACTTCGACAGCGCCACCCTTTCGAGTTGGTAGTGGTGCATAGCCAACCTCAATAAACTGCTTTCTACCCCTGTGCTCATCGAGAGGTAGAGTGTGAGCAAAAGTTAAGGGCCCCGCGGTACCTGACAATGAAATAGCTTCACCAGCGTAGTCCCTGCCCTGTGCTCCATATAAACCAATAAGCACATTAACGAAAAGATTAATGCTGAAGTTCTTTTCGGTTGCACCTACACCTATCTCCCTTGTAGGTACAATCGTGAGATTTCCCTCTGTGTCTATGATAATTGCAGTTGATAATGCGCCCTTCGGTCCTAATGGCCCAAACAGATTCCATAAACGCTGAGTTCCGCCAATCCCTGCATTAATTCCGATAGAATCCACTGGAGTACTCATAACCAACTGATCAAGTTCATTAACAATTTCCTTGTAAGAATCAGGAAATTCATTTCTATACCATTTCTTAGCAGACTGTACCTTATCCATCCAAAAACTATGTGTCTTGTCCAACAATGCTTTTGCTTTACATAACCCGAGCGGATCAACAAAATTAGTGGGATTATTCAAGACATAATCGTATAGGTTTAGCGCTTCATCGATAGGATCCGTTCTTAAATACCTTCCGGTTTCTGGATCATAGTAGCGGTTGAGGTTATAGTAGAGTCCGGTTTCCGTATCATAGTACTGCCCGGAAAAGCGGAGGTTGTTGGTGATCTCCTCGGTCGTGATCTGGACATTGCCGAAGGAATCATAGGTTGCAGCCCAGACGACCCTGCCTGTCGTATCCACGATCTTTTGAGGCGTCCCCTGATGATCGTTTCGATACCAGTAGTAAGTACCTCCCTCTCTCTGATAGATCGGGTTGGTCGTCCACAAGGAATCAGGCTCGTACCCGTAGTTCCTGATTTCCGCGCCGGTGGCATCGAATTCTGCCACCAGCCCTTCATCCGAGTAGAAAAAATAGGTCCTGTTGCCGCCCACATCCTTCCACAGACTTCTACCGAAGGGATCGTACTAAGGGGTCAAGTCTGCTCTTGACTCATGTCAATTATGAAACAACAAAGACAGCCAGCAAACCCCTTATCTAAAAGGCCGTCGCAGACGCGAGTATTTATAGTCAGCAGGCCTTTCCCCAGTCTCCACTGGCCTAACACCCCTTTCATTTCTTCAGTTTTCAAAGAGCGATTACATCTAATATACAACCATCAGTAACAAACAATCGAAACGACATTAGCCGTCTTGTCACATGTCAAGGGCTGACCCCGTTTCTCACATTCGCCACTTCCAACTCTCCCAATCAATTAGTTCTCATTCATTCAATACTTAGAAAAATCATCTGATAACTTTAAAAGTTCCTCTCCCAACGGACTTTCAGAAAAGCTGTAAACCTCTGTTACCAGACGTTCAAGGGCTCCAGCCATTTTTAATCTGCGGTCACGCGGCGATGAGAGGCTTTCGCACATCACTTCCAAGGATTGTGCAATTTCAGGTAAGAAAGGATAGCTCTTGTCATCCTCCATTTCCTTTTCAACATTTATTAAAAGCTGCTTTATACGTTTTTCCATTGCATCACCTCATTGGAATCGCAACACTTGGATCAGGCAAATATATTTGAACACCACCTCCAGTTGCATAGGAGCCAAAACCTACTTCTCCAGCTTGCGAAGCAACTTTGCCTCTCAGGACAGTGGTGTCGGCGGGAATTCTAAACTCAGTCACATTTTGGGCTGTATTACCCTCAGGTAACGCTAAATAACGTCTTGCATTACCTGGTTTTGCATATTGTTTTGCACTGAACCAAGGAGAACCTGTTTCTGGCGCTTTATTCCCCCAATACCGGTAAACTACAAGATCCTCTGTTAAAGAAATCGCCCTTGATTCTCCTCTAAAAGCTCTGCTAACTGCAGCACGATATTTTGAAGACACATATTGCAATGCATTTTTTGAGGTAGAAAAGCTTCTTGCAAACTTTGTTAAGGGGTCAAGTCTGCTCTTGACTCATATCAATTATGAAACAACAAAGACAGCCAGCAACCCCCTTATCTAAAAGGTCGTCGCAGACGCGAGTATTTATAGTCAGCAGGCACCTCCCCAGTCTCCACTGGCCTGACACCCCTTTCATCTATTCAGTTTTCAAAGAGCGACTACATGTAAGGTACAACCATCAATAATAAATGATCGAATCGACCTCATCCGCTTTGTCACATATCAAGGGCTGACCCCAATTCTCACACCAGTAATAGATACCGTCAATTCGTTGAAATAGTGGATTAGTTGAGTAGGTTGAGTCGGGCTCGTAGCCGTAGCTCCTGATCTCAGCGCCGCTTGCATCAAACTCGGCGACCAGCCCTTCATCCGAGTAGAAGAAGTAGGTCCTGTTGCCGCTCCCATCCTTCCACAGACTTCTACCGAAGGGATCGACTAAGGGGTCAAGTCTTTGCTTGACTCATGTCTGTTTTGATACAATGCACATAAACACCAGCCTTTTATTCACAAAACCGTCGCAGACTCGAATGTTGCAAGCAGCATACATCTCCCCCGTTTCCACAGGCCTGACACCCCTTTCATCTATTCAGTTTTCAAAGAGCGGCTACATGCAAGGTACAACCATCAGTAACAAATAATCGAATCGACCTCATCCGTTTTGTCACATATCAAGGGCCGACCCCATTTCGCTACCTGTGGTTACCCAACACGAACTGTGATATCGCTACGGGTCCGACACGAGCAACTGACACGGTGGGACTTTCACCCACTGGATTGCGGCCTTGCCGGCCGCTACCGTCGGGTAGAAATACGACGCGCCCAGCTTTAGGTGGAGAGTTTCCATCATGCACCCTTTCGGTTTGTGCAGTGGGTTC
>CAYWMP010000115.1:0-3173 GCA_964459445.1 uncultured Desulfobacteraceae bacterium
GGTATTGCCAAGGTCTCTTGACATTTAATATGGTAATCTTATCTTTTGTCCAACCTAATATCTTTAGGGGTCTGATCATATGACTCTCTTTCCCTTCAGCAGTGACAATCTTTCGACAGTTAGCGAGGCCCTTGAGGTGGCTGAAGATAAGACCGGGGATTATTTCAAATTTTCATTTGGTCAGTGGAAAAGGCATCATTACGATGTCAAAACCATGTCGGCCTTAAAAGAAAATGAGATTGCGCCCCACGCATTTGCACTGTTGAATAAGGCGTCCAGGGTGATCGCCGATTATAAACCCAGGACGGAGAATCGGGACTTTTACTTTATTTGCCTTCAGGATAAGCAGATCATGACGGCCCTAAAAAGAGACGAGGATCTCGGACTTTTTCCTTTGCTTGTTTATATATTTACCCACGAATTGGTACATATCGTTCGGTTTTGTAATTTTTTCCAGAGGTTCGAGATCTCCGGAGAGGGAAGAGAAAAAGAAGAGAAGGTCGTTCATCAAACGACCTATGAGATACTGAAAGACCTTTCAATGTCCCAAGTGGACTATGTCTTGCAATGTTACCGAGATCATCGGATTTGCGAATTTGCAATTTCTTGATAACGGGTATGGGCTTTTAGATATCTGAAGGCCCTTAGTTGGAGGTGAATGAACGTGCCTATTTATGAGTATGAATGTACAAAGTGTCATCACATATCGGAGGCTTGGCAAAATTTTTCTGATCCCCCGTTGACCAAATGTGAAAAGTGTAAGGGCAAGGTAAAGAAGCTGATCTCCCATAGTGCTTTTCATTTGAAAGGGACGGGCTGGTACGTAACGGACTATGCCAAAAAAAACTCAACTTCGGATACGAAAAACAAAGACGCATCACCAAAAAAAGAAACCAGCAGCAAGGAAACCAAGAGCTCGGAAAAATCCGGCAAAGACTCCTCAACCAAAAGCAAGAAGAAGACCAAGGACTAATACAAACAGCCCTGTCGATTCACCCTTTTGATGGTGTATTGAAGGCTCATGGTTAGAATGGATTATGAAAAGATTTGACACCGGGAGAGTTCAAGACAAGCTGATTAACAGGCTTGAGAGAAAAGAAAAGCAGCAGGCCTTTCAAAGGGATAGATTTTTTAGGTTTAAAATGATGGAGATCCACTCTAAACTGTCTCAGGCCTTGCTCATGCAGAAAATCATTGAAACGGATAATGTGGGCACAGTTTCCGATTTGATCATGCAAGGGCTCAAGAAACTGCTCCGAACCAACGAATTCGATTTTAAATACTTCACCGCCCCAATCCGAAATATTGTGCCCCGTCCAAACCCCATTTCCCTGTACCTGACCCAATATATCCTGGAAGTTCTTATCGATGATCCTTCCGTGATCGATATCTATGGTACCGATCAAGAGATCTATAAGACCATCAATGAGGTGATCACCCAGATCAATCTGAAATTTGAAAGAACGGAAAATGAAATCCTTGACCATCTTTCCAGGAACAAATCGCTCACCCCCGGATCAAGGGATTATGACATCGCTATGGAGCAGATGTTTCGCAAAAGAATGGGCGAGCCACAAGCCACCTAACCAGGCAACCCTTCTCCCCTAAAGTTTCTTTCCCAATCAAGAAGGTATTTCTTCAGCTTCAAGCCCCCACCGAAACCGCCGAGACCCCCGGCAGCCACGACCCTGTGTCACGGAAAAATGAGCGGCAGAGGGTTTTTCCCCATGGCCTGCCCTACCGCTCTGGCACCGCCCGGCCGGCCTATCATCTTGGCCACTTCGCCGTAGGTTCTTGTTTCGCCGAAGGGTATCCGCTGTATGGCCTGTAGGGCTTCCCTATGAAAGGGAGTGCACTCGATATCCAGGGGAACCTTCATTCCGTCGGGAACATTATCCAGGGCAGCCATCACGGCCCTATGCAGGCCACGGTTTCTATCCCTGTTTTTCACCAAGTGGCCAGAAGAAAATCTGCTCTTGAAGTAATCCAGGCAGTCCTGCCTCTTCCCCAGTTTGATTCCCACTCTTGAAGCCCCATTCTCCGTTGAGGCCAGGTAGATGTTCATATCCTTTGATTTTGTTTGCCAGCAGTAGATGGGCTGTGTTTCCTTCCTTGCCATGTGTCCCTTTCCTCCAATCTCTTTCGAATTAGTCTGAGGTTTTGCGTTTTCTCTCTTGCCCAAAGCGGGGCCACCAATTCCTCTGCCCTAGGATCCCCGGTGAGCCTTTGAATAACCATATCCCTGGGGAGCAGCTCAAGATAATCGACCACCAGCCTTACATACTCAGCTCTTTCCAAACACCGATACTCGCCCTTTTGATAGAGGTTCGCCATTTGTGTGCCCCGGACGATGTAAAGCAGATGGATTTTCACACCCTGTATGGGTAATGAAGCCAGGTAATTTGCGGTTTCGAGCATCATTTTCCTGGTTTCTCCGGGTAGGCCCAGAATGACATGGGCGCAGATATTGATTCCCTGCGCATGGGCCAGATGGACGCTTCTCTCAAAGCAGGCCACATCATGACCCCGGTTGATCGTAACAAGCGTTTCGTCATGGGCCGACTGGAGACCGTATTCCACCCAGACAAGGCGATCTTTCCCATAGGAACCCAGGAGTTCCAGGTTTTCCGGGGTCACGCAATCGGGTCTTGTTGCCACGGAAAGGCCAACGACATCCGGAAAAACGAGAATATAATCGAAGAGTTCTTTAAGTCTGGGTGTAGGGGCGTAGGTATTGGTGAAGGATTGGAAATAGGCAATGTATTTTTTGGCGCCATATCTATTTCTCGCCCAGTCACGACCTTGTATAACCTGCTCATCAATAGATATTCCATGGTTAATCATCGCACCAGTCCCGGAACCCCGGCTGTCGCAGTATATGCAGCCCTCCTCCGAGATGGTTCCATCCCGGTTCGGGCAGCCAAGGCCTGCATCCAGACTGATCTTCTGAACCCTTTCCCCGAATAGGTCTCTCAAATAGCTATTATAGTCTCGATATCGCCTCATACCCTCTTTAATCACTCGCGCATAAGGTTTTTCATTGCTCTTACCCATGATATTGGCGCTTACCCATCAAGTCAAACTGGCAGCGCAATCAAACTGTCGCATTCCAGTCCTATTCGTTACAAGGTAGTCCTTTGAAAATTTGACTTAGAGATACTTTGGGAGCTTGT
>CAYWMP010000115.1:3273-19211 GCA_964459445.1 uncultured Desulfobacteraceae bacterium
TGGCAGGATGTCATTTAGACCCCATAATAGCAAGCGTCACCATCAGCGCCTTCTCGGCTACCCGCCTGGGGATTAAAGCAGGCCACCCAGTGGGAATCCGCGATTTCCTTCATTAATGGTTCGTCCTTACTGCATGGCACCCTCTCTCCAACGCCACACCTTGGATAGAAAAGGCACCCCTCGATCTCTGACTCCTCTCGGGGAACCCCGAGCAATGTCCCATAGGTTCTGATTTCTCCGCAATCGCCGAACTTGGGCAATGCGTCAATTAGGGCCTGAGTGTAAGGATGAACAGGATTGTGAATGACTTGATCCGCCGGCCCCAACTCCATCAATTTGCCTCGGTAGATGACAGCAATACGATCGCAAAGATAACGTGCGGCTGCCAAGCTATGGGTAATGAACAACAGGGTCACATTATAGTCATTGCGCATTTTCAATAGGATATTAAAGATCTGTGCCGAAATGGACGCATCGAGCATGGAGGTGGGCTCATCAGCCACTACAAACTCGGGCTCAAGGATCATGGTCCGTGCTATTGCGACCCTTTGGCGCTGTCCGCCGCTTAGTTGATGGGGGTAGCGATTGATAAACTCATCCGGTGGAGAAAGGCCTACTGATCTCATGACTCGGCGCACCGCCTGCACCTTGGCATCAATGTTTCCCACCCTGTGGATCGTTAAGGGTTCTGATATCGTATCGAATATCGAGAGTTGGGGATTCAGAGACTGATAGGGGTCTTGAAAAATCATCTGAACTCTTCGCGAAAATGCCCTAAGCGCCTTCCCCTTCAGATGGGTCGTCTCAAGACCGTCCAAAGAGATCTTCCCACCGTCCGGATCTTCCAGTTTGACGATCAGGCGGCCCGTTGTCGTCTTGCCGCTGCCGCTTTCTCCCACCAGACCAAAAATTTCACCCCTGGAAATTTTTATTGATACTTCATTAAGGGCAATGACATCCTCTTTACCCCCCCCCAAAAAACTCCCCTTGGTTTTGTATCTCTTGATGATCTGATCGAGTTCGAGGATTATGTCATTGTTGGCAGACATGGCATTCCAGTCTTAGCTTTCACACATGGGGCATAGCGCCTTGTGGCGTGGCGACAGTTCAACCCAGGTGGGCTCACCAAGTGTGCAGGCAGGCTCTGCACCTGAGCACCGGTCACAGAATCGGCATCCTGAGGGTGGAGTGACCAGGTTCGGTGTCTCCCCGGGGATGGGTCTTAGTTCTCCCTTTTCACCCATCAGCGTTGGATAGGAAGCCAAAAGGGCATTCGTATAGGGGTGCACCGGTTTGCTGAAGACCTCCTCCCTGGCGCCATATTCCACCATTTGTCCTGCGTACATGATAGCGATATCGTGACATACATCCGCTACGATGGATATGTCATGGGAGATGAAGATGATACTTATTCCAAACTCTTCCTGGAGTTGTTTCACCTCTTTCAGGATCTGATCCTGGACGATCACATCCAGGGCAGTGGTCGGTTCATCGGCTATGATCAGCTTTGGTTTGCATGCCAAGGCCATGGCGATAATGGCCCGCTGTTTCATGCCGCCACTGTATTGATGGGGGTAATCCTTCATGCGTTCTTTCGGTATCCCCACCAACTGATAGAGTTCTTCGACCTCCTTGTAGGCTTCCTGTTTGCTTATGGATGGATTATGGGTCATGATGGCCTCCGCGATCTGATCATGCACCCGCTGAACAGGATTCAAGGCATTCATGGCAGCCTGAAAGATCATGGCCATCTTTCGCCACCTCACCCTTCTCAGCTCTTCGGGGGTTTTCAGAAGAAGGTCTTCCCCATCAAATACAATCCGTCCCTCCTGTACCGAACCGTTTGGAGGGAGAAGTCCCATGAGGGCCATGCCCAGTGTTGTCTTCCCACACCCTGATTCCCCCACAAAGCCTAAGGATTTTCCCGCCTCGAGGGAAAAGGAGACGGCTTCCACGGCACGCAGGGGGCCCTTCTTTGTTTCATAGCCGACTTTCAGGTTATCTACCTCTAAAAGGGCCATATCTATTCGTCTCTTGCTTCCTTTCTAAGCCTGGGATCCAGTACCTCGTCCATGGCCCGGCCTAACATATAGAAGGAAAGGGTTAGGAGTGATATGCAAATGCCGGGAGGGAGGAGCCAATAGGGGGCCTTGAACATATGGCCGGTCTTCCAAACCCATTGGAGCATCATACCCCAGCTCACCGTGCTTGGGTCGCCGAAGCCCAAAAAGGCCAGGGCGGCCTCGATAACTATAGCAGAATTGACCCTGTAGGTCATAAAAAGGAAGGCAAGGGGCAGGACATTGGGCATGATATGCCTGAAGATGATCCTGAAATGGGAGGCACCCGAAACCTTGGCGGACTCAACAAAGGGCCGGTGCCTTAAGGAAAGGGTTTGTGCGCGTATGACCCTGGCCACCCCCGGCCATCGCTTTAGGGCAATAATCAGGACTATTATCCAGATGCTGAGTTTTCCAAAAAGAGATGCAAGAATCAGGATCAGGAGTAATGTCGGGAGCACCATAACCATATCGGCCAACCGCATCAGGATTGTATCCACGAAACGCCCCATATAGCCCGCGACCATGCCTAGGACCGTGCCAATTAACACACTCATGACCGCGGCGGATATCCCGACCATAAAGGCGATCTTGGCCCCTATAAGAAGCTGGCTGAAGAGATCCCGCCCCATGAAATCGGTCCCCAACCAGTGTCTCAGACTTGGTCCGGTTGAGCCAGGAATCTCCGGATCAACCCCTGTCATGGGGTGGTACATGGGGTCTATCAGAGGAGGCAAAAAGCTTAAAAAGGCCATCACAGCAAAAATGGCTATGATGATCAGACCGAACTTGCCCAGGATGCTTTCCCTATAGATCCTCCAGCCCCCCCGCAACCGATCGAGTAAGCTGGCTTTGACAACCGCGCTTTTCTGTTCACTGGTATTTTGCATCATTCTCAAACAATTGCCTTCTTGAACACCTTCGCCTTAGCGACTGAAAATCTGAATTGTCAGCACTGGCAGTACATGGAAATCCCGAATCAGTACCTTATCCTCGGATCAAGATACGCGTATAGAATATCCACCACCATGTTCGAAACGAGGACCACCAGCGTGAGGAGCAGGAAACAGGCCTGGGCCAGGGGGTAATCATTTCCGGCGACTGCCGAAATAAACTCATTTGCGATGCCCGGCCAACTGAAGACCTTCTCCGTCAAGGCACCGCCGTTGATGGTAAAGGCAAGATTTAATCCCACGGTCGTGACCACGGGGAGGGCCGCATTGGGCGCAGCGTGATGGTTTCGAATGACCTTCTCGCGCAGGCCTTTCGCCCGGGCCGTGAGTATATAGTCCTCCTTAAGTGTTTCCAGCATGCCCGTGCGCATGATCAGCAGATACATCCCAACATGATGGAGAAATAGGGTCCCCAATGGTAAGGCCATATGATAGGCAATATCTACGGACTTGGCCCAGATACCCGAATCCGGATCAAGCCATACTTCTTCAGAGAACATCCCTGTGATTGGAAACCATCCCAGTTGATAGGCAAAAAGCCAGATAATGAGCAGCGCCATCCAGGGGAGAAAAATGGTGTGCGTGGCAAGGGCGCCGATCGTCAACGTAGCATCAATTCTCTTGCCTTTATACCAGGAAGCGATTTTTCCTAAAAACACCCCCGCAAATGCTGCAAGGAGTGTTGCCGTTACAAAAAGCAAGAGGGTATTGGGCAATCGTTCCGCAATGATTTCAATGACCGGCCGACCGTAGGCGAAGCTAATACCAAAATTTCCCGAGACAAAGTTCTTTAAATAGTAGGCATACTGTACCCAGACAGGCTGATCCAACCCCAATTGCTCTATCATGAGGTTAATATCTTCCTGACTCATATCCTCCGCATCGATCATCCTGTCGACCGGGTCTCCCGGAGCAAGCCGAAATATCATGAAGAGAACCGTCAGGATAATAAAGAAAATGAGAAGGATCTGTACGAACCGACGGCCGGTATATTTCCACAATTCCATGTTTTGCTGTCCGCTGACTGTTGATCATTGTCCGTTTTTTCATAGGCCTGGCGCGAACCACGGACATCCACCCAAATCCACCATCTAATTCAGGATATTTTAACGTAATCAGTTACTTATTTACTATCCCTGATCACCAACAGGTTATCAGATGTTAGGCGCAACGGAGCGATAAAAGCCTCGCCACTCGCGAGATCCGGCCCTAGCGAGGAGATGTTGCCTTGATGGAGGATCAGGGAACCAACAAAAAATGGGTTATTTCGGCTTAATCGTACAGAACGACCAGTGGTTCCCTATACCCTCCATCATTTGGACCCAACCGCTCAATTTATCTTTTCGGACTGCTTCAACGAGCTTGGGGTTATAAAGGGGGATCCAGGGGACATCCTGCATGATCATCTTTTGCATTTCCCAAACCAATTCCTTGCGTTTCTTACCATCCATGGTGCGTGCCGATTCATCGGATATACGATCAAACTCGGCATTATTGTATCCACTCGTGTTTCGCCCACGAGGCTTATCATATCTCGAATGGAAGAAAAGTCTCAAATAATCCGGATCTATATTAAGCCGGCCGTAGCCCAGGATAAAACTATCGAAATCACGCCGCTTCTTAACCTGATCGATCAAGGCCTTCAGGCTCATGGGTCTGGCCGCAGTTGGAATGCCCACATCCTTTAACCATTCTTGTATGATCATACCCGCCATCGCACGCGCCGGATCATAATCGGCTTGGGGAGTCAAAATGGTGAAATCCTTCACCGGTCGTCCTTCAGGCGACCGTAGCCCCTCCCCTTTAACCAGTTTTCCATCGCTACTCAAAGGAGGGACCTTCCAAGTGTAGCCTGCTTCCTTGAGCATCCCATAGGCCTTGATGATTCGATCTTCTTTGCTCAACCCTTCTCCATAGGTCGGAACCTCCGGACTGTACCAAACCTCATTACCCGGCGGCACGATAGAATTCATCTTCTCACCATTGCCTTGAAGAATTCTTGAAATAATGAACTCCTTGTCAATGAGCGTGGCCACGGCCCGGCGAAAAGTCGGATCGCTAAAGGGAGGTTTCCGGCTGTTGAATCCCATATAATAGAGGGCACTCCTCTCATTTTTAAACAACTGGATATTTTCATCCTTCTCAAGATCTTCCATATACCCCGCTTGAATACCCCACCAAAACATATCGATATCACCCTTTTTCAAGGCGAGAACGGCTGCATCAGAGGTCCCGTAGAACTTAAAAATAATGCCATTGATATGCGGCCCCAGTGTTAACCCGCCTATGTTCTGTCCGGTTCCGAAGAAGTGCTCGTTCTTCTTCAAAAACAAGTAGGCGCCCTTTTTCCATTCTTTGATGGTGAAAGGACCGCTGCCAACGGGGCTTTCGATCTTGTGATTAAGCAAAGCCTTGAGGGGCTTCTCGGCCTCTTTGGCTTTTAGTGCAATCTCCTCCCATTTCTTTTTCTGCACCATTGGTGTCAAAAGGGTCCTTGGCACGAAAATGGCTTTTGGCTCTTTGAGATAAAACACTACCGTATGCTTGTCAGGGGTTTCAATCCTATTGATGAACTTCCAATAGGCATTCCACCGTGTCATTTTGAAATCTTTAATGAGCTTACCCGTAAAAGCCACATCATCTGATGTGAAATCCGTGCCGTCGGACCACTTGGCTTCCCTGAGTTTGACGGTGTATGAGAGAGATTTTTCATCAAAGACCGGTAGTTCTGCCGCGAGCCATGGAACGAAATCGAGAGTCTCGGGATGATAGATATATAGGGTATTAAATACCTGCGATAGGACCCTTCTAGTCCATCTATCGGTACCCAGCCAGACGTTCAGGGTCTTGGGTTCTTTAAGGAGGCCCACCTTGAGTAAGCTCGCAGCCTTCGCCTGATTGGCGGGAAGGGCTACGATACAAAGGCCTATGGCCATGATGAGAAGTATGGGTATCACTGGTCTTAAAAACCTACTCTGAAGCTGGGATTTTGAAATCATTGTCTTCTCCTTTCAATAGGAATGGTCACTTCTATTTTTGCAGCGGTGAACCTGAGTCAGAAGGACGGCACCTCGCCGGGCGTTTCTGCCCCCGGGCCACAAGCTCATGTCCGATCCACCCTCTCCATTACTTTTTGCTCTACAAAATCAATGATTTTGGCTTCAAGCCGCACCTTATTTAGCCGATTTATTCGAGGAATGCCTCCCGGGCTTACGCAATTAATTTCCACCAAACGGTCGCCGATGACATCGATGCCCACAAAATAGAGTCCGTCCTGGATCAGCAGGTTCTTAATAGTAGCACATATTTGCCTTTCCTTGGGCGTAATCTCATGTTTATGGGCTATTGCGCCGGCATGGATATTGGTCCTGAAATCCCCGTCGACCGGCTTTCTCCTCATGGCACCCAGAATTTCACCATCTAGGAGAAGTATCCTTACATCCCCGACCTGCTGGACCTCATGAAGATACTCTTGAACCATGATCGGCTCACGCTCCGGATAGGCCTTGTAGGCCCGCACATAATAATTGATCAATGAATGAAGATTTTCTCGATCCTTAACACTCACCTTGATAACTCCCTCGCCGCCATATCGTTGTAAGGGTTTGACAACCATGGCACCCCCGAAATCATCGATAATCTTTCGAAGCCTGGCGGGATCCCTTGATACGTGGGTTTCCGGAATGATGCCCGGGAAATTGAGGGTGTAGAGTTTGCTGTTCCCGACGATTTGACCCGTGGTGCTGTTTATCATGAAAACCTGATCATCCAGCGGAGACAAAAATTCCAGAGCTTGGTATATCAGCGGCGGGTTTTTTCTCAAAAATAGGACATCAAGATCTGTCAGGGTCTCGAATATAAGGTCATCCTGTTTGAGACATCTGATTAAAGCGCGCCAGTACTTCCTCATCGATAAATCCGCCGGCACCGTGATATGGCGCATTCTGGCCACTACTTCTTTATTTCGAATATAGATGTCATGGGGCTCCAGGAAATAGACCGTGTGACCCCGCTGATTACACTCATACATGAGGTGGCTGGTTGTTTCGTTCACTGGATTGATGGTGTCCAATCTATCCATCAGAAAAGCGATTTGCATTCAATTATTTCCTTAGCTGGGGACGGTTTATTCGATAGCCTGCCTATTCAATGCCGATTCAGAAAAGTTGAATCTATTTGAAACAATCGAATTCTCATAGCATGATTAAGTAAGCAAGGCAATGTGCAAGTATTCTCAGGTGCGCGACTCACGAGCCGCTTCAGTCCGTTCTATGCGCGCCACTTTATCATTATTGGACAAGCATCTTCTCAATCGTTGTCACCAAATCATCTCGACCCTGCCTTCGAAGAAGGGGTAACATCTCTTCATAGAATGGCTCTCGATGCCTGATCCTTATATTAAAAGCGGATAACTGTTCGGGAGTGACGTCATTTTCCTCAAAGGCGCGCGTCTTGTGTAACGCATCGATGGCCACCAGTTCCGTCATCGTTCTCACGCATTTCTCACACTTTCCGCAGTTTAGCCTATCTGTTACATTCGCCAAACATACCCTGAAGTTTTGAAATGCAACATCCCAATCAGCCACTATCCGGATCTTATCAAACCGGGTTAATGGAAGATCTCTATGGATGATTCGCAGTTCATAACTGGAGTAGTTTGGATCGAGCATGGGGTGGGAGCCACAGGGGCCAAGATTAGGCAAATCATAGGAGGATGCGACATAGACAAGATTGAGCCTTGAATCAAAGGCGTGCGCCACAGCGGCAAGATGGGCTCCAAAGAATTTTTCCAACCAGAGTTCCCTCTCATCGCACAGATGCCTAATATTCGTGTAAACAGGAATCAATTCCACATTCGCGTCTTCTGCAACATCAGATAGCGCTGCTTTAGCACGATCGAAAACGTGATATTTCATCCCCCTTTCAACCACGCCTCCAATATCAAAACCATGCACCAGCAAACAATCCTTGACGGATCCCGGATGGCTATCAGGATAATTCAGTTTGTTTAACCGCAATGCTGCCAAGGAATCCATGCCCCCTGAAAGGAACAACCCTGCACGACTTTTCGTCTTCTTCTGGTGCGCGGAAGAACGGGACTTTGCCTCCAAAACCAGGGGTTTGTATTCCCCGTCCGACCATCCTTCGATAACAGCCATTGTCGTTTTCAAACCTTCCTGGAGGAGCGGACATATCTCTGCTTCAATCAAAATCCTCTTCTCTTTGAAATGCATGGCCGGCACATAGCAACCCACCAAAAAGGCATTGGGATTGAGTGAGATATCATTTTCATATTTACTTTCTGTTTCAATGAACACTTCTTGTTCAGGCTGATCGCAATCCTCCCAGCTTACTGTTGAGACCAAACGCACCAGCTTTTCGTCAGTAACTATTTTTGGTTCTGATATTCGCATCTCATCCTACCTCTGCTCGTCTTTTGGACTGGCATTTTCCTTCCCGTAAACGGTGGCCAAATACCTTACGATTAGACCCGCAATGTCCAATCCGGTGGCATCCTCTAATCCCTTGAATCCAGGTGAGTAATTAACCTCGATCACATTGACCTTACCCTTTTGATCTACAATCAGATCAACGCCAGCGATTTCAAGGCCAAGGGCTTTCGACGCCTCAATGGCCAATTTTTCAATTGAAGAAGAAAGTCTCACTGACTCGCTTGTTTCGCTTAAGTGGAAGTTTGCCCGGAAATCTCCCTCCTTCGGCCTGAGTTCCATCGCCCCTATCACCCTTTCTCCCAAAACAAACACCCTGATATCCCTGCGCCCGACGGGAGGAATAAAACGCTGCACCAGAAGCCCCCTGCTCTCCGCAAGATGTTCACTAACAACAGAGCGAGCTTCACCAAGATTTTCAACCAGCATGACACCTTTACCTTGACGGCCGCTGACCTGTTTCGCTACCACCGGGTATCCCCCCATGCGATCGACAGCCTCTTCAAAGCCTTCACCGGTACTCACGAACTCCGTGTCCGGTACGACGAGTCCTGCAGAGGAAAGGGCCTGCAAACTGAGCGACTGGTTTTTGGCCAGGAATATGGACTCCATTCCGTTCACAATAGGCAGACCCATAAGGGCAAATTGGCGAATCAGTGGGAGACGTGAGTCCCCAATTGTTGCACCCTGCCGAGGAAGCACGACATCCAAGGTCTCAAGGTTCGGCGTGCCCGCCAGTCCCAACTTACCGTTTTCATAGGTGGGCCATACTCTGGAAGGATGAACAAGGGTCATCTGGTGCCCTTGTTCCGAACAGGCTTCGGCCAACCTTTTGTTTGGGTGGTATTTTGAATTTCTTACTGTAATAACGCCGATGTGCATACTCATCCCCTCTGACCTTCAGGGTCTCGAGGAGGTTGATTGATTTTCAAGCATCCATTCAGGTATCCAAACCCCCACTTCCTTGCCCAAGGCTTCACTGTAGAAACTGGCCACCTGTTGCGTCCTATTGCGGATAGCAATCTTTTGGGTGGCCAAATTGTCTTCCCCAATGATCGAGAAAATTTTTCTTTCGCCGGCTCTGGTGGTTAAACCTTCTAGAAGTTTGGTAGCGATCCCCATACCTCTGTACTCCGGCCTGACCGAAGTATAGCCACGCTCAAGATAATTGCTGAGATCAAGACCGGTCTTTTTGCTGACTTTTTCGACGTATTCCTCCCTGGGATGCTTCAGACTCGAGTTTGCCACGATCACACCCTCATCCAATACATATCCTATTAGATAGGCGTGTTCGAGATTATACCTGACCCATTTCGTCCCCACAGAGCCCCCAGCTTCAACCATGCGGCATATTTCATCCAGATACCCGGGAGGGAGTTCTTGTGGACGGACAAAATGGTAGGCCATATTCGCGCCCAGGGAATAAAATGATCGCCTATCTTCGCGCACCCGCCAGCGCAGTACTTTCTTGAGGCCATATCTCCTGAGATAGAGGAGCAAGTAGGCCGGGTCATCCAACATGTTCCAAAAAGATATTCCCGGCAATTTGGTGACCTGCCCATAGGAACCTTTTACCTCTGGATCCGTCTGCGCCAAAATCCCAGAGGGCATCGCAACCGATTCGCGATATTCCCATGAATGAACGATGTTAGGGTTGGCCATCGCAAATTTTATCAATTCTCCTGTCAAATCATCTTCAGAATCGCCAGAAAGGACCATATGGTTCCAAATACCGGCCCGTGAAACCTCCCAGAGGGTTGTGGTTAGTGTGCTGATGGGACCAATCGGATCTCTCCAACGAATGACTCTCAAACCCGCGTCATGTGCGATCGCGATCTGTTCCTTCTTAACCGAACCGTCTAGCGAACATTTCAGACTTAGACCAACGTTTATCTTTTGTTGGGAGAGTTCGCGGGTCAGCTCCTTTATGTGGCTCAGTTTTAGTCGTTTATCATCAATGAGAAATCCTTCAAAACCGGCCGTTTGAGAATAGTCTTTAATTCTGTCTATAAAGCTCGATGTCCAAGACGGTTTATCGCCCAACCCTGGTAATCTTTGAAAGAATAACACTGCACCGGGCGCCAAGTAATCCCCGATTGGTAATCCGTCAAAATCCGAGCCCACGTCATCTGCTGTGAAGCCATTGCCACCTAGACCGCCAAGCAGGTCTGAAAGGGCCTGAAGGTCGTTCTCCGGTAGGACGCTGTCCACATGTCTCGTTGCGCCTTTTAACAGTGATGGGCTGCCCGATAACGCCACATGAATTTCCGGCCTTACTGACTTGCTGAAGCGGCCCATGGTCGCGGCAGGTAAGACTTGGCTCGGCGAATTCATCAAAAGGATCAAAAGTTCAACCTTTTGTTCGGCAATTTTTTGAACCATGCTTTGTTGGCAGAATTGGATAAAGGGATTGTTTTTCTCATCTTCGATGAAATTTTCGCTCTGTGACCCATCTGTCACCAGGGGATTCGTGAAATGACCCTGTTGAATTTTAAGAGGAGAGAAGGCCAAAGCGTGAAGATTTAGCAGGTCCCTTATGGATGAAAGGATTGCGAGATAGCGTTCCGGCCGGTAAAAATCATCCGACTTGAATTGATTTACGTTAACGCGGATCTCCTCAATTTTTCGCTCCCAATGCTTGCGATGGGATGTTAAATCCTTAAGAAGCGACGTTTGGGTGAATTCTGATCCCTTAAAATTGCCCCGGTTTTCCCGTCTATCGATTATGTTCAAGAGGTTGGCGAGACAGACGGGATTCAAAAGATAGTTTAGATAGAATTCCAGATTGGCATCGTATAATCCCAGGGCAATCCCTGGCCCTGAAAGCTGTCCCGCTACCCGTGCCAGATTCCACGGAGGGGCAGATGGGCTTTCCAAGGGTGGATGGACAAGGAGTATGTGTAAGGGATCCTTATCGGTCATTGGTTTAGTTCTTATAAGGTTTCTATTCAATGAATCTTCCCCAATTCATTGAATAGAACTCACCGGGATATATCAACAGTAGTCTATCTTTCATATTTGTAAGGCCAATCACCGGAATATTTTATCTTAATCTAAGATATGTCTTCGGCTACTTTTTTCAAAGTATGGACACCGGCCGGTTGTATAAGAGGTGAATTCATTTCTCTGGTTGGTATGTGAATGGGGGGGATTAATCCAAATGATTTTCGGGGATAGTATTCATCCCTTAACTCCTTCAAGGGGCTGATTTGATTAAATCGGTAAGCCTCGGTGCTAAGCGCCTTTCAAAAATATATCAATAGTTGCGCGGGAAGTTACCTTGATCATGCCTTTTCAATATTCTGGATTCTTTCATGCAATCCGCGCAGGCGCTCACTAAATGCCTTGCATATATGAAGGGCAATTTGGGGGTATTCTCGAACGATTTCTGTAAATTCCCGTTTGTGGAGCACCAATAGCATCGTCTCTTTTTCTGTCCGAATCGTGGCAGATCGGACCTGGTCCTCAAATAGGGCCATTTCACCGAAATAATTCCCCCCCTGCATGCGGTCCAGTTCAATCCGGGCGCCGCCCTTTTGATCCTTTAGTACAGAGACTTCACCGTCCGTAATAAGGTACATGGTTTCTCCCGGCTCGCCTTCTACGATCACCTCTTCGCCCTGGGGAAAAACCACTTCTTCTGTAACTGAGGCGATGGCCGCCAGCTCACTTACCGAAAGCCCCTCGAATATCTGAATCCCTCTTAAGTGCAGAATCTTGTCCGGGATGCTTATACTTTTTTCCATTTCTGTCTCCTTGGTTTTAACCTCCAACATCTCTGTTTTCGCGACCTGAAGGGCCATCTGCCTAACATTCGGGTTATCAGAATTGAGCAACGGTTCGATAGTTTTCCTATCGAGGCCATCTGAACCCACCTTACTTATGAGGTTAAGGGTCAAAACATTTGTCACCCAATCATGTTTTGCGAGGAGGTGCGAGTAAATAGCCTGCGGATCAGAGTCGAATTCCGGAAGTTGAAACGCCTTTTTTCCCACGCTCAGTGCTTGTGAAGGGGGCTGGTCTTCAATCAGGGGCACGAGATTTTTGGACAGGGCGTGACCTAGCGAATCCTCGAGTGCTTCAATGGCATTCGATTTCTGACGTGAATCTGGCGAAAAAATGCCGCGCCAGATGATTCGCATTTGTCCCGAACGATCCTGTGTTGCCAAAACCCTTAATATGTTTTCGAGTCTTTGCTGTTTTTTCTGGCTCAGGTGTTCGATGAGAAGGTTTATATCTTGACCATCCTCCATCACCTTCAAAGACTCTGACTCTGCAAGATTGATATAGGCACGCTCAACCTGGGAGCGGGCAAAACGCAGTACGTCCACATCCTTAATCTGCAAAGACTCCAAAAGAGAAAAGATGCCTTCCCGTACGGTGCGATTCGGTATCACAAGGGACTCAATGAGCAATGCCCCATTTTCATGAGAAGCATTCTGGAGCTTAGTGGCTGCCTGCTTCTGAATGCCATCTGACTCATCGCCAAGAAGTGGGATAACAACCCGCATCGCATCATCGCCGGAGACATCCAGGGCATCGAGGGCCGCCCTTCTTATTGGCTGGGATAAATGCCGAAGATAGGGCAAGACCAGATCATTGATTTCTTTGGCTTCCAGTTGGTAAAGGGCGTTAAGGAGCGAGATAACGAGGCCCTCATCCTTCTCCTGCTCCAGCATCTCCTTCAAAGGATCAATATAGCTCTTCCTCTTTGAACCGCCCGCCGCGATAATACCAGCGCCTCTCTCCTGGAGATCGGGAGATGAAAGCCAAGACTTGATTTGGGGTGTACAGGCCGACTTATCAATTCTGTGCAGGCCTATGAGGGCATATGCCCTGATCTCAGGGCTCTCATAGGTATCAAAGGCGTCCTTTAGGAAACCTGAGGAAAATTCAGGAGAGATACGTGATGCTGCCTTCATCACTGCTTTGTTCAATGCCGGTTTTTCGGGGTCCACTAGTTCATCAAATACTTGAACCGCCCCTTTCCCCGCTTCGGCAGACATCAACTCGAGGAGCCCGATCTTTGTTTCATCATCCTGTTCACGAATAACGGATAGGATATGGGCATCGAGATTGGCAATGCCCTGGGATTTGATCAACTCGGCATACCAAACGCACGTGCTGCCCTTTGAAGAGAGGAACGATTCAACCAACTGGGACTGGATCTTCTTGTCCTGAAAGATTTGGCTGATGTCCTCTTCCTCCATGGATTTAAGGTCCAGCATGTTACCGGATATGAGATCCAAAAGAATTCCAGAGTAGGCCCTTTTGAGCCAAATGGTTGAGAGGAACCATATGAGAACAAATACGGCCGCCCCCAATGAAAGGTATCTGGGGTGAAGCCAACCCTCTGAGACCATGATAAGACCGGAACCAATGAGTATGCCTATACGCACGATAGTCCCCCTAAGAAACGGCCTGATGATTCCCCGGTAGGCGACGGGGAAGAGGCCCATGAGGATGGCCCTGGCAGGGTTGTTTATCGTTGTTCTGAGGACGACCGTGCTTATTCTCGCGTACATGGCGGAGAAGATATCAAATCTGAAGAGGAAGGCAAAAAAGGCAATGAGATAGTTAAAGGGATGAAACATCAGGGCTACCGGCAATCCCCACCGGCCGTATAATCGACCGACGAAAAGCAGAATAACAAAACTGATCGCATTCAATACGCCCCTAAAATAACCGAAAAACGTAATCATCCTTGTTTCACTTTCGAAGGCTTGATCAATGGCAAAATTGAATTGATAATTCATGATCGGGATGACTACATTCGGCATGAGGGTCAATAAAACGAGGATCTTGGCAAGGGTGGATTCTTTCATGAGGGGCAAAACTTTCTTGAATTCGCCTATGATAGAAGAACGCGACTTCCCTTTTTTCTCTTTTTTCTCGGAAACAAGCAGGGTCGGATAAAGACCCGCCATCCGAACTACAACGACGGCCCCCAGGACCGTGGTGCCGAGGTAGGCCAACATCATATTGTCCAGCGCAATGACCCTGGCAATGACCGGCGTTGCAAAGCTGCCGATGATTCCGCCCAGGACGCCTCCCGCTGTGATGAGTGGGAAAAGGCGTTTTGATTGCCTCGTATTATAAAGATCATTGGCCATGCCCCAGAAAACAAGTGCAAGCAAGACTTCGTACTGGGCCTTCAATATGAACAAGACAGGATAAATGAGATCAAATCCCAGAGGTACCACAAAGCGCAGGCCGGCGACGGTGACCCCGCAAAATATGAGCATACGAGACAGGAGACGACTTGTTGGCATTTTGGACATAATGCCGGTCAGGAAGCCCATGATAAAGAAAGTGGAAAAGGAATTGACCACATAAACTATGGGCAGGTACTCTACGCCATACCGTTTAAGAAAGGCGGTTTCAGCGTAATTGTTGAAAAGGATGCCGGAGGTGCGAATGAGAAAAAAGAGGATGGCGGTCCAAAAGAACAGGCCAATTTCTTCTTCGTAGATATTGAGCCATTTTGCCAAAGCTTTCACAATGAGATTCCCCTATCTATCCTCAAAAATTTTGCTGTCTTGGAACGGTCATGAAATTACTCTGCGGATGGTGTGGTGTCAAGGCTGGCCTCTCCCTCATTGAGCCTCTCTCACGACTCTGAAACCGGTATTGCGAAATCTGCTTCCGGGATAAGCGGAAAAACGATTGGCAGAGCGGCATAGGTGGCCACGCTTGAACCAGCTCCCGCTTCTTCGAATCCGGGTTTCTCCGGAGTCCGCCCCGCGGGGATCGACAACGGGTCCTTTCGGATAGGCCCCGTACCAATCCTGACACCACTCCCAAAGATTTCCGTGCATATCGTAGAGTCCCCATGGATTGGGCGGGTAACTTTTCACGACGGCAGGCCTGTCAATCGCAAATCCCTTTTTTTTCAGGAATTCAATGCATTCTTCGGATTTGAAGCTGTTGTTTCCATACATAGCCTGACTGCAATCGATTTCACCTCCCCAGCTGTAGGGCGTTGTAGTGCCAGCCCTGCAGGCATATTCCCATTCCGCTTCTGTAGGAAGCCTATATTTACCTTCATTCAGCGCGTTCAGCTTTTCGATGAAATCCATAGAATCATGCCAGGAAACCCGTGTGACGGGCGTATCAGGAGTGCCCTTTCGCTTTCCAAACAATCTCTTGCCCATAAGAGCCCACCATTGCTTCAAGGTGACTTCTGTGGATTGAATATAAAATGGCTTGCTTATCGTTACCTGATGCTGGATTTCGTCTTTGTTTCGATGGGGTTCTGCGGGTGGGCTGCCCATGGTGAAAGTGCCTGCAGGGATGAGTACGAATTCCATGCCGATGGAATTGCGGAAAATCTTTTCCTCTGCAAATACTCCCTCTGGAAGAAAGCCGGTGAATGAGAGCATAACGAAAGCCAGCAGACAAAGGGCCCCTGATTTTTCAATCTTTGATTTCATGTCGATCTCTTCCCTTCCTCATTGCGTTTGAATGGTCTTTAT
>CAYWMP010000116.1:0-19002 GCA_964459445.1 uncultured Desulfobacteraceae bacterium
TACTCCCACGAAAACCTGAACTCCAAATCAACGACAAACGATAGAAGGTTTACCTATGATGCCATGAACGTGGCGGCGTCCTATTTCAAGCCCTTTAATGTGTCCGATTGGGATATGGAGTTCTATAGCCGTTTCAAGTACACCAAAAAAGACTATGCAACGCCCGCTCTTCTCTATCCTGCAGCCCATTTGAGAACCGATGTGAAATACAATCTCTACGGGGTGCTGAGCAGGAACTTCTCCAAGAGCTATTTTGGATCCGTTTCCTATAATTACATCAGAAACGAATCCAACACGGACCTTTACGATTTTGATAAGCATGTCTATGGGCTGAGTTTTGGTTTTAAATACTAATAAAATCGCATCGCGATTTTGATCGCCCGTAGTCAAGACGGATAAATACAACGCGGCTGCGTCGCCTAGAACCCTAGAGTCATGAGAAGAAGTTTCTTTAATTATTTTTCATTTTCGATAGTGGCTTTGGTTTTACTTAGCGCTGCTGATCCTAGCTTTAGCCAGATAGACCGCAGCCCGCTTCAATTCCTTAAAGAACAGGAAATCAGGAACAAAAGCACAAAAGGCGAAGTCTATCTAGGAAGAGTCATGACACTGAATTATGAAGCCTATTCAGTGGAAGCAGCGACAAAATATCATCCCTTTCTGCTGGAACTGACCGATGTCCTGAAGACCCCTATGAGGAAGAACTACCGTTTAACCCTAAAGGGCTATTCCGACACCAGTGGAAAATCGGGGAAAAACCTTAGGCTTTCGATCAAAAGAGCGGAAAAACTTAAAGGCCTTCTTGTAGAAAAGTTTTATATGAAAGCGAAGAGAATCTCGCCGGAGGGTCACGGAGCAAAGGATCCCATTGCCTCAAATAAAACCCCTGAAGGCAGAAAAAGAAATCGCCGCGTTGAAATTCACGTCTATGGCGATGTTTCAGAGGCTGTGCGTTTTCTAGATTAAAGGGAGGAAGCAATATGAAAAATTTCAGATTAGGGACGCGAGGCTTTGTGTTGGCATTACTGGCCCTAGGGTATTTCCTAATCCTGACTGTGTCCGGAGTGGCCGCCCAAACGAGTCGCGGAGCGGATGTGGCTTCCGATGCTTTGCCCAAGGAACTCTCACAAATGGATATCAAGGACTATTTCTTGCCTTCCTCTCTGAAAAAAGTCGGTGTCATCCACGCCCTTAACGGCAATGTCGTGATTATTCACAAAAAGACGAAGCAGGCCTATTTTGGCAGGCCGGGTGATTCGGTCTATGAAAACGACTCCCTCAACACCCTTGCGGGCTCCCGATGCCGTCTAAAATTCATTGATGAAGACGTGATTACCATGGCCTCCAACACGGAATTCAGCATCGACAAAGTAGATGAGCAGAGAAAACTGGGCATCAAAGATTCATCCTTTAGTATGCTCAAAGGAAAAGCCAAGTTCTATGCCCTACGTCTCTTCCGACACAAAACCAGAAAGTTTAAACTAAGAACACCGACAGTTGTTGTAGGCATCAGGGGAACCAAGTTCGGTGCCTCCGTATATTGGGAGGAAGAGAAGAGAACGGACAGGGGAATGCTTGTAGCAGATAGCAATGACGACATGGGCGTTTATTTGGCCCAGTTGGGTTCAAATGAGACGGGACAAAGTTTTACGGACGCCTTTTCCGAAGATGGCGTTCTTGATGTGAACGGCCAAATCGTCGGCCCCGGCGAGATGTTCATGGGAAAGACCGGAAAGGTAGTGCCCACCCCTCCCGAAGTCATTAGGACCTTTGATCAGGAAACCGAAGTAAAGACTGAAGAGGAACTTGCGGAAGAAAAGAAAGAAGAAGAAAAGGCCCCTGAAGCAGAGGAGGAAGAGGTTACACCCGACACCGGCGAGGAAACAGGTCAACAAACTGCGGCTGATCAGACCGAAAACCTCGGTGATATCACTCAAGAAGAGGTAGCCACCCAAACCGAAAATGTAAATACCAGTGCCGGGGCGGCGTCTTCTGTTGGTGACACTGTCAAGGACCGCCCCACCAGCTTTTTTGGTTATTTCTCTGCCTTGCTCACTGACACGACTAGCACCAACTCCCTCCAGGATGTCTTCCTCTCAACCTCGCGGCAGGATTTCAACTCCAGTTCGGTCCAGGGGTTTGGCGTTATTCAAGATAACGATTTCCTCAAGGGTCAGGATAGATTTAGTGGCACTCCGACACTAACAGATGCCAAGGTCATCGGGACCGAAGTAAACAATCTTAATCGTACGATAACCTCCACCGAAATAGGACACAATCAATTCCAGGAATGGGGCAGTTGGACCATGACTACGAGTTTTACGGTGGATAGCAATGATTACGTAATCGATAATAAGGGGTATTATATATTCGGTGAAAACACCCCCGATTCAGCCGTAGCTGGATTGTCAAGCCTCGGGAGCGTCGGTTATAGCGGAGACGCCTTCGGCACCTACTGGACGGATACCGGAGGGACTGACATGACTGGGACCTTTAGTTGCACTGTGGATTTTAACTCTCCAGCGGTCTCCAACTTCGATCTGTCTGTATCGGGAGGCAGCAAGGCAGCGTCAATTCAAGATGCCACTGGATCTTTTTCCAGCAGCCAATTTACCATTGACGCCGCTTCCGGCACCTGGAGCCTCACTCCAGGCGGAACGCCACCTTCGACTCAAAGAGAAGCTTACGGATCCCTCTATGGAGATAAGGCACAGAAAATCGGGGGTGTTTGGGGCATGAAGGTGGACAGTACAAATGGTGCTCAAGGGATCTTCATGGGGGACAGGTAGTTCCGCGAATTCTTTCCCTCTATTTTCTTTTCTTTATATCTTCCATCATTCGTTTGATTTCTTTCTCATACCCACGATTCGTGGGGCGATAAAATGCCCAGTTTTCTAAATCATCCGGCAGATAAGCCTGTTTCACCCACCCATCGGGATGATTATGCGGGTAGAGATACCCCCGCGTATACCCCATTTTTTTCATCAACCGAGTGGGCGCATTCCTGATATGCAAGGGCACCGGCTGAGGCCCTGTATTATCTATCTCGGCTTTAACAGACCTTTCCGCAAGATAAAGGGCGTTGCTCTTGGGTGCGGTGGCCAGGTAAACCGCGGCTTCCGCCAAGGCCAATTCAGCTTCGGGGGGTCCCACCTTTTCCCAGGCCTCAAAGGCGGCAACCGCAATTTGCAGGGCATTGGGATCTGCCAAACCGATATCTTCAGAAGCACACCGAATCATTCTTCTTGCAATAAACAGAGGATCTTCTCCCGCCATGAGCATGCGATATAGCCAGTATAAAGAAGCCTGCGCATCACCTCCTCGCAGACTCTTGTGGAACGCTGAAATGATATTGTAGTGCTCTTCCCCGTCTTTGTCATGGGGAAGCGATTTCCGATCAAGGGCCTCTTCTACGCTTTGGAGCCCCAACACCTTGTCGGAATCCCCATCGGCATCCACATAATGCGCTGCTATTTCCAAATTATTGAGCGCCACGCGACCATCACCCGATGAAAAGGCTATAATATGATCTAGAGCCTCCTGCGTCACCTCTAGTTTGAATCCACCGAGACCCTCGACCTTGTCCTTCAGGGCACGATGCAGAATCTCCTTAAGGTGACCCTTCTCCAAAGGGCGAATGAGTAGAACTCTTGATCTAGACAAAAGAGGGGGAATGACTTCAAAGGATGGATTCTGTGTTGTCGCACCGATGAGGATAATAAGGCCGCTTTCCACATGGGGCAAAAAGGCGTCCTGCTGAGCCTTATTAAAACGATGAATTTCATCAACAAACAGGATGGTGGGTTTCCCGTAGAGTTTGCGCGTTTTCTCTGCCTGATCAATGACTCGCCTCAGCTCTTTGACGCCTGATGTGACGGCCGAAAAAGAACAGTACGGGTTCTTTGTGTATTGGGCTATCAGCCTCGCCAGGGTGGTCTTACCCGATCCGGGAGGACCCCAAAATATCAAAGGGAAGACACGACCGGATTCCAGCGCTCTTCGGAGCATTCTCCCCGGCCCAAGAAGATGCTCCTGGCCAAGAACCTGATCAATGGACTTCGGCCGCATCCTCTCTGCTAGCGGCGTATCAGGGTATTCGGTCACGCGCAACCCTCTTCATCAATACCGCGGGGATCTGGTCAACCAATCTGTTCATATCTATCGGTTTTATGATCGTCAGGTCCGGGGCCGACCCTTTTGAACGCTTTGAACCTCCGTCCGATCCCTGACTCAGAATAGTGACGACGGATGTCTCTTCGTTTATCTTTCTAATCCTAGACAAAAAGGAGCTTTCAGTTGTTCCCGGCGTTTGGGAATCCGCAATCACCATATCGAAATGTTTTCTTTTGAGCTTGTTCAGTCCTTCAGAACCGCTAATCGCAGTAACAATTCGGTACCCCTTACTTTCGAGCAACTGGGACAGAAGCTCTCTTATCATTTTTTCTTCTTCAATAATGAGAATATGGGCAGTTTTAATTTTGCGTTTTACATCGGTGGCTATCTGTTTTTGCTCACGCCTTGCAACAGGCAGTCTTATGATTACCACGGTCCCCTGATCCTTTTTACTCATGACCTCTATCTCACCCCGATGCCTTTCAGCAATTGCCCGGGCGAGACTCAAACCAAGACCGGCACGGTCCTCTCCCTGGGAAGTAAAGAAGGGATCAAAGATTCTCTCCTTGATGTGATCCTGAATCCCTTTCCCACTGTCCTGTATATAGACGCACACATGACCCGCATCTTCCTCAGTCGTAATATAGAGATCTCCGCCCGTCGGCATGGCCTCGATCGCGTTCCGAAGCATATGCATGATCATATCCTGTATCTCAACCGGGTCCCCCGCCACAGGAGATACGGATCTCAAATAGGTTTTCAGATTGATCTTGGCTCCTTTCCCCTCATGGTCCTCTTTCAAATCGGCCGAAAGGGACGACATGGCTTCTTTGACGATTGGCCTGATATCAAAAGAAACGATTTCTGAAGGATTATTCTCTTTCTTGAGCAAGGAATCCAAATTCCGGGCCGTATGGATAAGTCGACTTGCTCCCAACTCCATGTTCTCCAGCCCCTGTTCTAAATATCGATCATCATTACTTTCCGAATCCCTGATAAGCCGGATATTCTTTGTAATGCCCTCAATGCTCTGGTTGACATCCCTTTTCAAACCTGTGGCCATGGAGGTAAGGGCTTCCATTTTTTTGGACCGCACCAATCTTTTTTCTCTCTGTTTTCGCTTCTCCAGGTTCAATAGGCCAATGCAAAAGGCCAAACGCCCGCTAATGCGAACCCTCTTTGCAATCATTTCGCATTCTATGGTGTCGCCTGCCTTTCCGATAAAATTCATTTCAATCTCATGAGGTGCTCGTTTTCCTGCAACCCACTTATTCAGGAAGGCCTTCATGGTGTCCTTCCTATCAGGATGTACAAATTCAATAAAATCATGTCCGATAACGTCTGCCGATTTATGGCCGATGAGATCCAGGCCGGCTCTGTTAGTATCTACAACCTTTCCGTCCTGGACAAGAATAACGCCGGTCGAAATAGAGCTGAAAACCTTGTTACGATTTTTCAAAAGCCTTTGGAGCTCCTGTTTCTCTTCCTTCAGTGCAGAAATCTTCTCTCTCAAGGCGTGATTATCTGCCTTCAGTTTTTCCAGTCTCTTTTCCAAGTACTCTTGTTTATTGCTTTGCGTCATAACCTGATTTTGTCCTCATGATTATTTTGAATCATATGGGATCCGTGAAGGAAGTCTTTTCGACGGGGTTTATTCCTAGGCCATTCGTTGACTTGGCAAGCTGAAGAATTATGGAACACCTGTTTGTTTTTGAGAAAAATGGGGCATCTTCATGATAGGGTTCGCCCTGGATGGCGGATTATTTTAAAAGATGAACGAAAAATGTGCTGTAACTTCGAGGCCTTGGTTTATGGTTAGCTATGCTTTATCCCTAGAGACTTGATGATGATCGGCTTTTAACGTATCATGATTTCTTCCAATCATACAATACTGAAAGAGGATAATGTGGCGGATAATTCATCCTTTGTTCATCTCCATGTTCATACTGAATTTAGCCTTCTCGACGGCGCCATCAAGATAAGAGATCTTTCGAAAAAGGCGAACAATCTGGGAATGGAGGCCGTGGCCATAACAGACCACGGCAACATGTTCGGCGCCGTCCAGTTTTTTACCGAAGCTGCCAAGTTCGGTATCAAACCCCTTTTGGGCTGCGAAGTCTACGTGGCCCCGGGAAATCGCAAAGAACGAAAACCGGCGCCGGGCGGCACCCTCAATGCTTATCATCTCATCCTGCTCGTTATGAACGATGAGGGTTACAGGAATTTGAGCCGCCTTGTTACCCTGAGCCACCTCGAGGGTTTTTATTACCATCCCCGGGTCGATATGGAACTGCTCAGGGAATTCAACGATGGGTTGATTGCCCTCTCGGCCTGTCTCAAAGGAACCATTCCGTTCCTGGTCAACGGCGGTCGAATTCAAGAGGCCAAACAAAAGGCAGAAGAATTTGTCTCCATTTTTGATAAAGACCGTTTCTATATCGAAGTCCAAGCCAACACCCTGCCTGAGCAGAAACGCGCGAACACCATACTCAAAGATATTGCCCATGACTTGTCCCTTCCTCTTGTTGCCACGAACGACTGCCACTATCTCCACGAAGAAGACGCCCTGGCCCATGATTCGCTTTTATGCATTCAGACGGGCAAAATCATGGATGATCCAAAACGTCTGAAATTCAGGACCAATGATTTTTTCTTCAAAACCCGCAGTGAAATGAAAGAGGCCATTGGCGGCCGTGATTTCGAGGAAGCCCTGGACAATACGCGGGATGTGGCCCGACGCTGTCATTACGAGATGGCCTTCGGCAATTATAAATATCCTGTGTTCCAGGTGCAGGGCGAACAAAGCCTGGAAGATATGCTTGTGGTTGAAGCAAAAAAAGGACTCAAAAGAAGACTCGATCAAAAGGTGGAAGAGAAACGCGCGTTGTCCCCTGAATTAGAGAAGGAGTACCGAGACAGGCTCGATTTTGAGTTGGAGATCATCACAAAAATGGGTTTTGCAGGTTACTTCCTTATCGTAGCGGATTTCATCGATTACGCCCGGGGCGCCGACATCCCGGTCGGCCCCGGGCGTGGATCGGCGGCAGGTTCCTTAGTGGCCTTTTGCCTGAATATAACGAACATTGACCCTATCAAGTACGGGCTTCTGTTTGAGCGGTTCTTGAATCCGCAGCGTATCAGCATGCCGGATATTGATATCGACTTCTGCATGAACGGCAGGGACGATGTCATCCAGTATGTGGCCGAGAAGTATGGCCGTGAGAACGTGAGCCAAATCATCACATTCGGTACGATGAAGGCAAGGGCCGTCATAAGGGACGTCGGGCGCACCCTCGGTATGTCCTATGGAGAGGTCGACAAAATCGCAAAGCTGATTCCTCTGGGACCCAAAGTAAGCCTCGATCAAGCCATAAAGGAGGAGCCCGATCTGCGAAAGCTCGAGGAGAGCGAAGGGCAGACAAAAAAATTGCTCAGGATCGCCCGATCCCTCGAGGGGCTTGCTAGACATGCCTCCACCCATGCCTCCGGTGTCGTCATTTCCGACCGGCCCCTTGTTGAATATCTCCCCCTTTTTAAGGGCACTAACGAAGAAGTTATGACCCAGTTTACTATGGACCAAATCGAAAAACTGGGTCTGATCAAATTCGATTTTCTGGGCCTGAAGACCTTGACGGTCATAAAGGCAACCTTGGAATTGATTGAGAAGACGGCAGATCGACAAATCGAAATCGAGAAAATCCCTCTCGATGATGAAGACACCTTTCGGCTGTGTAGTGAGGGAAGAACAACCGGTGTTTTCCAATTGGAAAGCTCAGGGATGAAGGAGCTGCTGAGACAGCTCAGGCCGGAGGTCTTTGAAGATTTGGTGGCTCTTGTGGCCCTTTACAGACCCGGTCCCCTGGGCAGTAACATGGTGGATGAATTCATCAAAGGAAAGCACGGAAAGGTCAAGATCAAATACTTCCTCCCCCAGCTTGAATCCATCCTCAAGGAAACCTACGGCGTTATCCTGTACCAGGAACAGGTCATGAAGATAGCCCAAATCCTGGCCGATTATTCTCTAGCCGAGGCAGATGAGCTGAGAAAAGCGATTGGGAAGAAAAAGCCTGAAGTTATGGCCAAGCACAGAGCCAGGTTTATTAAGGGCGCCGTCGATAACGGCGTTGAGCGACAAATGGCCCAGATGCTCTTTGATCTCATTGACAAATTTGGAGGATACGGGTTTAACAAATCCCATTCTGCTGCCTATGCCTTGATCGCCTATCAAACCGCATACCTTAAGGCCCACTATCCGGTCCAGTTCATGGCTGCTTTGCTGACTCAGGATATGGGGAACCAGGACAAAACCATCAAGAACATCGCCGAATGTCGAGACATGGAGATCCAAATCCTCCCGCCCGACATCAATGAGAGTCAACCCGATTTTTCAGTCGTTGGCGGTGAAATCCGCTTCGGACTCGCAGCCATAAAGAATGTGGGTTTGAAGGCTGTGGAATCGGTTATAGAGGAACGCCAAGAACATGGCCCCTTCGAGCATCTTTTGGATTTCGCCAAGAGAGTCGAGGGCTCCAAGGTTAATCGAAGGGTTCTTGAAGGTCTCATACAATGCGGTGCCTTTGATTTTACGGGAATAGAACGATCAAGACTTTTCGCATCCATTGATGATGTCATGAGGATCAGTGGCGCAAACCAGGATCCCAATCAGATGAATATATTTGCTTCCCTTGGCGCCGATGATTCCGCTATTTTTGGCCTACCCGACTTTTCCGGATTGGATGAGTGGGATGAAAAAGAAAAACTGAGAAGGGAAAAGGATGCCCTTGGCTTTTATATCACCGGTCATCCCCTTGACAGATTCAAATATGAGGTAGGACGTTTTGCGACTTGCCCTATTCAACAATTGCCGGGCGTGAAGGACAAATCAATTGTCAGCATTGCGGGCGTGGTGGGAGATCTGAAGATTAAGAGAACAAAACGCGGTGATAAGATGGCCGTCATAAACCTCGAAGATCCGTCCGGTTCCGTTGATGTCATTTTGTTCCCGGATGTTTTCGACCTGTACGCTCCTTTCCTGAAAAGCGATGCCCCTTTGCTTGTGACCGGGACAGCCGAGGTGGATGAAAACACTGCTAAAATCATCACCCAAGAAATAGATGCCCTCGAAAACGTCAGGCACAATGCCATGACCGCCATCGAACTCCCCTTAGGTCAACAAGATCTTTCAAGGGGCGCCCTGGAAGATATAAAGGGTATCCTCCATCGGTACCCCGGACAATGCCCCGTTTTTTTCAGAACAGAGACACCCCAGGGAAGTCAATTCCTGATTCAGGCCAACGGCCTCTACGGTGTGTCTCCCAGCGAAGAACTGCTCGAGGAAATTGAAAATATTCTTGATAACAAGGTCATTTGTCGATATGGAAAAAAAAGTACGAACTCTCGGCAGCATTCACGCCAATAGCTTTTCCGCCCACCTCGACGAAGTTCTCCTTCGAACCGGTGAAAAGGGAAAAAGGATAAGGATCGATCACCCCGAGGCAGCGGCAGTCATACCTTTTCTCTCGCGCGATGACATCCTTATGGTAAAACAGTATAGGTATGCCCTTGGCCGGGAGACCCTTGAGATCCCGGCCGGGAAAGTCGATTCCGGAGAGGCGGTTGACGATTGCGTAAAGCGGGAGTTACTCGAAGAAACGGGCTATGCGGCCGGTGAGGTGAAGCGCCTTTACACCTATGCCCCGGCCATTGGCTATTCCACCGAGCTGATTCACATCTATTCAGCCGTCAATCTGACAAAGACAAAGGTAAGTGTCGATGAAAAGGAAATCTCTTCCATAGAAACGGTGAGCATCAAAGCTTTGCGGGATATGATCAAAGGGGGCAGGATATTGGATGGAAAGACCGTTATCGCCCTATCCATACTTGAAATGTTAGGATGATGATTTTGCTGAATTCACTGACCGTATTTTGCGTTGCCTATTTCTTGGCAGGCTTTAAATCTGGAGGGTAAATATATTTGGGATCGATTTCATAGGTCCAGGGAAGCCCCCACCACTGCCAACCATAATAACGCCGATGCCCAAAACCCGGCACTTTGTTCCTTCTGGCAAGCTGGCGATAGAATTTGTACTGATTTATATCTTTAAAGCTTGGGAAAACAGGGCCTTCAAAACCGTCCTCAACTTCCGAGACCTTCTTAAATCCCGCGTCAACCAGTTCTTTGGCCGCCAAGGCACTTCGCGTTCCGTCCCGTGAAATGATGAGGAGATTATCGGTTTTCTTGAAAACCTTGCTGATCTCACTCACGAATGTCTTATTTTTCGGACCGATCTGATAGTTGTATTCTTCCTCCACCTTGCCAAGGCTAGTATTGAAGAACATATAAGGGAAAAGGTAGGCCTTAAAGGGGTGGCCGATAAATTGGTATTCGGCCCTTGTTCGCACATCGATAAGATAGGTGTCAGGGACCGTATTCAATAAATCATAGGCCTCAATGCTTAGGATTTTTTTGGCTTCCTGGGCCAAGGCATGTCCAGAGAGCATAAAGAACGCCGTGAAACAGGCAATAAGCAACAGAAATAATATTCGAAATGTCTTAATTTTCATGGTGGTTTCTTTCAATTAACAAAGTGCGTACAAAAATATTCGCGCAGGCAATTTCAGAACGCCTCGGTCTCGATTGATTCTTTGTTTTTCAGTCGGGCGCAAGTGATCGTAAGTGCTCAGAAAACATCAAATTAATACTCAAAGACCGATTTGTTTGTCAACGAAAAAAGGCTACAGATATCTAAGAGAAGCGCTCTCTGCCCGCCTTTTTACCGGCGCCTGATGCGTAATCTGTCTCTGCCAAGAAGACTTTTTTTCCATGGGGTGTTGCTGCTTGCGCTGCCCCGTTGTTGAGGTTTTGCATCCGGAATGTTAAAAGACCTCTACACGGATAAAGATTGCGCTTTTCTTGTTCAATTGAAATTAGAATATCACGTTTTCTTAGTGAAGGAGACTCGAATCATGCCAAGCAACGTGTATTTTGCAGACCTCAGAGCGTCGGCAAAAGAAAACCTTTTAAACAAAATCGCAAGGCTTTTGGATTCCATTGGTTTACAGGAAATCGCAAGCCCACGAAGCCTGATCGCCGTAAAGCTTCATTTCGGCGAAAAAGGGAATATCGCATTCATCAGGCCCAACTTCATCAGAAAGATAGTGGATAAGGTAAAGGAATTGGACGCCTCTCCTTTCCTTACCGACACGAACACCCTCTATGTGGGCGCCCGGGGTGAAAGCGTTTCACACCTCGACACCGCCATCACCAACGGGTTTGCCTATTCGGTTGTAAACGCCCCGATTATTATTGCTGATGGTATGAGAGGCGCATCATCTAAACTCGTTAGGTTAAACGGGGAAGTCATAAAAACCGCTTACATTGCCAGAGAAATCGCAGAATCGGACGGACTCATTAGTGTGGCCCATTTTAAAGGACATGAGTTAGGCGGTTTCGGAGGCACCATAAAGAACGTGGGTATGGGCTGTGCCGCCCGGAAGGGCAAACTCGCTCAGCATTCCGATTTGTCTCCCAAGATCAAAAGGAAAAAATGCATTGGGTGTGGGGCCTGTGTGGAATATTGCGCACACTCGGCCATCAGCGTCGAGGATGAAAAGGCCCATATCGATCCGGACAAGTGCGTCGGCTGCGGCGAGTGCATTCTCATTTGTGAGCAAAAGGCGATCAATGTACAATGGAATGCGGACATCCCCCTTTTCCAGAAGAAAATGGTGGAATATACTCAGGCTGTATTGAAAAATAAAAAGGGAAAAGCAGCCTACTTGAACTTCTTGACCCATATATCACCGGCCTGTGATTGCGCAGATTTTAACGACGCCCCAATCGTCCAGGACCTCGGCATCATGGCTTCCACCGATCCTGTGGCCATTGACCAGGCATCGGCGGATATGGTGAATGCCCAAAAGATTTCTGAACACTCCTGTTTATCTCAAGTAAAGGATGTCGGGGAAGACAAGTTCCGGGCACTGTATCCCAAAGTTGACTGGACCATCCAACTGGAATATGCAGAGACCCTCGGTCTGGGGACTAGGGTTTATGAACTGGTAAAGATATAATGGATAAAATTCGCGAAGCTTCGCCTCAAACCGAAGAGTGGAGAAGTATTTAACTTTTTTGCTCAGGCGAAGCGATGCTGGTTGCTAGATTCTCGATACCGGATAAAGCAAAAAAAGAATCGTTACTTGCTACACCCAGCATCTAGTATCTGTTTGCAAATCTACATCATATAGAAACTTGACATTAGTCCGCCAGATGTATGGCGGATAAAGATTAAGATAAAGGCTTATATAGGCACCTAGTCTTTACCAATTACCAGTTTCGATCTATCAGTCTACCGGATCAATTAATCGATATGGGAGCCAATTGAATCCATGAACATATCAAACATAACGGTTCTTATCCGCGGAGGCGGCGATATCGCCTCAGGTGTGGCCTGGAGGCTCCACCAGTGCGGCTTCAAGGTAATCATCACGGAGATAGAAAAGCCCACTGCTGTCAGAAGAAAGGTGTCTTTTTGCGAGGCGGTCTATGATAAGGAAGTCCTTGTCGAGAGTGTTAGGGGAACCCTTATTCAAGGCCCGGAAGACGCGTCAGAGGCGTGGACCAATGGAGATATCCCGCTCCTCGTGGATCCCCAATGTGAGTCTATGCCTACAATAAAACCCGATGTTATCGTCGATGCCATCTTAGCCAAAAAAAACCTCGGAACATCAAAGGATGATGCCCCCTTGGTTATTGCTCTGGGCCCGGGTTTTCAGGTCGGGAAAAATGCCGATTATGTGGTTGAAACGAATCGAGGCCATAACCTTGGCCGCCTTCTGCTCGAGGGCGCCGCAGAGCCCAATACCGGCGTGCCCGGCACCATTCAAGGGTATGCGACGGAGCGCGTACTGAGAGCCCCTAACGATGGCATTTGGGAAAGCAATATGAATATCGGCGGTATGGTGAAATCTGAGGATCAATTGGGCACGGTCTCCGGGGCGCCCGTCAAAGCGCAAATCGATGGTGTCATCCGAGGACTCATCCGGCCCGGAATCGCTGTCACCAAGGGTCTTAAGATAGGCGACATCGATCCCAGGGGCATTCGAGAGAATTGTTTTACCCTTTCGGAAAAGGCCCTTGCCATAGGTGGCAGCGTGCTGGAAGGGATCTTGAGATACTGCAAAACCCTGAACCCTTTAACCCTAAAGTGAGGATTTTTCATGACAACTAGAAAACAAGGAGAGTATGGAGAGAAACACGAAAACCGTGAAGTCAAAAAAGAAATCGCCGATGCCGTGCGGAGTCGATCGGTAGAGGGCGAGATCACCTGCGCGGACGCATTCAAAATTGTCGACGAACTGAATGTGTCACCCGATGATGTGGGATACACCACCGATATCCTTGAATTGAAGCTCCACAAATGCCAATTGGGCCTTTACGGATATCGCCCAAACAAAAAAACCGTCAAGCCGGCCGAGAGTGTCTCCGAAGGACTTGAGAAGGCCATTAGGCGGGGCCTTGTCAATGATCGATTGCCATGTGCCGCGGCCTGGGAGATTGCAGAGCAATTGGGCCTTAAAAAGATGGATGTCTCTTGCGCCAGTGAGGCCCTAAAAATCAAGATCTCACCATGTCAGCTTGGGGCATTCTAATCGAGGGTTGAAATGAACCCAACCTTCAAAGACATAGAAGAGGCTGGCAAACGGCTCGAGGGTATCATCCAACCTTCTCCCCTGGTCCATTCCAGTTATTTCAGCCGGCATATCGGCCACGACATTTACCTTAAGCTGGAGAACCTTCAGGAAACGGGCTCATTTAAAGTTCGTGGCGCCTATAACCGGTTGGTTCAATTGGACGAAGAAGACAAGAAAAGGGGTGTGATAGCCGCTTCAGCCGGAAACCACGCCCAGGGTGTAGCATGGGCATCGACGAGATTGGGGATCAGCGCCACGATTGTGATGCCTGAAGAGGTTTCTTTGCCCAAATTCTTGGCCGTCAAAGAGTATGGGGCCGATGTTATCCTCCACGGCAAGCAATTCAGCGACGCCGTCAATCGAGCCTTGGAAATAGCAAATGAGACCGGTAAGCTCCTCATCCCGGCCTTTGATGATGAACGCATAATTGCCGGACAGGGCACCATCGGGCTTGAGCTATCGGAATACCTGAAGGGGGATGTTGCTATTGTGGTTCCTATTGGCGGCGGTGGATTGATTTCCGGAATTGCTCTTGCCGCCAAAGAAATTTATCCTAAAGTTCGTGTGATCGGTGTCCAAACCAATAGTTGTCCCTCTGTCCTTCAATCCCTTGAAAATAATTCTGCGGTTACCGTCGACGTGAAGCCTACACTAGCTGACGGCATCGCCGTTAATCGGCCGGGGGATTTGACTTTTCCAGTAATCCAGGAATTGGTGGATGAGGTCGTGGGTGTTGAGGAGGAGGGGATCGCCGGCGCGATTCTCAATCTTCTGGAAAAGGGCAATATCATCGCCGAAGGCTCCGGTGCGACCACCCTTGCGGCACTCCTTGAATGCGCCATCGCCACCAAGGCCAAGCGTTTTATCCTCGTTGTCAGCGGCGGTAACATCGAAATCAACACCATTGATCGTATTCTTCAGCGGGGATCTATCAAGCTCGGAAGGCTTATAAGAGTAGAAGTGAATCTGCTGGATGTGCCCGGTTCTCTTTGGAATCTATTGGGGATTATCGCCAAACAAAAGGCGAATATCCTGCACATTCTTCATGATCGACTGAATCCTGAAAACCCCCTTCAGGTGTCCCGTGTGCGATTGAACTTGGAAACCCGAGGTCCGGAGCATGCGAAGAAACTTCTGACAACACTGAAAGACTCGGGCTATGATGTAAAGAAGGTACACTGAGACCGAGCCATTCTCAAAACGCCCGATTTTGACCAATCTCTGCATCAGGTTCAAATCCTAATCCTCAAAATACTACATGTATTCCTGCGGTTATGATTTTCGCCTTCCTTGACCTTGGACAAACTTGAACGTTTTGAGAATAACTCAGGCTTACAGAATCCTCTCTTAATATCTTTCGGCCGAGCCAATTCGAACCTTATTGCAACGTTGGTGTACGCCACTTTCCTTGACTTTTCAGTTGGTTATATGATAGGGATTCGGGCACTCTTAAGAAATCAAATGACGCATGTGTAGTCGGGCAGAAATGAGTATGAATTCCCTTCTCAAAAAGATAGTTCACCCCGCCTTCCTAATTGAAGAGCGGGGTTTTTTTGCGCCCTCCTTTGCCTAATACCCCTAGTAAGACAAAACGGCACGGAATTTGAAGGTAACTCGCTGTAATGCTTGGAGGAACCTAATATGAAATCGTCAAAGAAAGACGGGCTTGGTGTTGATGAGCAGGGATTGAGATATAAACTCTTCATCGTTGAAGCCCTCATTTTCGTCCTTCCTTTTCTTGTCCTCTCATACATTTTCTATAAAAACAATATCTTCCTCAGTCTTTCTCAACTACTCATCTTTGCCATGATACTCGTGCTTGTCCTTGGCGGATTGGTTATCCTGCGTCAGATCTTCGACAAGTTTTTTCTGGTGGCCAATTCAATGAAGAAGGCTGTAGATGGCGATCTTCAACTCGTGGACATTCAAAGCGAATCGGGTGAATTGCAGGAAATAACGGTTTCCTTCAACAAACTCATGAGGCGATTTGAAGATACGACAAGTGAGCTGAAACGCCGGGTATTCGAGTTATTTGCCCTTAAGGAGCTTACTGAGACCGCAAGCAGGAGTTTGGATTTTGAGGGTTTGCTCTCGGGACTGCTGGAAAAGGCCATGGCAGTCTCCAGCGCCAGGATGGGATCAATTCTCATGGTTGAAGCAGAAAAGCAACGGTTTCGTGTCGTATCCACAAAAGGATTGGAACAGGGGCCGCCAAGGAATTCATACATCAATATGAGTGACTCCATCGCAAGTTATGTGGTTTCAGATAGGACTTCTCTCCTTGTGCAGGACATTGAATCCGATTCACGGACCCTGAGACCTAACGATCCCAAATACGGGCCTCCCTCTTTCCTGAGTATGCCGATCTATGTCCGGGATCAACTCATCGCTGTACTGAACCTATCCAATAAGGACACTGACGAGGTTTTTGATTCCAATGACGAGCAATTCCTTTCGATCATGATCGGTGAAATTGGATTTGCCTTGGAAAATGCGCAGCTTCATTCAAAGGTTGCATCCCACTTGAATAACCTTCAAGAGCGCACCTCGGAATTAACTCTAGCCAATGAACAGCTGAAGCAAGAAATCACCATGCGTGAAGAAATGGAAGAAGCCCTCCGTGAGAGCGAGGAGAACTTTCGCGCCGTCGTAGAAGACATGCCGGCCTTAATCTGCCGTTTCTCTCCTGACAATAAGTTAACCTTCGCGAACGATAGCTTTGCGGACTATTACGAGCAGAAGAGTGAAGATCTGATCGGCCGGGATTTTTTTCACTTTATTCCTGAAGAAGACAAAAAGGCCATCCGAAATCAATTTGATGCCATTGACCAACAGAATCCCATTATCACCTTTGAGCATCAGGTCACAGCCCCGGACGGTACCGCGCGTTGGCAGCAGTGGGTTGGAAGAGCGCTTCTTGATGAGACAGGTAAGGTCCTAGGATATCAAGCACTCGGAAGGGATGTCACCGAGTTGAAACATGCAGAAGCGGAGAGAAGAAAACTCGAGGCGCAACTCCTTCAAACCAGGAAACTGGAAGCCGTTGGGACCCTGGCAGGCGGGATTGCCCATGATTTTAATAATCTTCTCATGGGCATCCAGGGGAATGCTTCCCTCATGCTCCTTCATACAGACACAACCCATCCCAATCACGACAAGCTCAAGAAGATTGAGCAATATGTTGAAAGTGGTGCGGATCTTACCAGACAAATCCTTGGATTTGCTAGGGCGGGCAAATATCATGTGGAAACCTCGGACCTTAATGAGGTCGTTGAAACGACCTCTGTCATGTTTAACCGCACCAGGAAGGAAATTAAGGTCTACAGGGAGTATGAAAAGGACCTCTGGATGGCCAAGGTCGATGTGGCACAGATTGAACAGGTGCTCCTAAACCTCTATGTCAATTCTTGGCAGGTCATGCCCGAGGGAGGAGATTTATATCTTGAAACTGCTAATGTGGTCTTAAGTGACGATGAAGCAAAACCCTTTGGGGGCAAGCCGGGGAGATATGTAAAGATAACCATCCGGGACACCGGACCCGGAATGGACGCAGAAACTCAAGCCAAAATATTTGATCCCTTTTATACGACCAAGGATATGGGAAGGGGTGCGGGGTTGGGACTGGCGTCCGTATATGGCATCGTCAGGAACCACGGTGGGACGGTCACCGTCATAAGTGAAATGGGGAAGGGAAGTATCTTCAGCATCTTTTTGCCTGCCAGTGAAGAGGTGGGCCTAATCGAAGAAGAAACGCTTTTCGATAAGCTCCAGAAAGGAAGTGAAACCATTCTCATAGTGGATGATGAGGATATGATCGTTGATGTGGGAGGTGAAATTCTCAAATCCTTAGGCTACAAGGTTTTGTTGGCCAGAAGCGGCGCCGAAGCGATCGAGATTTATAAAAAACAGGGAGATGAAATTGACATGATTATTTTGGATATGATCATGCCGGAAATGGGCGGCGCGGAAACCTTTCAGAACCTCAAGGAGATCAATCCGGAAGTGAAGGTGCTCCTCTCAAGCGGGTACAGCATAGATGGTTTGGCCACAGAAATCATTGAAAAAGGCTGCAATGGCTTCATCCAGAAGCCATTTAATATGAACGACCTCTCTCAAAAAATCAGGGAGATCCTGGAAAAGAAAAACAATGCAAACGGATAGAATAGGGTCGATTGCCAAAGCCCAGGAGTGCAGATGTCTATGACACATGAATCCTCCGAAGGCCCCTATCTTGAATTCTTACCATTTCAATCCACGCAATTGATGTGAGTTATCAAAGGCAAGAGAGAATCTAACTTTTAGTACTTCTGACTCAACCTTCAGTTCCTCATTTCCAGCTTCAAGTCTTTTTGCAATATGTTCTTGAACCTGGTTGCACTGATTGGATGATCAGCCAGGAGTTGGCCATTGTATTGCAAATTGATCATCCCATAGGGAGAAGCCATTTTTTCACGGGCTTCCGCAGCCTTGTTCAATTCAACCAATTTGAGCTTAATACCATGTTTTTCTGCTACCGGAGGCAATTCCTCCACGGCTTTGCCAATATAGGGACATTGGTTGGTATAGATCAATTGAAGACCATAGGATTGACTTAATCGCTCGTCCCAGTTTTTGGGGAATACGGGCAATGGTCCTTTCTTTCGCGGTTTCATTAACAGTTGAAAATGCGGTTCAGCTTCATCCACTTGTTCAAAGCCGTTTTTGATAAATACTTCCTTTCTCACCATCCAACTGCCATCGCTGGTCACAACGGCCACGCCCAACCTGCCATTCGATTCAGCATCTTCAAAACAATCCTTTAACAATGCCGATGCCATGCCTTTACAGGGGAATTTTTTTGAATTCACCCAGATGCAGTGGATCACCAAATAGTCAGGGGCATTGACAACCCGCCAGGAATATTCCCCCGGGATGTATTCCAGAAAACCGGCTTTTTTACCCTCGGTTGTCAGGATTAACTTGATCCGCATACCTTCTTCAAAACGTTGCTCTAACCATGACAGTTTGGCGATATAGCCGGGATGCTTTTTATTTTTGACGCAGAAAAAACCAAATTCCTCAACATTGCTGGAATCGACACGAATAGTATTGTAATCAGCCATATTCTAGGCTCCGAAAGCATTTCAAGTAGCTAACCCATGATAGGGGACAATCCTATATTGTCCTGTCAAGAAAAAAATGAGAAAGAAGGAAATT
>CAYWMP010000117.1:0-11838 GCA_964459445.1 uncultured Desulfobacteraceae bacterium
CCTCCGCAGTAGCACTGCTACGGAGGATGGAAAGGCTACTGCGGAGGACGGGCGCTCGTTGAGCTACGGCGCGGTTCGCCACGCCATTCATCCCTGTAGTAAGCTACAGGGTATTCTGGCGAAGGCGAATAAAAAATCCCGCTTGAAAAGCGGGATTAAGATAGACTGGAATAGTAGGCTTACCTGAACGGATGGATCGCCTGAGTGATCAGGCCTCTATTCAGGTATGGGCCCGGCTTTTAGGGCCATTTCAATTCTGTTTTTGAGTTCGGTGAGATCAAAGGACTTGATTACATAAAAGTCCGCAGCGATGGATTTCATATCCTCTTTAAAGGTATCGTAAGCCGTGCACAATACGACGGATAAGTCATAGAATTTGTTCCTGATATCCTGCAATAGGTCGAGTCCGTTATAATCCACCATCTTGATGTCCAAGACCACAAGGTCAGGCTTTTCGCTCTCTATTTTTTCTAGCAGTTTATGTCCGCTGTCTGCCGTGATAACTTCATACCCGGCTTCAGTCAGCTCCTCAGAATAGAGGAAACGAATATGTTCCTCATCGTCCACGATCAGTATTTTAGCCATGGTATTTTCTCCCAGAATGGATTCCTGCCCAAACTAACACAGTTTTAAATAATTGGCAAATGCTATCCAACAATTCCACGCTGAAGCTAGACCCTTGGAAAAGGCTTCCAGCCCTACCAGGTCATCCGGACTTTGATGCCTTTTTCGTGAAGGTATGTTTTTATCTCTTGGATGGTGTAGGTTCCGTAGTGGGTAATCGATGCAATGAGAGCGGCGTCGGCAATCCCTTCCGTTAGGACATCGTAGAGATGATCTATCGTGCCGGCGCCCCCCGATGCGATGAGCGGAATATTTACGTTCGATGCGATCAACTTGGTCAAATTCAATTCATATCCCTGTTTTGTTCCGTCTGCATCAATGGAGTTTAGACAGATCTCGCCAGCGCCTAAGCTTTCCGCCTTTTTGGCCCAGGCAAGGGCGTCCATCCCCATGTACGTCCGGCCTCCGTCGATGACCATTTCATAACCCGTTGGGATTTCATCGGAAGGCGTAACCCGCTTCACATCCATGCCCAAAACGATGCATTGACTGCCAAAGGCCTCGGCGCCCCTTGATATGATACTGGGATCTCTTATTGCCGCCGAATTAACACTGACCTTTTCGGCCCCGGCCAAAAGCACCCGGCGCATATCTTCGACGGTCCTTATCCCACCGCCGACAGAGAAGGGAATGAAGATTTTCTTAGCGACTCGCTCCACGGTCTCCAGCATGATATCACGCCGATCGCTCGATGCAGTGATATCATAGAAGACGATTTCATCCGCCCCTTCCTCGTAATAAAACTGAGCCATTTCAACAGGATCGCCAATATCCACGTTTCCTTTAAATTTGATGCCTTTTGTCAGCCTGCCGTCCCGGACATCCAGGCACGGTATGATTCTTCTGCTAAGCATGATATATCCCGTCCCAGGCACAGAAATTCGACAAGATCTTTAATCCGGGTCTCCCACTTTTTTCCAGATGAAACTGTACGGCAATGAGGTTTCTGTCACCAATTACAGAGGTAAAGGTGATGCCGTAATCCGTTTCTCCGATTATTTGGCCTGGATTCGAGGGAGCCGGATAGTAGGCGTGAACAAAATAGAACTCACTCGCGGGATCGATCCCGTTAAGAACGGGATGTCCGCGCAATAATTGAACCCCATTCCATCCCATGTGGGGCACTTTTAAAGGTCTACCATCGCTTTCTTTCAATGTTTCGGGAAACCGACGGACCTTTCCTTTTACCAATCCCAGGCAAGTTGAATCGTTCTCCTCGCTCCATTCCATAACAATTTGTACACCGATGCATATGCCGAGTATGGGCGTCCCCTTTTTGTAGGATTCAGCCAGGGCTTTGTCCAGTTGCAGTCTTTTGAGGTCGTACATCGCCCTGCCTGCCGCGCCGACACCGGGGAAAATGACGCGCTCTGCTCCAAGAACATCGGAAGGATTGTGGGTAATGACGGATTCCTCGCCCAAATAGCGAAGGGCTCTTTGGACGCTCGTCAAGTTGCCGGCTTCATAGTCGACGATTGCTATCATTCTTCATCCAGTATCTAGAATCCAGCATCCAGGATCACCTTGGATACCTCTTCTCTATTTATTTACAATAATAAACTGACGGAAAGTAACGCTTCCGGCAAAGAAAATCAGGCTAGGAATATTCATAAAATCCCCTGCCGGATTTTCGCCCCAGCCATCCAGCATCAACATATTTTATGAGCAATGGACAGGGACGGTATTTTGAATCCCCAAGGCCGTCAAGGAGCACTCGCATAATCGCAAGACAGGTATCCAAGCCAATGAGATCCGCAAGGGCAAGCGGCCCCATCGGATGATTCATCCCAAGTTTCATCACCTGATCAATGTCCTCAACCGTGCCAACGCCTTCATACAGGGCATATATGGCCTCGTTGATCATGGGCAAAAGGATTCTGTTGCTGATGAATCCTGGAAAATCATTGGCAGGAACCGGCGTTTTATTCAGCTTAAGTGCCAAATCTTTGGTGGCTTGGAAAGTCTCATCATCTGTGGCAAGGCCATTGATGATCTCAACGAGTTTCATCATGGGGACCGGGTTCATAAAATGCATTCCAATGACCTTTTCAGGCCTCTGGGTGGCCCCGCCGATTTTGGTGATCGATATGGAAGAGGTATTTGAAGATAGTATAATACCCTCGCGGCAAAAGGAATCCAGGTCTTTGAAGATCTGCAGTTTCAGATTCTCATCCTCTGTAGCGGCTTCTACGACGAAGTCGGCCTTTGCCATATCATCGACGGTAGTGGTACCTTCGATTCTACCCAGGATAGTCTTTTGATCGTCTTCGGTGATCTTCTCCTTCTTAACCATACGTCCAAGGCTCTTTTCAATGGCCTGAAAACCCCTTTCCAGAAAATCCTCCTTAACATCGCTCATCACCACATCCAGCCCACTGGCAGCGGCAACCTGAGCAATCCCGGCTCCCATCTGTCCAGAGCCCACAATACCCAATGTCTTGATATCCATGTCCTTTCTTTCCTCCTTTTTCTCCGCAAGTTACATAAGCCTATGCGATTGAATCATCATCACTAAACTATTGTTTTTCTCTCACAATCATCACAGAACAATAGGTCTATGGGCCACCCACTTTGCTACATTTCCAAAGGAGACTAGCCCATACCCGATGCTCCATAGGAGCATAGTATTAACAGATCAATCTCCTTCCTTTCAAGGAATTGTATGATTTCCAATGAGAAGTGACCATAAAAGACCACCAGTTCATAATCCATTTAATTATTAATGCTCGACCCGAACTTCTTTTGCAGCCTTTCCAAAGGTCTCGTCTCATTGGGACCTCCTGAGGAGACATTCATAGGCCGCCTTCATCTCAACAAAGGCCTCATTGTTTCCACCTGCATCGGGATGCGTCTCTTTGGCCAGTCGTCTGAAGCAACGTGTCAATTCTGTTCGATCCATACCCTTAAAGTCTTCCGGGGAGATCTGAAGACAGCTCAGGGCCTCCTTTTCGCCGACTGAAAACCGCCCGCTTCGAGTGTAAGCCCTATAGAAAGAGTGTCTCCACATGAAATCCCCCGCATATTCCTCCCACAACAATCCGGGATCAAAGGCATTATCAAAATAGAGTATCAAGTACCTTGTGAGGTAGGCGTGCAATTTGTCCGATTTGTCGTGTACGACTCCCTTGAAGAAGTGCTGGTCTTGATTGAGCTTGCATAAATCGTCAAGAAAACACTGGTCTACCTTTTCGGGATCCAGGGCAGCAGGCTGGTAGCGGGTGAGAAGATGCCCGAAATGGGTCTGTAAGTTGAGGGCGGTATAGAGATAGGGCCGCAATTCATCAGGAGGGAGCTCTCGCTCCATCTCTTCCATTATATTTTCGATTTCGTCACGGCTTTTGTCGAGCAGAGAATTAAGAAACTTCCAAGGACGCCCATCCAGATCTCCGATGTCGACGCGTCCGAAACGGAGATAATGGAGTCGGCGTTTGTCAAAGGGGTGCAAGGCCTCCTGCCTTATTAAAATTTCTTCTGGTGTGCACGCCTGTTTGGAGGCGACGTTGGTGCTGCTGAATCTCTCGACAATTCGACGAATATGGGGATCTAGGAAGGGAATGAATAATTCTTCGAAGTCATCATAGCGAAAATATTTTGCAGAGGATTTGAGCTCCGCCTCCAGCTCTTCATCAAAATAGAAGCTGTTTCCACCCGGATACTCAATGAACACCCTTGGATCGGGGCCAAGGTCTATGAGCTTATGGTGTTTCCAGCAATCCACGTCGTAGTAGGATTCGTAGACGCTATACTCAAAACCTTCTTCTGTATTATGCTGCTTTAGATACATGGGAAAACCCGACGATTTTCAGTCTCTTAAAGGGTTATAACGCCCTCCATATATTTGACCGCTCGACCGGCAATCTCCGTTCTTTCGCCTCGATCAACGCAGAAGAGTTCTCCTCCCCGCTGGGAAATCTGATGGGCATGGAGCTCCTTTTTTCCAAGCTCTTTTGCCCAATAGGGCGTCAAAGCACAATGGGCCGATCCAGTTACAGGATCCTCATTAATCCCGTAATTTGGGGCAAAGAATCGGGAAACAAAGTCCACGGTATCTCCTTTGCCCGTTACGATGACACCGCGTAGGCCCAATTTCTTGAGTTCCTCCATATTTGGATTGAGCTCTCTGATGTCATCTTCCTGTTTATAAACCACGAAATAATCCTCGGAGCACAAAATTTTCTGAGGTTCCTTCCCAAGACTCTCTACCAAACCAGTGGGTGCTTCACAGGGATCGGGGGGTTGTGAAGGAAAGTCCATAAGGAGCAAATCGTTTTGCTTTTTTACCGTAAGGATGCCGCTTCTTGATTCGAAAGAGACGCTGCTTCGAGAAGGATTGATGTAATTAAAAACCACAAATCCACTTGCCAGAGTAGCATGGCCGCATAGATCGACCTCTGCTACCGGCGTAAACCATCGAATGCGGTATTCGCCCCTTTCGGGGACAAAGAAAGCGGTTTCTGAGAGATTGTTTTCCTGGGCGATGGCCTGCATCAGATCGTCCTCCGGCCACGATTCCAAGGGACATACTGCGGCTGGATTTCCGGAAAAAACACAGCTCGCAAAAGCATCAATTTGGTACAGTTTTATCTCCTCCATGATTACGATCTCCTTGTTTCGTTTTTATTAGCAGTATCCTTTTTACTCAATTGTAAAATCAGTTTTCGTCCCCGGGATTTGACCGCTGCACTCCCCGTCAAGATTTGTTCCTCTATTAGAGTTAAGACGGTGCGACGGTATTTATGGTCGGATTCCGCAATTTCCGCCAGGGTTTGCATCGCCATAACCTGAACGATTTTACTCTTATCATCCAGATATTCTTTCAATATTTTTAACACACCCGGCCTATCGGAAGCATCAAGATTTAGATAGCAAAGCATCTGGGCAACGTGCCAACGTACTTCTTTCTGCCTGGTCTTCGAAACGTCCTGGATCAGCCTTTCTTTGAACGGCTGGAGCCATTCGGGATGTTGTGACGACACTTTTTCAATGGTGTCAGCCGCTCTCATCCGAATCACAGGACTTTCGCAGAGCATGCCGTCAAATACGATGGGGAAAAGGCCGGGGTCTTTCAGCAGATCCTCTGCCACTTCGTTGGCTTTTCCAATGGATCTTAGATCGCCGCCATCGAGTTTTTTCAATATCCTATGCATGTAAAAACGCCATTTGTCTCACACCCGTTCCCCTTCGATTACTCTCAGGATCACTAGAGCGCGCGGAGGGCGCAGAGTGGGGTTATTTTTGACCTGATTTTTTGAGAGGAAAAATCAGGTCAACTATCATGCTCTTCAGGGAAGAGTATTAGGGGTATAATTGTATAAGGAGCCTGACCGATAGTCGATAGTCTAAAGTTGTTAAGTAAAGTTTAGACAATTGATCTGAATTCCCCTCTCAGGAATTCAGATCAAATACTCAGTGGCACTGTGAGCTCTGCGAGAGATCATTTAGCGGTATTTGAATTCCCAGTGCCCACGAAAAATAAGGACGCTTCCGAATTCTAAGGAAGCGCCACTAAATTTTCATTATACAACCGACGGTTTTTATCAACAAGAAAAATACCCTGCCATCTCAGGGGGAGAATCATTGCCTTCTTGACTTTCAATGTGCCGCCCGTCTAGGATGTGAGACCTTTGCAAAACACCCCCTTTTGCCCTTTCAGTCAGCGTTGCAGGACGGTTCTATGACCGGTACGGTCCGAAGTGGGTAATCATAATTTCCACTCTGTTTCTTTCCATCGGGTTTGTCAGTGTATCCGGAATCCAATCAATCCTGCATTTTACCCTCCTTTATGGGGTCTTGACCGGTATTGGGTTGGGTGGGACCACAGTGCCCCTTTTTGCAGCTCTTATGAGCAAATGGTTCAAAAGGCACAGAGGACTTGCCATAAGTCTCGCCCTGTCCGGAAATTGTCTCGGGCAGTTTGCATTGGTTCCCCTGATCACCTCCTTTGTAAGTGCCCAGGGCTGGAGAGCGTCCTACTTTCTCATGGGTTTGGTTATCCTGATCGTGAATGTTTTTTTGGTTCTGATGGTTATTAGGGGCGATCCAAAGGAACTTGGCTATAGGGCCTATGGAAGCGATGATACTGAGATAGGTAGCGAAGAGAGCCATGAAGAAAAATCCCCAACCCGGATCAGGGATTTGGGACTCAAAGAAGCTCTGCATACCCGATCCTATTGGTTCTATATTATTTTGATGTTTGTGGGAGCGGTGATTTTCTGGTGACCACACATTTGATTCCGATGGCTACCGATCACGGCATTTCAACATCTTCTGCGGGAAACATGCTTGCATGGTTTGGATTTATGAGCCTATTAGGGATACTTGCGGCCGGACCGGCATCCGATTTCATAGGAAACAAGATGCCCCTCACACTTACCTTTGGGCTGAGGATTCTGTTGTTTCTAATGATCTTGAAGTATAAAACCCCTCTAACATTCTATCTTTTCTCCTTGGCCTTCGGCTTTACCTTTCTCATCACGGCACCCCTCACGCCGACCCTGATCGGGCGCCTTTACGGTCTTTCCCATGTGGGGCTACTCGGAGGATTTGTGACGACCATACACCACGTCGGAGGGGGTTTAGGGGCGTATCTTGGCGGTTTGATCTTCGACTGGCAGGGGAGCTATCAGACAGTCTTTGTTATATCCGCCATCATGGCCGTGATCGCAGTCTTGTGCAGCGTACTTATCAGAGAGTACAAACATCATCCACCAATCGTTTGCCAAGACTGATGACATCGTCCACGGCATAACCGAGTTTTTCATAAAAAGCGATTGCGGCGTTGTTGGAAGTCCTTACTTGAAGATTCACCTTTGGACAACCAAGTCGTTCCAGTTTCAACTGGGCCGCTTCCATGATGGTCGAGCCAATTCCTTTCCTCTGATGCTCGGGGGATACCGAAAGATAATTGACCCAGCCGCGATGACCCTCGTATCCGCACATGACCGTGGAAACGATTTCACCGTCTATTCGCCCTACAAGAAAAAGGTCGGGCTGAGCCGCCATCTTACGTTCGATGTCTCGTTTGGGATCATTCCAGGGAACCACCAAACCGCATTTTTCCCACAATAAAATCACGTCTTCTTGATCAGATACCGCGTAGGGGCGAATCTCTAAATGATCCCTTTCCATGCTCCCACCATATCTTTCTAACGAATTTCAAACTAAAATCAGAGACAAGGCTGTCTAACAATCCGATTTCTAGAGACTGCATGAAAATGCCTAAATGCAAGGCTTCTGAAATCCCGAGGAACGAGTCGTACCTAAAAGTACGTCGCAGTGACGAGGGATGAGGGTAACGCAGCCCTTCGGCTTTGCTCAGGGCCGTGAGCATGTCGAACGGCAGATGGGCGTTTTCAGGCAGTCTGTTAGATCCATTGACCATCTTCAGCCATCATATCCCCACCCGTATCTCCCGTGTTTATTGTGCCTGCCGGCTCTATGAGCATGATTTTGCATTCATGTTCTGCAAAGGGTTTGTGTTCGGCACCGCGTGGAACGACAAACATCTCCCCAGCATCCAACGAGACGGTGCCATCGGGGAAGTCAATGTGCATTTGTCCCTCAATAACCAAAAAAACCTCATCCGTCTCTGCATGGCTATGCCAGACAAACTCACCCCGGAATCTTACCAGCTTGAAATGATAGTCGTTCATTTGGGCAATGATTTTGGGTGACCAGTGTTCAGAAAATTTTTGAAATTTGTCTTCTATGTTAATCGGTTTAAATTCCATAATTACCCTCATTGTTGAGCCAAAGGAAGCGGGGCAGCCTTTTCTTATCTAACCGAGAAGTTCGAGGGCTGTCATCGCATAGATGGCTGAGCAATTGCAGACCTCTTCCATATTCACGAACTCCTTAGGTCCATGGGCTACGGAAAGGAGGCCCGGGCCGTAAGCAAAGGCCGGTATTCCCTTTGAGGCATAAAAACGGGTTTCCAAGAGGCCTGGGCACATCTCGAATCCAGGCTGTTTGCCCGTTATCGATTTAATGTTTTTTGCCAGGATTTGAGCCACAGCGTTTTCTTCAGAAAAGCCTGAGGATTGCCCCTCTTGCAGATTTTCAATTTCAAGATCAATCCCCTCTTTCCGGAATCCTTCAAACAATGACAGTATGCTTTGCTTTTCCTCTTCGAGGTTTTCCTCGGGGTTAATTCGGCGGTCTATTGTGAAGGAGAAACGTTCCGGTACCAGATTGAAATTGCTGCCACCCCCGCTTTTGCCTCCTATCAAAAGGATAGATTGTCTTGCCGGATCAGGATGGACATTATAGTTCGTGGTCCTCTTTTCAACCCGGTTCTTGAGATCCATGAGAGCATTGGCGATGGGGATCATTTTCTCAAAGGCATTGGAACCTTGATATTGCAGACCCACGTGGGCAGGTTTTCCCTTTACCGCGATGCGAAAGGTAATTGCCCCGCGGTTTGCGTTCCAAATTACGCCGCTTGTAGGCTCAGGCAATAGGGCACCGATACCGTTTCTGCCCAACAAGCCTTTCTCGGCGAGATAATTTGATCCCAGTAAACCCCCTGTTTCTTCATCAGGGACAATCGCCAGACCTATCTTTCCACCAAGGTCGATATTCAAATCCTTTAGGGCCTTGATTGCATAAATCATGGCGGCTAGGCCGCTCTTCATATCCGCTGAACCGCGCCCGTAAAGATGATCACCCTTAAGTTGAGGATGGAATTGCTCTTCATTCGATCCAGGCACCACGTCGTAGTGACCGTGAAAATAAAGGGTTCTTTCACCCTTCCCGTGGGAGGCAAGAATGCACCATCTCGGGTAGTCATTCCGGGAGTATTCGCCATCCGGAGGGGGAACTTCTAAGATTTCATAATCCAGCCCTGCCTCGGCCAACTTTTTCTCAATAGCTTCCACACAGGCCCTATAGTGGGTTCCGGGCGGATTTTCCGTAGCGATGGAAACGAGTTCTTTTGTAAACTCCAGGATCTCGTCTTTATAGGACGCAATAGCCTTGAGGATTTTGGTCTTGTTTGATTCACGCATGTCTCTCCTTTTTCTGTATTAGCCACTAAGACCCGAGGACTCAAAAAAGATTTATTGAGCTTGAGTTTAAAAAGACAAATTCAAAGGTTCCCAGTTTATAGTTCAAGAGTTGGTCGTCAGAGAATCCATAATCTGTGAACACTGAACCTCTGAACCCTTGAACCCAGAACCGATCACGTTGAGATACTAAATACCAAACTTCCGATAATCAATAGAAAAGCTCAGGAAACCAGAGCTATTTACGCATACAGTCGTGAACTGCATACAGGCGGCGAAATACAAAAAGAAAGTAATTGGCGTTTTGAATTGACACACCTCTATACCCTTGTAAAAATGAGAGTTAAGCATATATCTTCTACCTGTGTTAGTATGGATCTATAAGGGAGATCAATCATTATGAAATTGGAGTTTGTTGAGGCGCGTGATTTGGCGGATGCCTGGTTTCAGTGTGTTTATCGCTTGTTGGAGGCGGGACGGGAGTACGTCATAGAACGCGGCAGTTATGAAGGACAGAAGAGGTTGGAGTTTGACTATATAACCGTCCAAATTAAATATCCGGGCGTGCGTCCGCTCTTACCTGACATTCCGCCTGCCTTGGGAATACCGAATCCGGTGGCGGAAGGATACCTGGAGGAGTATTTGCCTTACCTTATGACTTCAGCGAAACAGCCGGGTGAGGATTACACCTATGGTCAATTTCTTGAGGAACAGATTGAAGAAGTCATTCGTATGTACAAGCACGACGGACATGAAACGAATCAGGCCTATATGACCGTGGGCGAACCCAAGTCAATATATCTCAAGGACCCCCCATGCCTAAGGGGCATCGACACAAGGGTAAAGGATGGAAAACTTCACTTCGTGGTCTATTTTCGCTCGTGGGATCTCTGGAATGGTTTTCCCGCAAATCTTGGTGCTATTCAATTGCTGAAGGAATATATGGCTTCGAGTATCGGCATCGATGACGGTGAAATCATCGCGGCCTCCAAAGGGCTTCATTTATACGACTATGTTTGGGAATTGGCCAAGCTAAGGACCATGTGCGAAAATCCCTCAGCTCTTTCCGTTGGCGATTGTCTGCCGGAAGAATCATCTTAGAGTCTGTCTGAAAATGCCCATCTGCCGTTTGACCTGCTCACGGCCCCGAGAATAGCGAAGGGCTTTATGGAATTGTTAAAGGACGGTGCCAGCCATGCGTACAAGTTACGAAAATGAAAACTGAATTAAAGGGTCTGGAATCCCAAGAGATTGAAGAGTGGGCATTAAATCAAGGACTTGAAGCCTTCAGAGGGCGTCAGATCCGGCAATGGTTATTCAAGGGATTGGTAAGTACCTATGATGAAATGACCAACCTCCCAAAAGATCTGCGTCGGGAATTGAACAAGGTCGCGAGCATCAATCATCTAGAGCATGTTGAGATGCAGGAGTCGGTTGACGGCACAAGGAAATTTCTATTTACACTGGCAGATGGTCAGTTCATAGAATCCGTCCTGATCCCGGAAAGAGATCACTTCACCCTCTGTATATCCTCTCAATCGGGTTGCGCCATGGGATGCAGGTTTTGTCTGACCGGTGAACAGGGATTGAACCGGAATCTGTCGCCTGCTGAGATTGTCGATCAGGTGGTTAGCGTGAAACGATCTATGGAAGAGCGGGATCGGCTCACAAATGTCGTATTTATGGGGATGGGAGAGCCCCTTGCGAATTATGGCGCTGTCATAAAGGCTATCAAAAATTTGATCGCTGATGATGGGATGAATTTGTCCCATAGAAAGGTCACCCTATCGACCTGTGGCCTTGCCCCTGAAATTGAGAGACTCGGGCAAGATGTTACTGTTAATCTTGCTGTTTCACTCAACGCCTCAAATGATAAAACCCGCAGCTACTTGATGCCCATTAACCGTAAATATCCCCTGGAACGCCTGATTTCTTGCTGTCGCGGTTTTTCCCTCCCAAAGCGAGGTAGAATCACCTTCGAATACATCCTGATCAAGGGCATTAATGACAGTGACGAGGATGCCCTCAATTTGACCAAACTACTCGCTCCTCTGAGGGCAAAAATCAATCTGATTCCGTTGAATGACTATCCCGGCCATGATATGGGCCCACCTTCCAATGATCGGATCTTTCAATTTCAGCAAATCCTGGCCAACAAACACTTCACTGCCATCATCCGAAAAAGCAAGGGTCGAGACATCCTGGCGGCCTG
>CAYWMP010000117.1:11938-17727 GCA_964459445.1 uncultured Desulfobacteraceae bacterium
TTACGCTTGCATAGATAACTTGTTGTGCTATTTTATGTAGTTTTATTAATTCCTGGAAAGGATAATAGTTTTGATTGAGTTAGATTTTTCTAAAGGTGATGGGCTCCTGCCTGCCATAGTGCAGGACTGGGAAAGCGGCAAAGTATTGATGTTCGCTTACATCAATCAGGCATCCTGGGCAAGAACACTGGATACCGGGGAGGCCCATTTTTGGAGTCGTTCCCGAAGTGAACTCTGGCATAAAGGTGGGACATCCGGTCATGTCCAGAGAATTAAAGAGATTTACGCCGATTGCGACGATGACACGGTGCTTTTTAGAGTGGAGCAGGTTGGCGGCGCTGCATGTCACACCGGGCATGAGACCTGTTTTCACAAAAAAGTAGACCGCAGCGGCGATTTTACTATCGAGGGAGTTAAAATATTTGATCCGGAAAAGGTGTATAAGAAATGAAGAAACTCAAACTAGGTATTCCTAAGGGCAGTTTGCAAAACGCAACCATAAAACTTTTCGAAAAATCGGGTTGGAGAATTAATGTCAACGGCAGGAGCTATTTCCCGGACATCAACGATGAGAGCATCGAATGCAGTATATGCCGGGCCCAGGAGATGTCGAGGTATATTGAGAATGGAACGATTGATGCCGGATTGACGGGAAGAGACTGGATACAAGAATACGATTCCGATGTCCATGTTGTTGACGACCTGGTTTACTCAAAGGTGAGCCAAAATCCAGCCAAGTGGGTAGTGGCCGTGCGCACCGACTCGGGTATAAACACCATTGAGGATCTCAAAGGGAAAAAAATAGCCACGGAGCTGGTCAATTTCACGCGAAGATATTTTGAAGAACAGGGCGTTGAGGTTCAAGTAGAATTTTCCTGGGGAGCGACCGAGGCAAAGGTTGTTTCGGGACTGGCCGATGCGGTTGTTGAGGTCACCGAGACAGGGAGCACTATAAGGGCCCATGGATTAAAGATTATTCACGAACTCATGGAATCTTACACCCAATTCATTGCAAACAAAGAGGCCATCAAGGATCCTTGGAAAAAAGAAAAGATTGATCAGATCGTCTTACTGCTCAAAGGGGCACTCATAGCAGAAAACATGGTGGGCCTTAAAATGAATGTCCCGGAGGAAAAACTTGAGAACGTTATTGTGCTTTTGCCGAGCCTTAATGCACCTACCGTTGCCGGACTTTACCACACGAAATGGTTCTCTGTTGAAACGGTTGTCGATTCTAAAGTGGTTCGAGAACTCATTCCCAAACTGATAAAAGTGGGGGCTGAGGGGATCATCGAGTACGCATTAAATAAGGTGATATGATGGGAATAAAGAATCGAGCTTTTCTGGTTGTCGCGTCAAGCCTTTTCCTTATCATTTCAAGCTGTGTCACGGAAACAAAAACAGGCACCAGGGAGAAACGGGCAGATGCCACCAAACGCCTTGGGGTATCTCTGATTCAAGAAGGAAAAATAAAGGCAGGCGTAAATGAACTATTGAAAGCCGTTGAACTTAATCCTTCGGATCCGGAGATACATGCCTATTTAGGAACGGCCTATCGCGAAATGAAGGTCTATGACAGGGCTATTGCCCAACTTAAGAAAGCCCTGGAACTTAAACCCAAATATCCTGAGGCCCAAAACGATCTGGGCACCGTTTATCTTGTCACCGGAAGGCTCGACTTGGCCATAGAGATGTTCGAAGCGGCAGTCGCTGATATGACCTATAGAAGGCCCTACAGCGCCTTAAATAACCTCGGAGTCGCATACCACCAGAAGATGAAATATGCGAAGGCGGTCCATTATTACAGTAAGGCTGTCGAAGCGGTCCCTGAGTACAGCGCGGCTTACGATAATATGGGCCTATCCTATGAAATGCTCGGGCAGTGGGATAACGCGATAAAGGCCTATGAAAAAGCCGTCCAGACCTCCCCAAACGAACCGCTTTATCATTTGCATTTGGGAACGGCATACCTCAAGGTGGGCCGGAATAAGAAAGCTATTGAGGAATTTCACAGAACCATTGAGAACGATGAGTCCGGCGTTTACAAGAATGAAGCCAGGGGTATGTTGGAGCGGGCAAAGAAAAAATAACGAGCAGACTTGAAACCTTTATCGAACACAGAGGATGGTAATTGAATAATGATTAATGCAACGGACAGAGCATGCAGCATCCCTTCGTTTATTGTTATGGACGTCCTTGAGAAGGCTCATGAACTCGAGAGGGAAGGTCGCAGGGTGATCCATCTTGAGATCGGCGAACCCGATTTTCCGACCCCTGAATGTATATGCAGCGACGCCATGCAAGCCATCCGTGACGGTCATACCCACTATACCCACAGCCTCGGCATTATTGAGCTTCGTGAGGCCATCTGTAAACATTACCTGGATAAATACAAAACCGAAATTTCGACCGATCAGATTATCGTCACGTCTGGTACATCACCGGCCCTCTTCGTACTTTTTTCAGCCCTTCTTGAGGAGGGAGATGAAATAATCATCTCAAATCCCCATTACCCCTGTTACCCGAATTTTGCAGAATTTATAAAGGCAAAGCCGGTCTGTGTAAACGTGTTCGAAGAGGATGGGTTTCAGTATAGACCGGAAGACATCGAGAAAATGATAGGACCGCGGACAAAGGCGATCCTTATTAACTCGCCATCCAACCCAACAGGCACCCTCCTTTCGGCGGATCGAATGCAAAAGATCGCGGATATGGGTGTGCATATCATATCGGACGAAATCTATCACGGCCTGGTGTACGAAGAAAAGGAACATTCGATCCTGGAATTCACGGACAAGGCCTTCGTGCTGAACGGTTTCTCAAAGGCCTTCGCCATGACAGGTTGGCGGCTCGGATATATCATTGCCCCCTGTGAATTCATGAGACCTCTTCAAAAGATACAGCAAAATTTCTTTATCTCCGCCGGAAGTGTCGCCCAATGGGCAGGCGTGGCGGCCCTGAACAAGGCAGAGCCCGATGTAGAGAAAATGCGGGCCACTTATAACGAGAGAAGAAAATACATGTTTAACCGGTTGAAAGAACTGGGATTCGGTTTGAGCGTCGAACCAAAGGGCGCCTTTTATATATTAGCCAATGCAAGACATCTGACCGATAATTCCTATGACTTTGCCTTTGAGATCTTGGAAAAGGCCGGCGTCGGTGTGAGCCCGGGCATTGATTTCGGCCAGAATGCGGAAGGTTATTTGCGGTTTTCCTACGCAAACTCCATTCAGAACATCATGGAAGGCCTTGATCGAATAGAGGAGTTTCTCAAAGGCCGGTAACGTTTGCTTTTAGAAATCGTAACAATTCAAATACAATCAGACGGGATAAACATGATTGCCAGGATGTTTTGTCTCCTACTGAACTCCGAGTTAAATCATAGGTGAACGGATATTTGGATAGATAGTCGAAAAGCGTAAAGTGGAGCACTTGAATGATAATAATAAGTCAACCTATTATTATCACTCAAGCTCTCCACTTTGGCTCCGATATAGGCATATCGGAGCCCCGCTTTAAGCGGGCTTTTTGACGATCCTTAGATTCATACGTATTTAGTTTGTTAATCCTGTTTGCCTACCGAAGCCTTGGCGTAGGTAGGTTATCCTGTCTAATTCTCTTTTCCTGGTCCCCATGGATGTCAAATTCCTCAAGAGCGCCTTCCAAGAAAGCCACTACCCTCCCTCCGATAAACCCGAAATCGCTTTCGCCGGCAGATCCAATGTAGGAAAGTCCAGTCTGATAAACACCCTCGTCAACAGGCGGGGCATAGCCAAAACAAGCTCGAGGCCAGGAAGAACACAGGCGATCAATTTTTTTGAGGTGAATAGTCGGTTTTACCTGGTGGATTTGCCGGGTTACGGCTATGCCAGGGTGCCTATCAAGGTCAAGGCATCCTGGGGAGAGATGGTGGAGACCTATCTCAGACAGCGACCGAATCTAAAATGTGTTGTGGTCATCCTGGACCTCAGGCGCGATCCGACTAAAGGTGACAAAGATTTACTGGAGTGGTTGAAGCAATATGAAATCAACGCCGTCGTGGTTCTGACCAAATCGGATAAGCTCTCCAAACAGAAGGCCGCTTCAAAGGCAAAACTCATTAGAGAGGAGTTGGCAGCGGTTTACTCCGGCAATCTCATGCTATTTTCCGCCAAAACTCGCGTGGGCCGGGATGAGGTGTGGAAGAAGCTAAACAGGCTTATGGAATAAGGGATTAGATCTCAACACTCAACAAGACAAAGGCCCATTGTTGAATGGTGAGTCCTGGCCCTTTGGCGTGCGGACTATATCGTCTCGATTGCAGCTTGGTGTCCGGAAGATGAGGCAAGACGTGCATCACAGGTGAGAAGGGGTGCGGGCAGGCTCTCCGCCAATGAAACATAGGCTGCATCATAGGCGGTCAAGTTGTGCCTTAACTCCCAAATGCGATGCAAAAGAATATCGTGTGGATAGCGGGTGATCGGAAGGGCGATAAAATCGTCCAATGCTTCAAATCCACGCTCATGCGCCATGTCTCCGGCGGCACAATACCGCCGCAAGACTTGAGCTACTTCCAGATCAATAAGATGGGGCGCTTGAATTGTCTCTTGGGGTGAGAGAATCCGCTTTTCGATCCTTAACCCAACTTCGGTGCGGAGAAGTACTTCTAGAACGGCTGAAGTATCTATGACAATCAACGGGAATCCCGCTCTTCTCGTACCGCTTCGGCCGGTGGGATGCTCGGAACGATCGGTGTTCGTTTGCTCAGTCGCTCCCGCAGCTCCTTCAGCGTTGGTCGCTCCGCTGTGCGGCGAATCTCCTCCATAAGATAATCCGAGAGGGAGACCCCTTCTCTGGCAGCCCTGGCCTTAAGCGTTCGGTGAAGCGCATCAGGGACATTTCTTATCTGAATCATTTTTGACATGTTCTTAACATACATTCATGTGGGGCACATGTCAAATAATCCAATCGCTCAAAAAAACACACGATTTTTCTCTTTCTTTCAATGGCATCTCACAACTGCTTTCTTAAAACCGGTATTTTCACCTTAAAATCGCCGCCTTAAGCCCATAATACAAGCAATATTCACAACCTTCTTTTGTAATATCAAACAATTACCTTGGTCCGACCCAAACCAGAACCAAACCAGAAATCACACATCCCTTCTTTCCAAAATCCACCCCTTGACCTCTATACGCCAATGGCGTATAGTGCCTCATGCGCTTTATTGAAACGCCCATTTTCACAAGAGAGATCCGTAACCTGATAGATGATGAAGATTATCGCGCTCTTCAACTCGCATTGCTCCTTCGCCCCGAACAGGGAGCCTTGATCCCACGGAGTGGCGGACTGCGCAAAGTGCGCTGGAGACAAAAAGGAAAAGGTAAACGAGGCGGATGCAGGGTCATCTATTATTGGGAGGAGAACCAGGAGACTTTCTATATGCTCCCGGCCTATCCAAAAAGCAAGCAGGAAGACCTCACTGCAGCGCAACTAAAGGTCATTTCCATTTTGGTTAAGGAAGCATTCAAATGAAAGAAAAGGATTTTAAAAATCTCGCTAACAGTATCAAACAGGCGGGCAAAATCAGACGGGGGGAGATGAAGGCCGGCAGGATTTTTCAATTCGACCCCGCCGATATTAAGAGTATTCGCCAACGATTGAATAAATCACAGTCTGAATTCGCAATGATGATCGGTGTCAGTGTTTCGACCCTCCAGAATTGGGAACAGGGCAGGCGCAGACCTGAAGGCCCCGCCCGTGCCTTGCTCAAGGTTGCGGCCGAAAAACCCGATGCAGTGATTGAAGCA
>CAYWMP010000117.1:17827-18985 GCA_964459445.1 uncultured Desulfobacteraceae bacterium
CGATCACTGACATCTTGCCTTGTCCGGAGTCTTTTCCCTCTTGGGTCGGACCAAGCTATCTTATTGATATTTGGCAGGAATCATCCCTGAAATAGGTGTTTGGGAGGCTTAAAGCACCATTTTCAAGATCAAAATCATCCTTTTAAGAAAAAGGCGATTTGCACCTGGCATCTCACAAATGCTTTCTTAGAACCGGTATTTTCACGTCAAAATCGCCGCTTTAAGCCCATAATACAAGCAATATTCACAACCTTCTTTTGTAATATCAACAATTACCTTGGTCCGACCCAAACCATTTTTAACTTCCTTGGTCTCGACACCCTTATCTAATCTTCAGGCCTTTCAGATTGGATCAGACCTCTCTGGTCATGATTTTAAAGGAGCCAAATCAGCGAGGTCAGACAGGGACCATGGATAAAACGCTATTAACATATTTAACTTTCTTGGCATTAGTCTTATGATCTACCCAGCTTCGGCGGTCATGGCAGGATTCGATAATTCATTCGGACCAACTGACTTTGATCATAGCTAGGCTCGCTTAAGTTAGAGACGCTTCCAATCTCTCAGAAATCGAAGGGCGATATTTCATTCATAGATAAGTTTCCATTTGGTTGAAGAAACAGCTCAACCGTATATCCTATGACTTTTTTTCCACTAATTATAAAATCAAAGAGTTTGTCGGCTTTTGAATATCTCGTACTGGGGCCAAAAAGGTATTTATCTCCATACCATGATTTTCCGGCAGCCGATTTCAGCTCATACCTCCCTATGGGAACACGGATGGACAAATCCGTTCCTCCTCTTATGAACGCAGTCAAGATTTGTCTCTTGTTGGATGCGTCTAGTAATTTTATGTAATGGTGGTGATCTCTATTTTTTGTCTTAATTCTGAGGGGTGCTATTCCTTTTGCAAATGATTTATTTTGTATACCGTTTATCGGCAAAGCTATCGTTGGTGGTTTTTCTCTTTCAAACTTATGCCAGTTAATGAGAACAATTAGTTTTTGAGGATCACTATTGGTGCTAACCTGTTTTTCAATTTCTTTCCTTAACTCTATCGGTTGCGCTGCTATCCAAGACCCGAATTCTCCACTTTTTCGCAGGCTACGCCAATCAGGATGTGCTTTGGCGACGATTGCATTAATTGATGTTTTGAGA
>CAYWMP010000118.1:0-18779 GCA_964459445.1 uncultured Desulfobacteraceae bacterium
TATCGGCAGAATGGTTGAGACGATGCGCATGTTCCTGGCGATCCACGAGGCCAAGTTTCCTATTTCCATCGCCAATCCGGAGGGCGTCCGTAAACGGCTTCTGGCTCAAGACAATATCGGATTCATTCCGTCTTATGCCTCGCTGCACAGGGCTAACCAGTATTTCAGTCAGGATGAAGACGTGTTCGACGTCATGCACTACGATGATCTGGGCCGGTTCAAGCGCCGGATAACCCCTTTCGTCACATGGGAACCGTTGCCCATCCTTAAACCAAGAGACGCCTGAATGGAGGCAAAGACCCCACAGACACTATAGAGGCGAGGTATCACGGTAAGGAGGTGGGATCAAGTTATCCGATAATGGTTCAGGTTAGGGCCATGCTAACTGGAAGACATGGATGATTGGATCTGATGAATTGACTTGTTTCGAGTCCAATAAGGTCTTGTATCCCAAATAGGGCACTATTCAAACCAATCGGCGGAATTGCCGAACAATTTCTTCCAGTGGACTGCAAAAAGCTGCGGCCGCTGAAGAGAACGTTAGTTTCTCCTGTCTATCTTGGGCACAGGACCTAGTCGACTTGTCGTGGCTTAGCCTGTCCCTATTTCTGCATTTGCTTTTCTGCAAAGAATCGAACTAAAGAAAAGGAATTTTATGAATCGAAGAGAGTTTTTAGGGTTGTGCATAGCAAGTGGGATGACCTTCTCTTTCAGTGGATTAGCCGCTTGCAAAAGCTCTAAAGTTTCCTTGTCTCCAGAAGAGAAAGCTCAGTTAAACGGATTGATGATTGCAGATGCCCACGCCCATCCCTATCAAATGCATGGGGGTAGAGCGAACGATGAATCGACACCCACTATTGATATGATGAGGCAGGTGGGGATGGTGGCATGTCCATTTTCCGCTGTTGGCGATATGGTAAAATACCCCGGCGTTCCAGGAAGACCCTATAGCCATACGCTGAATCAGCTAAAAAGGGTGAAAGGATTTGAAGAAAAAAACAAGGTAAAACAAATTCGCAAAGCTAAGGACATACCATCATTAATAGGACTGAATGATGCTCCTGGTGCCATCATGGCTATTGAAGGTGGTGACGCCCTTGAAGGAAAACTGGATAACCTCGACAAATTCTATAATTACGGTGTGAGAATGATCACCGTAATGCACGATCACAATAATGAAATCGGTTTTCATCAGCGCTCTCAGTCGGACGGACCATTGACGCCCTTTGGAATCCAAGTTGTAGAGCGGATGAATGAATTGGGCATGATTATTGACGTAGCCCACTCCAAGACCCAAACTTTGAAAAGCATTAAAGAAGTCAGTGCAGCACCTCTGATTGATTCCCATACAAACCCCCTTCCTTTTGGTCACAAGAAATCAAGACCTTCACGACTAAGAACCTGGTCTGAAATGGAAATTGTTGCCAAAAGCGGAGGGGTTATTTGTACGTGGCCATTGGCCTACACAAGCGAGGATGCCCCAAGAACCACTTTAAGACATTGGGCCGAAGAGATCGTTGAAGTCAAAAAGCGTCTGGGAATTGAACATGTGGGGCTCGGTACTGATGGTGGCGGCAATCTCCCTCAAAAAGTAAAAGGCTGGAAATCAGTTCTGTCTCTGCCCAGGTTGATAAATGTCATGAGGGAAGTTGGATTGTCTCAAGATGATATTGCCGCCTATGTCGGCGGCAATTTCCTGCGGGTCCTCAAACAATCTCTGGGCTAGTTTATGCACAAGAGATCCTCAAAAGGCCTCGAATCGGAAAAGGGAAGGACCATACTTTTGATGTGGATGAATACCGGTTAGGCTCTTTCTTGGTTCCCGTTCATGAAATAACTGAGAGCCTTGTTTCTTGGACGCTTTAGGTAGGTGTCGAAAAAGTGGGCAAAACCGCCGCAGGAATATTTTATATCCAAACCAGATCCCAAGGTCCCTGTCATTCGTTTTTGCGCATGGTAACAAACTCGGACAACTCCGACTCGAGTGCCGGGTCGATTTCCGGTTTTTCATAGTTGGCCAATCGTTGGTTAAAGATGTCCGAGGCGCTCTCATCAACGCGTTTTGCGCCATTTGATAGCCAGTTGTCATAATCTTGCACGGTCATCAATTCGGGCAGGAAGAAGGCCGTACGGCAAAGTTCGAAGGTTTCAGGCCGGGACAGATAGTTGCCGCCAATACCAACCTTTTTGATCGAATCCAGGTCAATGGAAGCATCGCTGATTTCAACCGGTTCAATCATTTTTTTTATCATACCGCAAAGCTCTTCATCGATGATATATTTCTCATAACTCATGGCAAGATAAGAACTTAAAATGCCGCAGGCATGCATGATGAAGTTGACCCCACTGCGAACCGCAGTGATAAGGGCGAAAGTCGATTGGACGCCAGCTTGGGCGTCCGGAAAGTTGGCATCGGTCAGGCTCCCACCGCTTCGACCGGGCAGCTGGTAGAAACGGGCTATCTGCGCGGTGCAGGACGCCATCATTGAGAATTCCGGGGCCCCGATGGACAAACCTCCTGTCCGCATATCCATCGGAGACGAGGTGGAGCCGTAAATGATTGGAACACCCGGATTGACAAGTTGAGCCAGAGTCAAACCGGCAAGAATTTCGGCGTTTTGCAAAGCAAGAATACCTGCCAGGTTAACGGGGCCGGTGGCCCCGGCCATGGTCAGCGTAGCCAAAATACACGCCTGTCCAAAGCGCGCCATTTCGATGAGAGATCCCGCCATTTCTTCCGAGAATTGAAGGGGAGAAAGCGAGTTAATAAGTGAGACCATTACCGGCGAGTCCTTGATTTTATCTTCACCTCCCCAAACCATTCCAGCCATCTTGATACAGTCTCTGGCTCCTTGTCTGGAAACGGGGCTGCCCATGAACGGCTTGTCACACAGGACAATGCTGGACAAAATCATATCCAAATAAGCCGTGCCGGGTGAAACGTCGGAGGGTTCCACCATCATAAATCCGTTCATGTCGATATACTTGGAGGTCTGAACCAGTTTACAGAAATTATCATAGTCTTCCATAGTGGCATTGCGCCGCCGGCCGTCAGGTGTAATGACAAAGGGAGGCCCGTAACCGGGTAAAAAAGCAAAATCATCGCCCCCAATTTGAAGGTTATGCGCCGTATTCCTAGCGGTAAGAGTAAAGCGTTCCGGCGCAGATTCTAAGGCCCTGGCGATATCATTTTCTGAAAATACGACGATTTTTCCATCTACCTTAAAACCATTTTTTCTAAATATTTCAATTGATTCCTCTTCATTAAAAGCCACACCCACGTTGGAAAGAATATCCATGGAGGCATCATGAATATTCGTCATTTGTTCCCTGCTAAGCGTCGGCATTCTATCATACATAGCCTTCCTCCTTGAATATGGGCGCAGACCCCCTCTTTGATTTCGTCTCAGGGACTATTGCTGTCGGAAGAAAAACTTATACCTGATTTGGCCTCAGATGTCTTTAGCATATTGCAGAACGAATCAAAGTTTTCCTTTTGCGGGAGTATGAATTTGGGCAAAAAGCCTTTAGTAGTCCTAAAACACGGAGATGAACATTTGGAACATCAAGTCTTGGTCCTGAGAGGAATTCTGAAGAGTGGTCAATTAATTTGGCATGTTTCGGGCTTTGGAATGCCAAACCCTCAGCGATTAAGGTCAGGCAGTAGATGGTTAATGGCTTCGTGGATAGTTGCGATGAAAAGAACAACGGACGCTGAGCGAGCAATCAATGGTTTCTTGCCCGCCTCTGTGAAATGGTCATTTTTAGTGAGCTTCACAGGGCGGGCAACCGACCATACGTTTCTCAGAACCTATTCCGTCCCAGTCTTTTGCATAAGCGGAAGGGGTGCAGGGATCATAATTACATTGTAAGGATTCTTGGTATTTAGGGGCTCCTGTCTTTGGAGTTCCTTTTGTCGAAGCTGTCTTTTATTTTCAATTTGACAAGGACTGCATTGCTCTTGGATCAGACCGTGTTTGCATCTAATAGCCATTTATTGTTTCTCCTATGTATTTAATATGCATACAAAAATGCTTCACCAAAAAAACTTGCCTCAAATGAAACAACCAGGCCCAAGGGCCTGGTTTGAGAAATTTCAATTAGGGAGCTTTTGGAAAAGAGGGAGTAATAGACAATGCAACGCGGGCTGTCAAGAAAAGAATTCAAAAAAAAGGCTGTTTTTCTCCATTATTGTGAAGATTTGAAATAGATGGATTGGCTAATATGTGATAAAGGGGGATGATAAAAAGGCATTTTGCCGGACCTTGAAAACAATTTATTCTAAACAAAGGAGAGGGAAATGAAAGTTCTGGTTGCTGATTCTATGAGTGATGAAGGTGTCAAGATTCTTAAGGAAGCTGATATTGAAGCTGATGTTAACGTGGGACTGGATCCTGGAGAACTCAAGGAGATCATTGGCGACTACCATGGGATGATGGTTCGTTCTGCAACCAAATTGACACCGGAAATTCTCGAAGCAGCCACAAACCTCAAAATCGTCGCCCGCGCAGGTACCGGTGTTGACAACATCAATCTACAAGCCGCCACTGAGAAAGGCGTAACGGTGGTGAACACGCCGGGTCAGAACTCAAACGCGGTGGCTGAACTGACCATAGGCCTCATGTTGGCGCTCAGTCGACATATCCCTCAAGGGACGGCCAGTCTCAAGGCCTGCCAGTGGGAGAAGAAGAGTCTCATGGGACGCGAGATATCCGGCAAGACTCTGGGTCTTATCGGAATTGGAAATATCGGCTCTATCGTTGCTCGCATGGCAAAGGGATTTCAGATGAAAGTCGTTGCCTATGATCCCTTTGTTGACAAGCCTACGGCCGCAGAGGCCGGCATAGAGTTACTCGACAATCTTGAGGAGTTGCTTGGTGTTTCAGATTATATCAGTCTCCATCTCCCAAAGAACGAGCAAACAGCCATGCTTATCAATGAAGAGCGCATATCCAGGATGCGAGATGGGGCCTTTCTCATATGCGCGGCCAGGGGCGGCATCGTGGATGAGGCGGCTTTGAACAACGCTCTGGAATCCGGAAAACTTGCCGGAGCGGCTCTAGATGTCTTTGCTACCGAACCTCCGGGCGCCTGTGCGCTCATGGATTGTCAGAATTTCATTTGTACCCCTCATATAGGGGCATCCACGCAGGAAGCCCAGGTGAATGTAGCAGTTGCCGCAGCCGAGCAGGTTCGCGATTTTTTGCTTGAGGGAAAAGCAGCTCACATCGTCAATCCTCCGAAACAGTAGGATAACCTGGGGCGTCCCATACGGCTTTTGGGATGCCCCATATGCCATCCGAATGGTCGAGTCATTCGACATATTCCAACAAATAATTACCATCCTACCTCTTTTGGGCTTTTTTTTATCTCTCCTAATGGCCATTGGTCAGCTGCTAATCAAATCCAGATCAACAAAGAATCTCGTCTTCTTTGGCCTCTTCGCAGATTTTGCCCTTCTTGAGATTCAATCCTTTGGGTTTAAGTCCAATCTTTTTGTTAATGCCTGGTTCCTGGATATATTATTTGTTCCGGCAGTATTTTTGTTCGGGCCGTTTTTGTATTTCTTTTCTCGCTTTTCTTTAGAAAAGGATTTTCATCTCCGTTTTGTCCAAATGATTCATTTCATCCCAGCCATGCTTTCGACCCTTGTCGCGGCTTATGTCGTGACCCGTTACCCATTGACCCGGGTAGCATTTACCCAACTGCATTTTTTCAATTCAAAAGTGATGTATCTCGAATCCGTAGGTTGGTTGGCGTCTCTTTTTTATATGGGGTTGATTGCGAGAGCCATGATTACAAAGGCCGTATGGGATCGGAGCGTATTGAAGAATGAACCGGCTGCAAGGGTTGTTATGTTTCTCTTTGTGCTTTTCGCAATGACCTATTTATCGGATCTTTTGATCGTCCTGACGAAAAAGTTCTTCTTCGCCGATCTTTCAATTCTCTTGCTCACCACCGGGATTGTTTTCCTGTTTTTCATCAACTTTCGCTACCCTCATTTCTATCAAACGATTCAGGAGATCGTTATCAGGGAAAAACAAAAGAGGTCCTATTTAAATGGTTTGGATTTGTCCAAAATCCAAGACAATTTGAAGAATCTCATGTCTGGAGATGAACTTTTTCGCGACGAGGATTTATCATTGCCCAGCCTTGCCGAAAAGGCGAGCCTCACAAACCATCAGCTATCCCAATTCCTAAACAAAGAAATGGGCAAAGGTTTTAAAACCTATGTGAACGAATATAGAATTGAAAAGGCTAAAAAGCTCCTTATTGAGGACAGAACAGCGTCGGTTCTATCCATCGCCTTCGAGGTCGGATTCAAATCAAAATCCTCCTTCAATGCCGTTTTCAGAGAGCTTACCGGCATGACCCCGACAGGTTTTCGAAAAGAAACCCCATAAAACCTCCTTTTTTTTAGTCCCATGTTATAACTCCGGTCGATTCTCGCCGCTTTGATCTGTACATTGACAGGCATAATTGTTTGAAAGGAGGAGAATCAAAATGAAACTCAACATCAAGGCATTTGCCCTAACGTCAGGAATTGTGTGGGGGGTTGGTCTTTTCCTTTTGACCTTGTGGATTATGGCCTTTGATGGTGCAACGGGTGAACCAACCCTTTTAGGACGGCTGTATCGGGGTTATAGCATTTCTCCGGGAGGAAGCATCATCGGGTTGATCTGGGGTTTTGCTGATGGTCTAATATTCGGAGCCATCTTTGCCTGGCTCTATAATATCGTATCCATGCGCTATTCGGAACAGACACCTTAGGAATCCCTCGGCTACTTCATCCGGGCGACCTGAATCCGGTTACCTCCTTGGTTAATGTAAACCCGGAACTTGGACAAATCGTTCCGTGAAAACTTGAAATGTATCCAAATCGTGAAAATAATCAAAGGAGTGCATTTTTTCCCGGGAAGATCATTATTCAAGAGATAGGCGAAGCGATTGCCAGGCATAAATAATAAATCATGCAGCGCAATTTATTCTGAAGGTTTCATGATAAAATGCAGACAATTACGGAGAGCTAAAACATGTCATCAAAAAATAAAAACTGCTCTAGAAGGGATTTTCTGAAAATCACAGGTGCTGCGGGTGTTGGATCCATTTTAACCTCAATGGGTAACCTTGCAAATGCAACGGACAAATCTGAGACGAAAACTGGCGGGCCAAGGATTATGCCAACCCGGCCTTTTGGGAAAACCGGCGTAAACGTCCCGATCCTGGGGTTGGGGGGAAGTCAGGATTTGATGTCAAAACAACTCCTGTTAAGACAAGCTCAAAAAATGGGGGTGACCTATTGGGATACGGCCCATAAATATGAAGGGGGTAAAAGCGAAGAGGCTATTGGGAAATATTTTGGTCGATACCCTGATAATCGGAAAAGGGCCTTTTTGGTTACCAAGACGAATTCATCGGATCCGGTGAGGATGTCCCAACATCTTGATACCTCTCTCAAAAGACTCAAGACTTCCTATATTGATTTGTATTTGATTCACGGTGTTTCCAATGTAATAAATGAAATCGACAAAAATACGAAAGCCTGGGTTGAAAAGGCAAAGGCCAAAGGCAAGATTCGACTTTTTGGATTCAGTACCCACCGGAACATGGAACAGTGCCTCATGGATGCCGCCAGGTTGGGATGGATCGACGGCATTATGACCAGCTATAATTATCGGTTGATGCATGCCGATGCCATGAAAAGGGCTGTGGATGCCTGTGCAAAGGTGGGTATTGGTTTGACCGCCATGAAAACTCAAGCCCCTTTCTTTGCCCGCTTTTATGCAGATGTTGGCAAGGAGAACGATTCTGCCACAAAACTCACCGAGGAATTCATGGCAAAGGGTTTTACCCCGGAGCAGGCCAAACTTAAAGCTGTATGGGAGAATCCAAACATCGCCTGCATCTGCTCGGAGATGCCGAACATGACCATTTTGCAGGCCAACGTGGCCGCGGCTTTTGATAAGACCGAATTGTCCTTTCAAGACAAAGGACTTCTGGAGCGATACGCCCGGGAGACTTCCTATGGGTATTGCGCGGGTTGCGGGAGCCGTTGTGAATCAGCGGTGAATGAAAGGATTCCAATCAGCGACATTATGCGATGTCTCATGTACCGCAACGGTTATGGAGAGACTGAACGGGCCAGAGGCGTTTTTCGGGAGCTCCCATTGCCGCCCCTCAGGCGGATTGCGGCTATTGATTTTTCCCAGGCGGAAAAAGTTTGTCCTCAAAAAATGCCTATAGCCAGGTTGATAGAAAAGGCCTGTGAGGAGCTTGTATAGATGAATGCATCAAAGAGAAAGCTGGTTAAGGCATCAATGCGGACTGTACTGCTAGTTTTGATCGTTGCAGTATTTGGCATTCCATCCCTTCACTCAAAAAATATAAGTTTTGCCGATTCAACTTTGAAGGGAATCTCCAATTCAGCCTCCACCTCCAAAGAGTTTTCTCCCGAGCCTCACATCTCAATTCCTGAAGGCATGGTTCCCTCAGACCCATTTAGGGTTTACAACCGAAAAAATGTTTTTGAACTCATTAACGGGCAGGCGGAGCTCTATTTATCGGCAGGCTTCAAACGCCTGCTGTACCAGCGTATGGCAAAGGAGGAGGACCCCGAGTTTTGGATAGAGCAATTCGTGTATGACATGGGGAGCGTTCGAAACGCCTTTGCGGTTTTCAGCATGCAAAGGCGTGAAGATGGGAAGCCTTTAAAACTGGCGTCCTTTGCCTATGACCTGGATACATCATTATATCTGGCCCACGGCCCCTATTACCTGGAAATCATCGCGTCCCGGGACACCGATGAAGCCTCTGATTTGATGCGATCCATGGCAGAGGATTTTATCCGCCAAAATGAGGTGGAAGTCGAACCGATCACAGCGCTTTCTCTTTTTCCGAGGGCAAATCTTGTTGAAAAAAGTTTCACCCTGATCCCATCCAATGTGTTTGGGACTGAAGCGCTCAATCAGATCTATACGGCCCGGTACAAATTGGGTGCCACCGAAGTGACGGCTTTCCTATCCCCTCGGAAAAGCCGAAAGTCAGCGAAGGAGCAGGCACTCAAATACTACAAGTTTCTCAAGGATTTTGGAGCCAAAGATCTCGACCTGGAGGCACAAATCGGGGGTGCCCGACTGGTTGATATTCTCGACGCCTATGAACTCATCTTCACTGTGGGCCATTACCTAGCAGGCATCCACGAGGCAACAATCAAAGAGCAGGCCGTGAAATTGGGGGCTCTCATCGCAAAACGTCTGAAGGGCGTTGTTGGCGAAGAGAGTTCGAGGCCTTAATGATTCCATATTCAGAAAAATCTCAAACAGGGAGGGCTTGTATTTGCTCGCTAACCATAATCGCCTTTTGGAAACCCTCCCATTCCTTCATCTCAATTCATATCCATATTTTTGATGGCCCATCACAATGAGCTTTGGTTAACCAGGCTAGATTTTTCAATCCCTAAATTCATCACACCCCCACCAACCTTCTGACAAAAGGATCTTGACATAATCGGTGAAATTCACTAACTAGAATTATTGTAGATATATTTTATAGTTATGAACTATTTTTATCAAAACGGTTAGTATCACTAACCATGATAATTTTGGCGCCTCACAGGTGCAGAGAAGGAGTGATTAGAAATGGACAACAGCTTCATTGAGGTTGAAAAAAAGGATCGCCTAGCTATCGTGACGTTGAACCGTCCTGAGGTCATGAATGCCATCAAGCCGGAAATGATTCAAGAGCTACAAGGAGCACTAAGCTCGTTCTTCACCGATGAAGAGACGCGTGTGATTATATTTCAGGGTGCAGGAAATAATTTCTCATCCGGTGCAGATATCTCCCTTTTCAAGGAAGACTACTCATCCCCTGAATGGCTCCGGGGTATGCAAGAACTCAGCAGAATCGTTTGCACCCTGAGAGAAATACCCCAACCTATAGTGTGCAAGGTGAGGGGGATGGCTGTGGGTGCCGGAGCAAACCTAGCCCTGTCAAGTGATTTCGTATTGGCATCCGAGAATGCCACGTTCTGGGAGGTCTTTATCAACTTGGGTGCGGGTCTCGATGCGGGGGGTACCTACTTTCTTCCCAGGTTGGTAGGACTCGCCAAGGCACGGGAACTCGCACTTTTGGGCGAGATGTTAAACGGCAAAAAGGCGGCATCCATAGGTCTCATCTATAAAGCTGTGCCGGAGGATAATCTGGATAAAGAAGTGGACACATTGGCCAGGACGCTCTCGGCAAAGTCATCGGCGGCATTAATCAGCATCAAACACGGACTCGAAAGAAGTTTTGATATGTCATTGAGGCAAGTTCTAGATTGGGAGGCATCTCAACAAGCAATCCTGTTCAAGACGAAAGAGCATCGAGAGGCTGTGGAGATGTTTTTAAAGTCTATGGGAAAATGACTGAATGAGCAATGAAACCAAATCTAAATCGGCCGACACTAAGTTAAGGGAAAATCATTCCCCACCTGGTCGAACAAAGATTGCGGATGCTTTAAGATATTTGCTTGAAGAAAAGGAATTCAGCGCTATCACCACTTCTGAAATCGCCAGGACCGCAGGCGTTACTGAACCTCTCATTTACAAATACTTCAAAGATAAACGTGGCCTCCTATATCAGGTACTCAGGGAGTACCTTGAACAATATGACGAGCAGGTCCGGCAGGATCTGAAGGGTATAAAAGGGGCCCAAAACAAATTAAGGAAGCTGATATGGTCCCATACGAATGTCTATGCAACAAACAAGGTATTCGCAAGGATTCTGCTTACTGAAGTGCGGAGTTTTTCGGACTATTATACCAGTGAGACCTATCAATTGGTAAAGAAGTACAGCAGCATTCTTCTAGACATTATTGAGGAGGGGGTCCGGGAAGGGGACATTAGAGGCGACCTGTCACCCCAAATCATGAGGCAGGTTATCTTGGGGAGTATTGAGAATGTCTGTCTGACCAGCGTGGTTTTCAATCGCGATATTTCTCCGGATGACCTCACCGAGGAGCTCTGTGAATTTATATTCAAGGGAATTACATTAAACTCGTAGCCGAATGCATTGTTAAAAGTGGTTACAGAAGCTGCACTTGATATGGGCCGATGGCGTTAAAAAATGCCGCCCAAACAGCATTGACCGAAATTACCCCAGAGGGAGGAGAATATGAATTCTAAGACAGTGGTAACATGTGCTTTAACCGGATTGCTGACGAATCCGGCGATTCACAACGTTCCCGTGACACCGGAGGAGATGGCGGACCACACGGAACAGGCATTTAATGCAGGAGCCAGCATTGTTCATTGCCACTTCAGAAACCAGGAAGAGGGAATGGGGCATCTACCCACCTGGGATTTGGAGACGGTGGGCGATATCTTGGCGGCTATAAAGGATCGTGTCCCTGAGATCATCATATGCATGAGTACGGGTGTGGTGGGGCCGGATTTATCCGGTCCAGCGGCATGTCTTGAGCAATTCAAGCCGGAGATGGCGGCCTGCAATGCCGGTTCCCTCAATTATCTGAAGCTCAGAAAAGACGGGTCTTGGGCCTGGCCTCCCATGCTTTTTGATAATCCCGTGGAAAAGGTCAAGAGCTTCCTGGATATCATGAATGCCAACGAAATCGTTCCAGAGTTCGAGTGCTTTGATACCGGGATTGTCCGGAGCGTGAATCTTTTTCAGCAAAACGGGATGTTCGAAGGCGCAGCTCATATCTCCTGTGTGATGGGGGTTTCGAGCGGTATGCCCGCCAAGCCGGAATGGCTTCCTCTTCTGGTCGACGAGATGCCCGAAGGCGCTCATTGGCAGGTCATTGCCATAGGGCGGCAGGAGATTTGGCCCCTGCACCGCCGATGCGTGGAACTTGAGGGAAACGTAAGGACAGGACTTGAAGACACTTTTTATCTGCCTAATGGGGAAAAGGCCAAAAACAACGGCGTGCTTGTCGAAGCACTTGCCGGCATTGTGCGTGAGGTTGGAAGCGAGATCGCGAGCCCGGCGGAGGCACGCCAAATACTCGGTTTGAGGGCGGCTTAGAATTAACCACAGATCTAGATTAGGTCATTAGTGAGCGGTCATTTGCGAGTAGATATTGAATTAAATAGCTGCGGAGTGAAAAATAGACGGACGAAACCAGCTAAAGAGTCAAAGACAACAGGGGTGAGAGCGTCGATGTTGGTGGTTGATTTTTTTCTGCAAACCTCCCAAGGTTCATCTAGAAAAGAAAAGGGTGCTTTTTGGAGATAAATTCCCCGCGTAAGTTATGTGAAAGGAGCAGGTGCATATGAGTGAAGGAAACGAAAAGAACAACCGCCTGGTGACCTATCATAGAGAAGAGTATGTGGGCTTCATCACCCTCAACAGGCCCGAAAAGCGAAACGCGATGAATCTGGCGCTTTGGGAGGCCCTGGATAACGCCATCGCCAAGGCCGATGAAGATATGAATGCCAGGGTATTCCTCCTTCGCGGGGAGGGAAAATCTTTTTGTTCGGGTTTGGATCTTGGCCCTGAAAATGAACTAATTGCTGCCATAGGCGGCGTTCCCAGCGCAACCCAGAAACTCGATTTCTATGAACTGGTCAAAAAGACCCAGGCCATCCATACTCGCCTGGAGCACCTGAGCAGACCTACCATTGCCGTTATACACGGGCACTGTTTAGGGGCAGGGTTGGAACTTGTGCTTTGTTGCGATATCAGGCTCTGCTCGGCGGAGACCCTCTTTGCCCTCCCCGAAGCAAGGCTCGCCATCATTACTGACGTGGGCGGGCTTCAGCGTCTACCCAAAATCGTGGGACCGGGCCACGCTCGAGAGATCGCTTTTCGAGCACATCAGTTCGATGCTGACCACGCCAAAAACATCAATCTGGTCAACGACTCGTACCCCGATAAGGATACGCTCGATAGGAAGGCCATTGAATTGGCCGGAGAGATCGCTAGCAATCCACCCCTGGCGGTGCAAGGAACCAAGGAGGTGTTTCTCTTTGATGAAGAAGCCAGCTTGAATGAATCTCTTGATTACAATGCAGCCAGATCGAGCATGATTCTGCCTTCAGAAGACCTCTTTGAAGCGATCTCTGCATACACACAGAAGCGGAAAGGGGAATTCAAAGGAAAATAATATGGGCGTAAAGGTGACCTTACCTCCAGGCCTTATGAAGTTGGCCGGCAACCAGCGGATCGTTGAGGTCGAGGCCAGGGATGTCCGGGGCGCCATTGCTGAGTTGGAGTCCAAGCATCCCGGCATCCATGAAAAGCTCTATGATGAAGCGGGAACATTGAAACGAATCATAAGGGTATTTGTGAACCGTAAGGACACAAGAGGTTTGCAGGGAGATCTTACGCCTCTATCAGAAGGTGATGAGATCATCATTTTGCCGGCTATATCCGGCGGGTAGCAAATATTTGTTCGGCTCTACGACTTAGGCACTAAACCTTTGCCGGATAAGGGCCATCTCTATTTCACCGCAGACGCAGAGGGCGCTGAGAGAAATATTTTTTCACTTGCTGTTGAGAGGACAGCAAGTGAAAAGAACCTCCGTCTTTTTGGGACAATCGTAAAATTCAGCTTTTAGCTCCAAACAGATCGTGTCATCTGCTCTTACAATGACAAGATTTTTTTTGCCTTCCGCCGTCCCTGCCTTGCCATAGCTAATGCGACGGCAGGTCAGCGGAAGGCAAAAAACTGTCTCTGTGCTCTTTGCGCCTCAGCGATGAATAAGTGTCCAAGCTGTCGATTAACATTCCAGTGTTTGAATTGAAGTAATCGGATCACATTGATTGACACTCATAGCGCACTTAGAATATATTTGCCGGAATTGAACGTGCCGAGCAGGACATCTGATTTAATGTTTCCCAACCATTCACAGTATGGGACCTCTGCAAAATGCTCAATTTTGGTCAAGATCAATGAAGACGAGGATTTTAACCACAGGAATACTGATAGTATTTTGAGGATTAAAATTTGAGTCTGAAGAAGAGATTGAGCAAAAGGGCGCGTTTTGCAGGGGTTCCTGGAGAAGGGAGGTTCCAATGTCGTCTACTAAGCCTTGGTTTGGATCAAAATGGCCTGAGGGTGTTTCTCACGAAATTTCCGGTTACGAAAGACCGCTGTTTTCAATCCTTGATGATACCGCTCGCGACTATCCGGACAAAACCTACACCATTTTTGCAGATGTCCCCCGAAGCTTCACACAGGTGAAAGACACAGCAGACCGGGTGGCCAATTTCCTTGCCTCCCGCGGCATCAAAAAAGGGGACCCTGTCGCCATCTTTCTCCCCAATCTCCCACACTATCCCGAGATATTCTTCGGCGTTCTCAAGGCCGGTGGTTCTTGTGTGACCTGCAACCCTCTCTACAAGGCCTCAGAGCTTAATTTCCAACTCAAGGACTGCGGGGCAAAGGCGGTCTTTGTCATGGATCACCCAGAGTTTTACAAAACCGCAATAGAGGCTATAGAAGGGTCCGACGTGGATACGGTTGTGATTTGTAACGTCAAATCCTATTTACCGGCACTAAAAGGCTTTATAGGTTCTCTTTTGGGTAAAATTCCAAAGGCGGACAGACACGAACCGGGTCACTTCATGTTCGATGATGTGATCAAAGCGGCCAAGCCCGAATCCCCTAAACTGGACATTGATCCGCTCAAAGACACTGCACTCATCCTCTATACCGGTGGAACAACAGGCGTGCCGAAAGGCGCGTCCTTGAGCCATGTCAATTTGGTTTCAAATGTGACCGCGGTAGACGAATGGGTCCGGATTCCCTTGGAGGAGGGCAAAACCCCTGAGAAACTGGAAAGAGGTGGGGCCCACACCTATCTTGGCGTCCTGCCCTGGTATCACAGCTTTGGCCTCACACTCTGTATGCTCGTCAGCTGCATGAATGCTTCGCGCCTCGTATGCATCCCGGACCCCCGCGCAGGCGATCCGCCGTTTACTGATGTGCTAAAGGCAGTAGAAAAGCATAAGGCCACTATTGTTGTTGCTGTCCCGACCATCTACTCGGCCTTTGTCAACCACCCATTAATTGACAAATTCGATCTTTCTTCCATTATCGGCTGTGGGTCGGGTGCTGCGCCGTTGCCGCTCGAGGTCATCAAGCAGTTCGAGGAAAAGACAGGGGCGGTCATATTCGAAGGTTACGGCATGACGGAGACTTCGCCGGTGCTAACAGTCAATCCGACAAACCTTGAACAAAGAAGAATTGGCGCAGTGGGATTGCCGATGCCGAATACAGACGTCAAGATCGTGGACCTCGAAACCGGCATCGAGGAATTATCTCAAGGCGAGGACGGCGAGATCGCTGCAGCGGGACCCGCGATTATGCTCGGTTATTGGAACAAGCCGGATGCAAATGAAGTGGTGTTTCGAGATATCGATGGGGATCGCTATCTTCTGACCGGCGACATCGGCCATATCGATGAAGATGGTTTTTTGGTCATTACCGATCGCAAGAAGGATTTGATACTTGTGGGCGGGTTTAATGCGTACCCAAAAGAAATCGAGGAGGTGATCTACACCCATCCAAAGGTTGCCCTTGTGGCGGTGGTGGGTATCCCGGATTCCCGTACAGGAGAGGCGGTCAAGGCCTTTATTCAGCTCAAGCCGGGTGCTGAAGCGACGGAAGAGGAGTTATTCGAATTCTGCAAAGAGAACCTTTCGGGTTATAAACGCCCCCGCGAGGTCGAGTTCCGAGATACCTTGCCTACATCGGTGGTTGGAAAAGTGTTGCGGCGAGTACTGCGAGACGAAGAACTCAAAAAGCGTGAAGAAGCATAACTTGGGCCTCCTCTTACTCAGACTTCTTGAGTAGAGGAGAAATCAGGTTTTTCCGTGACCTAAGAAGATGGCAAATGAGCTGTATGTCAAACGTATCGCGTAATTTTTCTCACTGGGAGGATTTACCCTACCTGAAGCCACCTTCTGAACATCGGGTCTTGTATCTTATAGTGCTCATTCTTTACTAGAACGCCATTCTTTGTCAAATACTGTAATGCAGCTCTCAATTGAGAGGCAGTGCGGAAGCCAAATCGGGAAAGGCTTTCAGCCGCAAACATATTCTGACCGCCAGTGCCGGCCACCAGCTTCACGGCTCTTCTTTGGTTAACCGTGAGTGAATCCCATTCATTTGCGAATTCCGCTACTCGCATCTCTACAATCTCATGTTGTGTTCTCTCGACAGCTTCTTGTGAGACGTCAGGCTCATCCCAAAGGTAATAGAAAAACTGTTGGATATAAGCAGGATGATGTTCACATCTTACAACAATTTGCTCAATCCATTTTTGTTCAATTGTGCGATCCGCGGATCTGTAAAGCCCTTCAATCCATTCGATATAGTCAGAGAATGATATGGTTTTGAGAGGATAACTTGCAGCGAGCTTGTAAAAGGCCCGGTTGCTATCCTTGAACATCTCCATGATCAAGTGGGTTTGGCTACCAGAAAAAATGTATGAAATATTCCGATGGTGCTGTATTTTCTTCCTAAGAAGTTTTTCGAAGGCGTCTCCACCGTATCCGGCGATCTCCTGGAACTCATCAAGGGCGATTGCCATTTTTTTGTTCTTTGACAGCCTTTGTGCAAGGGTTATCACTTCATCGAGTACCCTGTCCTTCTCTCTTGAGTGAACGGTGGGCGTTATGGTAGGAAGGCCGGTAGCATGGTCAAGGGTTATATTGAAACCAATACTAGTCACTATCTCCCTTACAACCCGTCCTAGCCGTCTACCTCGTGTCTCGAGGGCGCTAATGCCCCTCAGGAATTCAGATATGAAATCGTCAATGGTCGTTGTTCCGTACAGATCGACATAGACGGGGCTGACCTCCTTCAGGTTTTCAAAAACCTTGAATATGAGCGAGGTCTTGCCGTAGCGCCGATGGGAATAAAGCAGCACGTTTTGGCTGTTTTCTACAAAGCGACTTAGGTCGCGTTGCTCCTTTACTCTATTGCAGAAAACCGGGTCGCCAACAGCACCAGCGAAGCGGAACGGATTTTTCATTAGTTTTTCCCCTTTTGTACGACTACAACGAACATGTTACAACGCTATTGTTACGTTGTCAACACCATTATAGTACGTTCAGGATGTCAAGATGATTTCTGCCAAAAAGGTAACCAAATCAATTCTTGAAAATTTTTCAAATTTCCCCGATCATCAGATAGGCAAAAAGTAGTAACCCAGTCTCAAATAACCGTGAAGATATTAAGGTAATATACTGAATCCGGAAATATTCAATAGTACAGCATGAATTCAATAGCAATTCTCAATCAAGGAGGGGAAAGTTGAAAAAAGGATTTATACCAATAAAGCTCAATAAATTTGTTGAAGAATATCTCAAGAGTAATCCAGGATCTAGCCGGAAAGAAATTACAAGTGGCTTAAAGACAGCGTTAGATGACTACAAATCTGGTGTGAAATGTGATTGTGGCAGTCCAATCTGGGTGATTGGCTCAGCCGTTACAGGGAATGCATGTTTTTCGTGTATTACGGGCGAGGCTATGCCAGATGATGACTATGAGATAGATGAAGCATGCAAATAGGTAGGGAGAACATGGCGTTTGAGAGGGACTGGGCATATATCGCGGTTATAACAATCGGCATCAATATTCCAGCGGTATAGTTTTCAAGATACTGTTGAGGTTTGTGCCTGCCCAGCCTCTCACCTCTGCGTTAAACGTCATTATGAGGTAGCTACGTGAGTTCAGCTTCAGTAAGACTTTTTTTCGTCTCAGATGATGATGAGATTTTTCGAGTACCAAATACTAAATTTGAACGATTGCTGAGAGGCTCATCTGAGGAAAATACCGAAAGGTTTGCAAGAAAGCGTGTACGCGGTGCAGAAATAATTGTGAAGCTAGAGAACCGAAAGCCTGTCCAGGTTCTACGTGCCATTTATTATTATCTGCACTTCAATGAAAAAGGAATTCTCGATTACGATAGGTTTATGAAAGACGGTGGGATAGTGGCTAATGCTGGAATTCCTGGCATATACGCGGAAAAAGGTCAAGGCAATCTAATAAATGCACGACAAGAATTCGCCAAAAGACAGCGCGATCATACCGTCTGGTGGAAGCCGAATATGCAGCTTGAGCGTAATATCTTAGATGCATCTATCAACGAGTTTAAATGCAAAAGACTGTAATGACGTTTTGCCTGTCAGTGCAGTTGACAGCCAGGGTCTTGCGTTTTTTTCATTTTCCAAAGTTTCTGTTTCCCTGACCTCTCCAAAGGGCTTTGTTGCCCTGGCTGCCACTGACTTCATCGTTATGGAAATTTAATAGTTAAAGATTCAGCAATGAACGATTTAAATTGGAATTATTGCCAAGCACATTCAGACAAAATACTATTTGGTTCCTTAAAAAAGCTGGTTTCATTGGCATGCTCAGCAGTTAACGAAATTCCAAGTGGTATGAGTGGAAATTACGTAATATCACATGAGGAGGTTCCATTATATATTGGTGAAGCCAAAGATTTGAAAAAAAGAATAAAACAACAATTTGGTCCAAGCTCTACTTTTTATAAAACCTATAATCAAAAACGCTCTAACCTATCTATACCTGAAAACTTAGCGATTACTGATTTTGCTGCAACGGTTATTCATACCCAAATCGGAAGAAAAGAGGTCGAAGAATTTGGGATTGTCAATTTAGAGACACCGCTTAATAAATTTCAATTAGGAAAAAGAGACAGAGTATTTCTTGATACTCAAATTGATGATTGGGAAATCATTCAGGAAAATGCAAATAGTATTTTAATTGATGGATCTAATCTGATTTTGAATATGTCATCTACTGGCTG
>CAYWMP010000119.1:0-18574 GCA_964459445.1 uncultured Desulfobacteraceae bacterium
TTGCTTAGAAGTTCATGGTATTGTGGTTCGACGGCAACAGGATACCTTCTTAGAGCTACGCGCCAGGCTATTTCCCCAGGCAGAAATTACTGAATATCCGATCGAGGACATCTTCATTGGTCGTTTCACCAATAATTTCTCCCAGGGCCCCCAGGGAACCATTAAGATCTACGGCGATAATATCGAGGGGCAGTCCTGCCTTGGTATTAAAGGCCGCCTTAGCAAGCAATTGATCCGCGTCGTTAAGGGCGGTTTTGTGCCTCAGATTAGGGACCACTTGGGTCGATTCGAGCTCCTGTTCCCCCGACAATACCAGATCGCGGATAGCATCTCTGAGATCGTCAATGCCTTCACCGGTTAGCGCGGAGATTTTAACCGTCTTAAGACCGTCGACAAGTTCATTAAGTTCCTTTTCGTTTATTTTCAAGGGCAGGTCTATCTTGTTCACAAGAACGAGAGAATGACCTTTTCGAACTTTAGCGAGGATGTCCAAATCGTCTTGATTCAAGGACCGATTTCCATCGATCATGGCAAGGGCCAAATCGGCGCCCTCTAGCTTCTCCTTTGTCAAACGAATGCCAATCCTCTCAACTTCGCCTTTCACCTTTCTAAATCCCGCCGTGTCCATGATCCTAAGAGGGATGCCGGCGATATGAATCGTGGATTCAATGATATCTCTTGTGGTTCCGGGAATGGGTGTCACGATGGCTCGCTCTTCATCGAGCAGGCGATTGAGCAGACTGGATTTTCCGACGTTTACACGCCCAACGATAACCGTATTGATGCCATCGACCCATATTTTTCTCTGGGAATGGGCTTCAATGATTCTTTTAACGGGCTCAATAAGCTCATTCTCAATCTTTTCCGCAGTTTCACGCCTGGGAAAAATGCTCTCATCCTCTTCAGGAAAGTCGATGGCGACCTCTAGGTGGGCAAGGATATCCATGATCTTCTGACGGAGGTCCTCGACCTGCCGTCGAAAATCGCCTTTGACCTGTTGGGAGGCCAGTTCGATTCCCCTATCAGACTGTGAATTGATGAGGTCTATCACGGCTTCGGCTTGGGTCAAGTCGATCCGACCATTCAGGTAGGCCCTGAAAGTGAATTCCCCGGGATCGGCCAACCGTGCGCCTTGGGCAAGCACGAGTTGAAGGATACGCGACAATAGGAGATAGCCGCTATGGGAGTTTATTTCGACAATATCTTCGCGGGTGTAGGTATTGGGACCGGCCATATAGGAGAGGAGGACTTCGTCGACGATACTTCCGGAGGGAGGATCAACCAAATGCCCTAGATAGAGTTTATGGCTTTGTAGGGTTTTTCGATGGCTTTTGGACCTAAAGAGTTTCTGGGCAATCTGTTTTGCCTTGGGGCCGCTTAATCGAACGATACCGATCCCTGCTTGCCCAATGGGTGTTGAAATAGCAGCGATGGTGTCTTCATTGGAAGGATCTAAGGGCATGGATCGATGGTGAGCTTACCCTCACTTATCTCTTGGGGATAATCACAACCTTTTTGAGCAGTCCTTCACCCCGGCTTTTTGTATCGAGCCTTTCATCTTCTTTTAACGCCAGGTGGATGATGCGTCGATCATGGGGATTCATAGGATTGGTGGCAACGGGTTTCTTGATCCTTTTGGCCTTTTCGCCCATTTTATGCGCCAGTTGAACCAGGGATTCCTTCCTTCGTTTGCGATAATTCTCGGAATCGACGACGACGTTCGTTCTCCTGTCCATCGCCTTATTCACAATTTTGCTGACAATAAACTGGAGGGCATCCAGGGTTTTTCCTTTCCTGCCGATCAGAAGGCCGGATTTGTCTCCCTCTATATTGAGGGTAATTCTCCCATCACTTTGCTCCGCGGATACGGTCGTATCCACGGGGATAAGACCAAGAATGTCCTCTAATGACTTTTTGGCAATTTGGAGAGCTTCATCTTCTATTTGTTCCGGCACCTCCGTTGTCTCGGTTTTTACTTCGACTCTTATCTTTGCTTTCCTCCCGCCAACCAGTCCGAAGATTCCTGCTGATCCCGGTTCAACAACGTCGACTTTTAGATCTTCAATGGGAATATCGAGTTCTCTTGAGGCCGCTTCGATAGCCTCTTCAGTCGTTTTTCCTTCAAAATCGTAATGTGCCATGTGTGTCCTCCAAAAGTTATGCTGGGCTTTTCTTGATACGATATTGTTGGCCGATGGAAAGAACATTGTTGACCAGCCAATAGAGCACCAGACCGGATGGAAAGTTGATGAACATTACAGTAAAGATGATGGGCAAAAATAGCATGATCTTGGCCTGAGTGGGATCGCCCGGTGTTGGCGTCATCTTCTGCTGAATGAACATAGAGGCCCCCATCAACAATGTCAGCACCGGAATGCCGAAAGGCGGAGACATAAAGGGGATCTCAAAGGGGAAGTTAAAAAGCCGGTCCGGTGAAGACAGATCGGTTATCCAAAGAAAGAAGGGCGCATGCCTCAGTTCGATCGAGCTTCCAAGAATTCTGAATAGGGCGAAAAAAACGGGAATCTGTATGACCATAGGCAAACAACCGCCCATAGGATTGACCTTGTAAGTTTTGTAGAGGCCCATCAACTCCTTATTCATCTGCTCCCGATTATTTTTGTGTTTCTCTCTGATTTTGGCCATCAGAGGCTGGAGCTTCTGCATCTCTTTCATGGATTTATAGCTTTTGTGGGTCAAAGGCCAAAAGATGATCTTAACGAGTACCGTAAGCAGAATGATGGCCACGCCATAATTGTTCACATACTGATTGAAGAACCTCAAGGTATATAAAAGCGGCTTGGCTATGATATCAGTCCATCCAAAATTAATCGCTCTATCAAGCTTTTTTCCCATGGGCTTTATATAGGTCAAATCCCTCGGACCGAGGTAGAGCGTATAGCGGGAGGTCCTTTGTTCCAGGGAAGACAGCGCAAAGGGAGGCGCGATGTATGATGCCCTCAGAATACCCGATTGCAACAGGATTCCATTGAAATTGGCCTTGGGCGGGTCCTCAGGGACGAGTGCAGACATGAAATAATCACTTTCATAGGCCATCCAATCAATTGAACCGGAAAGGTTTTTGGCTTCCTCGAGGTCTCCGGGTTCCAATTCCTCGAGTTCATCATTGACCAGGACGGCCGCACCCACAAAGGAGTAATAACTTGCCTTGTCCTTTGGCGGTATGTTTCGAAGGTGGGCTTTAAGGACGCCTTCGAGTTCTCCGTCCGTCCGATTTGAGATTTTTACGGTCAGGTCAATAGGATATCTATCAGGATAGATACGGTAACTTTGAGTGATTTGAACGCCATCCGGCCTCAAGGCCGTAAAGGTCAAATCCCTGGGCATTGATTGTTGTCCTAGAGTGAAGGAATCCTCTTCCACATTGAATAGGAGTTCTTGGCGGGTTTGATTGGAGTTCCGCGCAAATTCAAACTCTAGAAAATCCGATCCAATACCCTCTAGGTCCACAAGCTCGACAAAGTCTGATTCAGGATCGTTCGCCTGCCGGTACTCCTTTAGTTTGAAACTCTTAATAGTGGCGCCGCGGCTCGTGAAAACCGCACTAAAAAGGGGCGTTTCAACAGAGACATCCTTCTCATCTACCGCAGGCTTCTGAATTTCGGCTGAAGGTTCTTCAGCCTTAATTGCCTGTGTGGCGGATTTGGGGGCAGGCTTTAATGCCGGCGCTTTTTCTCCAATTATCTCTTCCTTTGGCTGCGTCGCCTCTTTTGGCGCCTGGTCCGGTTTAGACGTAAAAAGCATGGACCAGATCAACAGGACCAAAAAGGATAAGACAAAAGCAATTACAGTTCTCTTTTCCATTTGGGCAACCTGAGTTCGAAAGTAGGTCTTTTTATGACAATTATTTATCGCCGAACAATTGTGAGAAACGGCCTAAACAAGAGGATCGTACCCTCCAGGGTGGAACGGGTGGCATTTAATAATCCTTAAGAAGGTTAACATGCCTCCCTTCCAAATACCGTATTTCTCAAAGGCGAGGCGGGCGTACATCGAGCATGAAGGATAGAAACGGCAGGCAGGGAAAATAAAGGGGGAAACCAACTTCTGGTATATACCGATAAAAAGTATAGGTATATATCTAAGGCGATAACCGGCGGTTTTTATCGAGGATAAAATCACCAAGTTCCTCTTTTATTCTCCAAAAATCCAGGTTACTGGCACCTTTTTTGCTTATTATGACTATGTCGTAACCCTGGGGGAAATGGGTCTTATTCAGTCTGAAGAATTCTCTAATGCGGCGCTTGACCCGATTTCTTTTTACTGCATTCCCTGTCTTCTTGCTGACGGTGATCCCTAGTCTCGTGTAGCCCAGGTCATTCTCCAGGAGAATGATCACAAAGTGCTCTGTATGATACCTTTTCCCCAACCGATTTAATTTGACAAAATCGGCGCGATTCAATAATCTTTCCTTTTTTAGGAATGAGAAGGCGCCCATAAATTATGATAGGCGTTTCAGGTGGTTGGGGCAAAATTAGACCGTCAATCGTTTTCGACCTTTGGCTCTTCTGCGCCTTAAGACCTTGATGCCCCCTTTGGAGCTCATTCTGGCCCTGAAACCATGAGTTCGGGCCCTTTTGATGTTGCTTGGCTGATACGTCCTTTTCATAGTGTCAGTTTTTCCATCCCTTTTTTGGAATTGAAGTAAACTTTCTACTAAACAAAAAATTTTACATTTGTCAAGTACATAAGCCCGATTTTCGGGACTTGTGTCAGAAATATCTGCATGCCATCTTAGTGAGTTCTATGATCTTGAAAGGAGAAACTGATGTTCCTTGATCCCCTGTTGGGTTTATTCTCGAATGATCTGGCGATAGATTTGGGTACCGCAAACACGTGCGTGTATGTGAAAGGGAAGGGCATCGTCTTAGATGAGCCCTCCGTCGTAGCCGTGCGAAAGGATGCAAAAGGCGGGCAAAAGGTCCTGGCCGTGGGAAAAGAAGCCAAGATGATGTTGGGCAGAACCCCCGGCAACATCGTTGCCATACGTCCCATGAAGGACGGGGTCATAGCGGACTTTGAGACCACGGAGGCCATGCTGCGCCATTTTATTAGGAAGGTGCACAATCGGACGACACTGGTTCGACCGCGTATTATTATTTGTGTCCCTTCGGGCATTACTCAGGTGGAAAAAAGGGCGGTGAGGGAATCCGCGGAATCGGCCGGCGCCAGAGAAGTCTATCTCATAGAGGAACCCATGGCCGCTGCCATAGGCGCAGGATTGCCCATTACAGAGCCGACCAGCAATATGGTGGTGGACATCGGTGGCGGAACCACGGAGGTCGCCGTCATCTCCCTGGCCGGGATCGTATACAGCAAGTCCGTGAGGGTGGGCGGCGACAAAATGGATGAAGCCATTTTGCAGCATATCAAGAGGAAATACAATCTTCTGATCGGACTTTCAACCTCTGAGATCATCAAAACCACAATCGGAAATGCCTATCCAAGCGATCAGGTTGAAACTATCGAGGTCAAAGGCCGTGATCTTGTGACGGGTATTCCAAAAATCCTGACCATAGATTCGGATGAAGTAAGAAAATCCATTTCCGAGCAGGTTGAAACGATCGTGGAAACCGTACGCATAGCCCTGGAACAAACCCCGCCGGAACTGGCAGCCGATATCGTTGATAAGGGGATAGTCCTGGCAGGGGGTGGGTCATTGCTCAAAAACCTGGACATTCTTTTGAGGGAAGAAACAAAGCTTCCAATCACAATCACAAAGGACCCCCTGTCAACGGTTGTGCTGGGTTCGGGAAAGGCCCTGGACAATATCGAGATATTGAGAGAGGTCACGGTCAAATAATCTTTTCCCCCCGGAGCTGAATGAAATAATTGTCTGAAACAACTGGGATCAGAACAATCTGGATCTGGCTGGTTCTCGTTCTATTGGCCCTGTTTCTCCTTTCGGCCGGACTGGGCCCGAAGCGATCTTGGAATCCGGCAGAACAGCTCCTCATAGAAGCCACCGCCCCTATCCAGAAATTAATAAAATCAACAATCCAAACAACCCGAAATCTATGGCTCAAATACTTTGATCTGGCAGATGTCCGTGATGAGAACGTGCGCTTGAAAAGGGAGGTTGATGCCCTTAAACTTGAAAATTACCGGTACCAGGATCTTCTAACAACCAACAAGCGCCTCGATAAGCTCCTTCAATTCAAAAGCACGCTCAATTGGCCGGCACTGGCCGTACAGGTAATTGGAAGGGATCCCTCGGGGTGGTTTGAATCCATTATGATAGATAAGGGTAAAAAAGCGGGACTCAGAATGAATATGCCCGTGGTTAATGCAGAGGGTGTCGTCGGCCGTGTGGTTTCGGTCTCACGAAATTACGCGAAGGTACTCCTCATCATCGATCAGAATAGTGCCGTGGACTGCATTATCAAGCGTTCCAGGGAAAAGGGCATCGTCAAAGGGCTATCGGCAAAAAGCTGCAAGCTCGACTATATGGTTAAAACGAGCGATGTCGTCGAAGGGGATGCGGTGATTACGTCAGGACTGGGTGGCGTCTTTCCGAAAGGACTTCCTGTGGGCGAGGTCATGGAGGTGGGTAGCATGCCGGGGGAGTTATTTAAGGATATCAAAATCAGACCCATGGTCGACTTTTCAAAACTTGAAGAGTTGCTGGTTATTTTGAAGGAGTATCCGTTATTAAACCAATAGGAAAGAGAAGAATAATACTCTATGTTATCGGGTGGTTCCTTTGCCTCCTTTTTATGTTGGTCAGAGGAGGGTTGGTGAATCAGACTGCCTTGCATCACTTTGAAATCGATTTTATTACCATCATCATCGTCTACCTCCTGATCAACTATAGTATGACAGGCGCTGGATTCCTCGCCCTTAGTCAGGGAATATTGATCGACATCTTCTCCGCCGGCCTTTTGGGGCTATTCACATTTCTCTATCTTATGGTCTTTCTGGGCATTAACATCGGCCTCCGATTCTTCGATATGAATTCGCCGAGAAGTGTCATGATCCTAGCCTCCCTCGGCGTGGTATTTAAAGGAGTCCTATTCTTGGGCCTTCTGGACCTATTCTCAATTGAGTTTACAGTGACTTCCAAGGCGCTGCTTATACTTGCCGCATCTGCTCTCGCCACGGGCCTTTTGGCGCCTATTTTCTTTTTTGTGCTCAATCATATCGGAAGATCGTTCATGAAGGTCAATGGCGAAGCAACTTAGTGCTCATCCGGAAAGGTTGCTTTCCCGATTTCCACCCTCCGTAGCCCGTCCTCCGCAGTAGCACTGCTACGGAGGATGGACAGGCTACTGCGGAGGACGGGCGCGCTTTTAGCAGTCAGCTTTCAACGATCAGCAAAAAATTACAAATGACAACCAATTAGGCTGAATGCTGAACGCTCATCTTAGCAGGGAAAAGAGAGAGGTTTTTTTTGAGAAGCTCCAGTTTTGATTCAGTGACAATCGAGATTTACCACAAGCGTCTCAGGGTGGTAACCCTGTTGGTTGTCGGGATCTTTTCGTTATTGATTATGAGGCTGTGGTTACTTCAGATCGTGCAAGGTCCTGATTACCGTTTGAAATCAGAAGCTAATCGCATACACCTCCAGGATATACCACCCGTCAGGGGCATGATTTTTGATCGTCATGGTGAATTGCTGGTCGATAATCGGCCCTCATACGATATGTACATCATCCCGGAACGGGTTCAAAGCCAGTGGAATCTTTTGGCGAATTTAAGGGCCCTCGCGGGCCTTAACCCCGAGGAGGTCCGGGAAACCCTGATCGGAGGTCTAAAGTCACGGCCATTCAAACCCGTTTTGATCAAAAAGAGCCTGACAAGAGATGAACTGGCAGTCATAGAGACAAATCTTTTCAATTTGCCCGGCATCATGATCCAAGTGAGCCCTCGTAGGCACTATATTTTTACTGATTTTGCATCTCATGTGATTGGTTATCTTGGCGAAATTAGCGAGGCTCAGCTCGCGAGCGGCGCATTTCCCGACAGCAAACCGGCGGATCTGATCGGCAAGGTCGGCGTCGAAGGACGTTGGCAAACAGACCTCAATGGACGCAGAGGAGGCGAACAGGTCGAGGTCGACGCAGCGGGCCGCAAACTGAGGGTACTTTCGAAGAGACCGCCCCTGCCCGGTATGAACCTCACACTCACGATAGACAAGAATCTTCAATTTGTGGCGGAAGAGGCTCTTAAAGGGAAAAAGGGCGCGGTTGTAGCAATGAATCCCATGAATGGCGAGATTCTCGCTTGTGCAAGCAGTCCCGCCTTTGACCCAAATGTTTTCATCGAAGGCATCGATAAAACAGAGTGGAACCGAATGGTTTCGAGTAAAGACTACCCACTGCAAAACAGAGCCATTTCCGGTCAATACCCGCCCGGCTCTACATTTAAGATAGTAGTCGCCTTGGCTGCTCTTGAAGAAGGAGTTATCGAACCGGATAAGGAAATATTCTGTCCCGGCAGATATCACTTGGGAAGACACGTATTCCGCTGTTGGAAAAAAGGCGGTCATGGAAAGGTGGATCTCCATAAGGCCTTGGTTGAATCCTGCGATGTCTATTTTTATACGGTGGGTAAACGTCTTGGCGTTGATCGGATTGCACAGTATGCAATGATGTTGGGATTGGGACGGAAGACGAGGTTTGATCTTGATTTTGAAAGGCCGGGTCTCATACCAACGAGCCAATGGAAGCTGAAGAGATGGGGCGTGCCGTGGCAGGCGGGTGAGACCATTTCCACCTCCATCGGCCAGAGCTTTGTTCTCGCTACGCCTATTCAAATGGCACGATTAATCGCGGCTGTGTTTAATGGCGGGTATCTCTTTCAACCAAAGATAATAAAGCACGTTGGAAAAGATCATAGGGAGACCTATAAATTTTCTCCGAAAGTGGTGGGTCGCGTGGCAGCTAAACCTGAAAACCTTGAATTGATCAAGAATGCTCTGGTGGGTGTCGTCAACCAGAAGGGCGGCACGGCCTATTATCGGGCCAGAATCAAGGGTGTGAGCGTAGCCGGAAAGACCGGGACCTCACAGGTGGTCAATCTTGAAGCGCAAAAAAACTCCAAAAACGGGGGTAAAATCCCCATGGAGTTCAGGGATCACGCATGGTTCGTCGCCATTGCGCCGGCGGACAAACCGGCTTTGGCCGTGGCCGTCTTGGTAGAGCATGGGGAACACGGCAGCAGCGCGGCCGCCCCGGTTGCCAAGCAGATGATAGAGGCCTATTTGGGGAAAAAGAAAAAAGCAAAAAAAGAGGGCTAAAGCAACCTAAAATGGTTAATGCGGGAATTAAGAATGAACCTTTTGACCTTGGCATTTTTTGTCATTTCAAAAGGGGTGGGTGAGAGCCAATGTTTGACCGAAGACTTATTCAGAATTTTGATTGGGTGTTGTTGCTGGTACTCGTAGGGATTGCCGCCATCAGCGTGCTGAATCTTTACAGTGCTACTTACCCTATTCGGGATGCGGGGGGCTCACAGATCTTTTTCAAACAGATTTATTGGTTCATCCTTGGATTCGGCGTCCTTTTTCTGATGACCACCTTCGATTATTACACATTGGAGCGGTTTGCCTACCCTGCATACTTTTTTTCAATCGGATTACTGGTCCTCGTACTTATCATCGGTGACGTGCATTCCGGTTCCCAGAGGTGGCTCAGTTTCGGCGGCATTTCCTTCCAGCCTTCGGAACTTGCCAAAATCACCGTCGTCATCACCCTCGCAAAGTTTTTTACACAGAGGGGGCAGGTCCACGAATACCGCTTAAGGGATTTATGGCAGCCCTTCCTCATTATTGCCGTCCCCTGCGCCCTGATCATGAAAGAGCCTGATCTGGGCACGGCGTTGAGCCTCGTTGTTGTCTCCTTTTCCATCATTCTATTCGTTAAGATCAGGTGGACATCGCTCATCATATTGGGGGGCACGTTTTTGTCCGCCGTACCCTTCATCTGGTTCACCCTAAAGGAATACCAACAGAGGCGAATACTGACTTTTTTGAGGCCCGATATGGATCCTCTGGGCGCTGGTTATCATATCAACCAATCCAAGATCGCCATCGGCTCCGGATTGATATGGGGAAAGGGCTATCTTAAAGGAACACAGACACGGCTCCATTTTTTGCCCGAGCAGCATACGGATTTCGCCTTTTCCGTGTTGGCGGAAGAATGGGGTTTTATGGGTTCGGCGTTTTTTCTCTTGCTCTACCTTGTCCTCTTGCTTTGGGGGATCAACATTGCGAAAAGCTCCAAGGACAAGTTCGGATTTATTATCGCCCTTGGCGTGACCTCTGTCGTCTTTTGGCAAATCATCGTTAATGTCTGCATGGTTACGGGATTGCTCCCGGTTGTCGGCATCCCCCTGGTCTTGCTCACCTATGGCGGTTCATCCATACTTGCCACCATGGCCAGTATGGGGTTGCTTATGAATATCAGCATGAGACGATTTATGTTTCAATAGCCTGCTTCTCTGACGGTCGCATCCCGGTATCCAATAAGTCGGGTTCACCACCCACAAAGGTAGTTGCACGCGTTCACGAAGCGCAAGCGTCTGACAGGGCGGGAAGAAGTGAAATGGCATTTTCATAAGCACTTTCAAAATCGAAATAGTTTTGATCACTGGTATTTGGAATTTATGTGTAATTTGGTGCCTGGAATTTGCGATTTTAGAAACTCAGGGGAAGGTACAAATGGTTTTCCCCGAGATTTTATAAAAGTTGTGCTCGGTCTTTATAAGACCTCTAAGTTCTTATGAATTTTGTGGGAATTTTCTTGCATTGAAAAAACCTATATGGTAGACGGGGGTCGCTTGTTACTCCCTGGGGGGAATACCTATGAAAAAAAGGGATGAGATAAACGCATTTCTTGGAAAGAATACGGAATTTGAAGGTAAGCTCAGTTTTAGGGGAACCGTTCGCATTGATGGTCACTTCAAGGGTGAGATCCTCACAGAGGGGACGCTCATTGTCGGCCAGGCCGCCCATATCCAATCCGATGTCCAAACTGCCCATATCATCATCAGTGGGGAATTTCATGGGAACATCGTCGCGAGCAAAAGAATAGAGATTCATGCCCCCGGAAAGGTATTCGGAAACATCCAGGCGCCGGTGATCATTATCGATGAGGGTGTTCTTTTTGAAGGAAGGTGTCGGATGCAAGATATCGAAAACACAAAAGATAAGAAACTGGCCGTCGCAAAATAGCTTGCCATTTAATCACTTCAAAAATTTCGATTTAACCCAATAAAAAAGTTTTGACAAGAGATGTTTTTTTTTGTAAAAGGCGTAACCGCTTGAAACATATTTCACAAACAAGGGGTATTTAGCCACCATGCTGGACATAAACTATACGCTATTTATTCAAATCGCCAACTTCCTCTTCCTCTTATTTATCCTCAACATCCTTCTTTTTAAACCTATCCGAAAAATATTGGGTGAAAGATCCCATGAAATGGGCTCCTATGAGGGCCAGATTGGGGATTTCCGCGGCAAATCCGACCAATATGAAAAGGAACTCCAGGAAAATATGGTCGGGGCAAGAAAGGAAGGTTTCCAGGAAAAGGAAGGCCTCAAAAACGAAGGCCTAGGTACAGAGAAGGAATTGTTGCAGGAGGCGACTTCCGCGGCCGGTGAAAAGATCGGGAAGGCAAAGCAGGACATTGAGAGCAAGGCTGGGGATGCCCGCGCTACTTTGGAAAACGAGGTCGCCGCTTTTTCGAAGGAACTGGCTGAGAAGATTCTTGGGAGGAGCATTTAATGGGGAGATTCCGAAGCAAAATAAAGGTTCACATGATAGTCTTGGCGGTTCTGGCGGTCATTGCCTTTATGCCGGACGGATTTGCCCTGGCCGCCGGCGGAGCCGACAGGAGTGCTGATCTAAAAGATCTCCTATACCGTTTTATGAATTTTGCACTTATGGTCATCATACTGGTGTGGGTGATCAAAAAGGCCAATGTAAAGGCCCTTTTCGCCGCCCGAACAGAAGAGATCAAAGAAAAGCTCGAACAACTGAAAAAAGATAAGGAAGAATCCGAGTCCAAATATAGAGAGATTGAAAAGAAGCTCAGGGAATTTGAGGCGCAACGATCAGATATTATTGAGGATTTTAAGAAGGAAGGTCTGGCTGAGAAGGGGAAAATTATTGCAGAGGCCAAAACCAAAGCGAGTCAGATCCTTGAGCAGTCAGAAATGACTATCGCGCAGGAACTCCAAGCAGCCAAAGATCGCCTTAAAGAAGAGGTGGTGAATCTGGCCGCACAAAAGGCGGGAGAGATCATCGCCAACAATATCACGGAGCAAGATCAGGACCATCTGGTAGATGATTTCATAGAAAGGGTAGGGGAAGTACATTGATCGGGTCAAAAGTTGCCAAAAGATACGCCAAGGCCCTGCTGAGCATAGGGCAAGAGAACGGCCAGTTCGAACAATACGGCAGGGATCTGAAGGAATTCACCGATTTTTGCAAAGCCAACGGGGAATTTGGACAAGTCATCTCCAACCAGGTCTTTCCTGCAGAGGAGCGCAAAAGGGTACTCCAGGTTATCTTGGATAGGAGTGCGTTTTCAGCCGTGATAAAGAATTTTTTGAATCTGCTTCTGGATAAAAACAGAATTGGCGCCATCCTGGATATTACGGCCAATTATGAAAAATTGATGGATGAAATTTCCAATATTGCCAGGGCTGAAATTATTACGCCCAAACCGCTTAAAGACGATGCAAGGACACGATTGGAGAAGGCCTTGGGCGATCTCACGTCCAAGAAAATAAAGGCGGATATAGTAGAAGATAAAAGCCTCGTAGGGGGCATTGTGGTTAGAATTGGGGATTTGGTATTGGATGGGAGCATTAAAGCCCTACTCGAGGGCCTAAAAGAATCATTAAGAAGGGGTGAGTACAGCTAATGGAAATAAGAGCAGAAGAAATCAGTCAGGTTATCAGGGGCCAGATTAAGGACTACGAAAAGAAGGTTGAAATGAGTGAAACCGGCACCATCCTGTCGGTTGGAGACGGCGTAGCTCGCGTCTATGGCGTAGAAAAGGCCATGGCCATGGAAATGCTGGAATTGCCGGGGGGTATCTTTGGCCTCTGCCTCAATCTGGAAGAGGATAACGTCGGTGTGGCCATTATGGGCGACGACACCAAAATCAAAGAAGGCGACTCGGTCAAACGAACGGGAAGAATCGCTGAAATGCCCGTGGGCGATGCGGTGCTTGGGCGGGTGATCGATGCGGTGGGGGATCCGATAGACGGAAAAGGACCTATTGACACCACCGAATATAGCAGAATTGAAATGGTCGCCCCAGGAGTCATCGCCCGTCAGCCAGTTAAGGAACCCATGTATACGGGAAGCAAATCCATTGATGCCATGACGCCGATTGGACGGGGCCAACGAGAATTGATCATCGGCGACCGGCAGATCGGAAAAACCGCGCTTTGTGTGGATGCCATAATCCGACAAAAGGAAACCGATATCTATTGTATCTACGTGGCAGTGGGCCAGAAGAAATCCACAGTCGCTCAGGTGGTCGACGTGCTTGAGCGAAATGGCGCCATGGAATATACAACCGTTGTCTCCGCCTGCGCGAGCGATCCGGCCACACAGCAGTTCATCGCTCCCTATTCGGGCTGCGCCATTGGCGAATACTACAGGGACAACGGTAAGCACGCGCTCATTATATTCGACGATCTCTCAAAACAGGCCACAGCATACCGGCAGGTTTCCCTCCTGCTCAGAAGGCCGCCCGGGCGTGAGGCATTTCCCGGAGATATTTTCTACAACCACTCAAGATTATTGGAGCGGGCAGCCAAATTGAATGACGATCTCGGGGGCGGCTCTTTGACGGCTTTGCCCATCATCGAGACCCAGGCCGGTGACGTTTCTGCCTATATTCCCACGAACGTGATATCCATTACAGACGGCCAGGTGTACCTGGAGCCCAATCTCTTCTTCTCAGGGGTGAGACCCGCGATCAATGTAGGGCTGTCCGTTTCCCGCGTTGGCGGTTCTGCTCAGACCAAGGCCATGAGAAAGGTCGCAGGAAGTCTTAAGCTCGATATGGCCCAGTTTCGCGAACTAGAGGCCTTTGCCCAATTCGGAAGTGACCTGGACAAGGCCACCCAACAGCAGCTCAATCGAGGATATAGACTAGTCGAGGTCCTGAAACAGGCCCAATATGAGCCCATGTCGGCTGAAAACGAGATCACGATTTTGTTTGCAGGGGCCAATGGCTATCTCGATGATTGGCCAGTGGAATCAGCCAAGGACTACGAGAAGCAGATGCTGGAATATATGGGAAGCAAGCATTCCGATCTCCTTAGCGAGATCAGAGAGAAGGCTGATATCAGCGACGAACTGGAGGGAAAACTGAAAGGGGCTCTAGATGAGTTCAAAAACGTTTTCCAGCCTGCCAGCTAGAATAACCCACAGAAAGAAGTAATCAATGGCTACGCTTAGAGACATACTGAGAAAAATCGGTGCTGTTAAGAAAACACGGCAGATCACCCGGGCCATGAATATGGTGGCGGCTGCCAGATTGCGCAGCACCCAGGGCAAGATGGAAGATTTTGAGCCCTATGCCCGAAAATTTGCCGAAGTCCTTGAAAATCTGGCCAGCCGCATCGATCCCGAGATTCATCCTCTGCTCGTGAAAAAGGAAGAGGTAAAGAAAACGGAGTTGCTTCATTTCACGTCTGACAGGGGTCTGTGCGGCAGTTTCAATATGAATCTCATTAATCTAGGGGAGAAATGGGTCAAGGATCAGCAGGCCAGGGATGTGGATTACAGCCTAACCCTCATCGGGAGAAGAGGCAGGGATTTTTTTCGGAGGAGGGACTTTAATATTACATCGAGCCAAATAGGGATCTATGGGAAGGTTGATATTGCCCTGGTCAATCAAATAGGAAAAGAACTCATTGACAGGTATCTGGCGGATGAGATCGATGAAGTCTACATGGCCTATTCGCGTTTCATCAGTATTGTGAAACAGGAACCCACGATCGTAAAACTCATTCCCATAGAACCACCCCAAGCCGACGATGAGGCTGGGGCCCTGGCCGAATATCTCTGTGAACCCAGCGCCGAAGAACTTTTGATAGAACTGTTACCAAAGCATATCAGCGTACAAATATTTAATGCGTTCCTGCAGAATGAAGTCAGTGAGAATGCCGCGCGCATGGCTGCCATGGACAATGCAACCAAAAACTGCTCTGAGATGATAGACAATCTTACACTGGTCTACAACAAGGCGCGACAGGCGGCTATTACCGCAGAGTTGATGGATATTGTAGGCGGTGCGGAGGCACTCAAGTAGAGCCCGATCCGTAACGTGCTTTTTCGAAATTCAGACACATAGGAGGTCTTGGTTATATTATGGATGAGGGGAAAATCGTTCAGGTTATTGGTCCTGTTGTAGATGTGGAGTTTTCCGAAGGGGAGCTTCCACCCATTTTTTCTGCCGTTAACATCACGAACCCGGCCATTGACGACACAGAGGATAATCTCGTTATTGAAGTGGCCCAGCACTTGGGGGATAACGTGGTTCGATGTATCGCAATGGACAGCACGGATGGGCTCGTCCGGGGCATGAAGGCCAAGAATACGGCCAAACCGATTCAGATGCCCGTAGGGGACCCCACACTCGGCCGGGTACTGAATGTGGTGGGACGCCCGGTCGACGGCTTGGGTCCGGTGGATGCAAATGAATTCTATCCGATTCACCGACACGCTCCCGAGTTTGTGGAGCAGGATACCTCAGTCACCGTGCTTGAAACCGGAGTCAAGGTCATCGACCTCCTCGTGCCCTTTCCCCGTGGCGGGAAGATGGGGATGTTCGGCGGCGCCGGTGTCGGCAAGACCGTGGTCATGATGGAGATGATCCACAATATCGCCATGGAACACGGCGGTATCAGCGTCTTTGCGGGCGTGGGTGAACGAACGAGAGAGGGAAACGACCTCTACCTTGAAATGAAGGAATCGGGTGTTCTTCCGAGGGCTGCCTTGATCTATGGACAGATGACGGAGCCGCCCGGCGCCAGGGCCAGAGTGGCCCTTTCAGCCCTTACGGCTGCGGAGTACTACAGAGATGAGAAGGGGCAGGACGTCCTCCTCTTCATCGACAACATTTTCCGTTTTACACAGGCCGGATCGGAAGTTTCGGCCCTTTTAGGTCGTATTCCTTCTGCCGTTGGGTATCAGCCGACCTTGGGTACAGACCTTGGTGAACTTCAGGAAAGAATCACTTCCACAACGAAAGGGTCCATTACCTCGGTCCAGTGTGTGTATGTGCCGGCGGACGACTTGACCGATCCCGCCCCTGCAACCACCTTTGCTCATCTGGACGGTACCGTGGTACTTTCAAGACCCATTTCGGAGCTGGGAATTTATCCTGCGGTGGACCCCCTTGATTCCACGTCAAGGATCCTGGATCCGAACGTGCTGGGTGAAGATCACTATGCCGTGGCCAGACAGACCCAGCAGATTCTCCAGAAATATACCGACTTGCAGGACATTATCGCCATCCTGGGCATGGATGAACTCTCCGATGAAGATAAGCTAACTGTTGCCAGGGCGAGACGAATTCAAAAATTTCTATCCCAGCCCTTCCATGTGGCGGAGGCATTTACCGGGAAAAAGGGCGCGTATGTGTCTGTAAAGGAAACCATACGAGGCTTTAAGGAGATCATCGAAGGCAAACACGACGATCTGCCAGAAATGGCATTCTATATGGTAGGCGGCATCGACGAGGCCAAGCAAAAGGCCGAAGACATGGCCTCCGCCTAGAATGAGGTTGCGAATTTATGGCTAAATTGAATCTGGAAGTTGTTACCCCTGAAAAAGTCTTGGTCAGCCAGGAAGCGGATATGGTGGTTGCGCCCGGATCCGAGGGTGAGTTTGGCATCTTGCCCAGCCACATTTCCTTTTTATCCGGTATCGTTCCGGGGGAGCTGCGATATACATCCGGAAATGAGAGCGTATCTCTTGCCGTGACAACGGGTTTTGCCGAAGTTTCCAGCGACAAGGTATCGGTCCTCGTGGATGCCGCCGAAAGGGCCACGGAGATCGATGTCGAAAGGGCACAGAGTGCCATTGAAAGGGCCAGTGAGAGATTGGCCAAAGATAGAGGGACTGAAGATATTGACTTTATGAGAGCCGAGGCAGCCTTGAAAAGGGCGATTATGCGAATCAGACTCGCTGAAAAAGTTCGATAACTCACTAGTTCCATAAATTTTGAATCGATAGGGAAGGCAAGCGCTAAGCTTGCCTTTTTTATTGACCTTTTCCGACATAGGGGCTAAGATTCGAGATCAATTTTTCGATATTTAACAAGGTTTTCTCTGCAATACTCGAAGGTGAGGTTGTAAAATCGATTCTGTGATCAAGGATGCCCTATGGGAAATAGTGAAGAGAATGGCCAGTTCCAATTGCTGGAAGAAAAGATAAATTCACTCATTGAATACATCGGTTCATCCAAGAAGGAAAAGGCATCTCTACTGGAAAAGGTAGAGATACAGGAAGAAAAAATAGCGGATCTTGCAGGCGAGTTGGAAAAACTCAAAACAACCAAGGAGAACGCCAAACAAAGAATCGCTTCACTCCTGGAAAAGTTGGAGCGATTGGACGTGTAGACGTCCGTTATTTCGAGAAAATGCCGGATATTTTCCGGAATCCATTTTAAACGGTTGTTGGGAGAACCTGTTTTGTCGGAGTCATATAAAGTAGAAATTCTGGGCAATGAGTATCTCGTCAAGAGCGAAGAGGATGAAGAACAAGTCCAGAGAATTGCGGCCTATGTCAATGAGAAACTAATGGAAATGCAGGAGAAAACCGAAAGGCTTTCAGCAAAGAAAACGGCAATATTGGTCGCTCTAAACATAGCCAGTGACTATTTTCAATTGGTCAAAGAGCGCGATGAATTGAAGAAGGGTCTCCGGCAAAGAACGGAAGATTTGGTAAGTCAAATCGATTCAGCCATAGGCTGATTTGCTATTCATGCTTGTCTGAGTTTGGAGGTTCTCAGAAGGAAGGGTCTTGATTGGCCCGCAAAATATATATTATGATTGTTTTCGATTCAGTATTTATTAAGTGCTGTTTTAAAGATATATCATAGGAGAGATGGATATTCATGATAGGTGGAAAATTAAAGGGCTAAGTTCACTTAGGTGGCTGAAATATAAAAAGATTCCAGTTTAAAATGTTGTAGATCCCGGTTATGCAGAATAGAGTAAAAAGAAGAAAACGAAGATTGACCGTGCCGCCAATCCTGGGCAACAGGCCCGTTTCAGGTTTGCCCTTTTCGTCCATGAAGAATTAGTCCGCCAATTTTTCCTGCCGCAATGTATTCATCCCTCTGAATTAGACCGCTCGAAAGTTCTACAATTTATTTTATGTCCATGACTTTTGTTCGGCACTGTTTTGCACAAAATCCGTGGAATTCCCTTTCTCCGCAGTGGTAAGGCAACGGAGGGTGGAAGGGGGAATAAAGGCAGGGGGCGCTATTGTAGAAATGCATCGTAGAATAAGAAAAAAGTGCGGGTCATTTCTGATGGATCTGACCGTGCTTCTTTTTCCAAGATAAGGACGACGTA
>CAYWMP010000120.1:0-18548 GCA_964459445.1 uncultured Desulfobacteraceae bacterium
CCGCAAGTCTTATACTTATTATTTCAACATAATTTTATGCAACTATGGGGTAAACAACACCGCCAGGGCAAATGCCATCATGGTTGCTGATCAGTTGAAACTTTCAGGCGCACATTTTTCTGAATTGGTTGAATCAGGAAAGTTGAAGGTCGTGGGGGCTTTTTATGATTTGGAGACAGGGTCGGTAGAGATACTTATATAGGTACATTTCCAAATTAGTTGAATTAATCAACACGAATAAATGAGCTAACTCCCTTATTATTCATGTAAGACATGTAAATAGTTTAACCGCAGACATGCCCGCCAGAAGTAAGGCGGGCAAGCGCAGACTTTTAGTTCGGCCGACTTGGCCGAACTAAAGTTTTCATGCCCTACGGGCAACACCCTCGCGAAGCGATTGGCATTTTTTTGCCTCCGCAAGTCGCGGAGGCAAAAGGTCTGTGTCAGTCGAGCGATCCTGAGCGAAGTGAAAGGGGAGCGGGCGGCTAATAAAACATTCGACGTAGATAGTTTATACTGTAGATTCGAATCAATTTTGCTAACTAAATTGGAGAAGAACCTTAAATAAAAACGCTTTACAAAAAAGCTGGGTAAAAAAAGAAGGGTATGCAAACTTCATCATTCTTTACAGGTAAATCCTCACTAAGTGCCCAAAAATGCCCGCTGGACAACATCATGGGCCATTAGCTTTTTTATATCGCCTTGAAGGACAATTTTGCCCATCTCCAACACATAGCCTCTATCAGAAACCTGGGTGACCATATTTGCATTTTGCTCCACCAGAAACACCCCAATTCCATCATTATTGATGTCTTTGATAATGCCAACCAGTTCTTCAATAATGATCGGCGCCAGTCCTAGTGAGGGTTCATCCATCAGAAGTATTTTTGGCTGGGACATTAATGCTCGCCCGATAACGAGCATCTGCTGCTCCCCGCCACTCAGGGTTCCTGCCTGTTGCTTGCGTCGCTTCCACAGAATAGGGAAGCGTTCGAAAATTTCATCCAATGCTCCGTTTAATTTCCTTTTATCCTTCTGGAGATAGGCACCCAATCTTAAATTGGCAAGGACACTCATATAAGGAAAAGGTCTTCTACCCTCAGGAACAAGGGCAACGCCCCGTTTGACAATCTCATGGACCGGAAGTGCGCTGATATTCTGTTTAAGAAACCAGATTTGCCCCGAAGTCAAGGACACCAATCCGGTGATTGCCTTCAGGAAGGTGCTTTTGCCGGCGCCATTGGAACCAATAATGCTGACCACACCCTTGGTGGTTACCTCGACATTAATACCCTTAATAGCCTCGGCTGTACCGAAATGGACCTTTATGTTTTTCGTTTGAAGCAGCATCTTCGTCATCTTCCGGGCGGGTCTGAATAACCTCCCTGTTGGCCTTTATTGCCTCGCTGTAACGAAACGGCCCCCTATATTTTTGCGCAGCGCCAAGATAGGCTTGAATGACTTTAGGATTTTTCTTGATCTCTGAGGGTGACCCTTCGGCAATCATCATCCCAAAGCTCAAGGCCACTATCCTGTGACACAAGCTCATGGTTGCCTTCATATTATGCTCAATCAACAGGACCGTAATGCCACTTTCCCATGCCTTACGTATCAGTGCGTTTGCCCGAACGACCTCTTCAGCGTTCATTCCGCACAGGGGCTCGTCCAGCAACAACAGCTTGGGACGTGCTGCCAAGGCCACGGCGATGCCCGGGATCCTTTTATAGCCGTGCGGCAGATTTTTGGCGGTCATATCTTTCACTTCCACCAGCCCTGCGAATTGCAGAATCTCGATGGCCCGGTTAAAGATATCTTCTTCTTTTTTGTGGTATTTGGAGGTACGGAATATGGATTCCCAGAAGCCGATTCTGGGATTAAGATGGCAAGCTGCGATTATATTCAACAGGACGCTGAAATCGGGGAATAGACTGGTTTCCTGGAAAGTTCTGACGATCCCATGTTCGGCTATTGAGCATGGTTTTTTATTGGTTATGTTTTTGTCTTCAAAGCGTATTTCTCCTCCCGTAACCCCGAGGACACCGGTGATAAGATTAAACAGGGTTGTTTTACCCGCCCCATTTGGGCCAATGAGCCCTACGATTTCGCCTTTGTTAATTTCCAGGTCAAGATCGTTAACGGCTGCCAACCCACCAAAATATTTACTCACCGAAGTCAGCTCAAGCACGTTTAAACCTCTTCTCGTACAATTCTTCCATTCGCCTGTGCAGATCAACCAGACCATCAGGCAGGAAGAAGATTACCGCCATGAGCACCCCCGCAAAAATAAACGGCTGAAATTCTTTTAAAGCACGAATGAATTCCGGAAGGATGGTGAGAATGAAGGCACCATAAATAGGGCCGGAGAATTTCTTTGCCCCACCCACAATCATGTAAACCACGATATAGATTGCAAAGAAAAACCCAAAAGATCGCGGTGTGACGACGTTGATGTACTGGCTATAGAAGCTGCCGACGATGCCTGCAAAAAAGCAGCCTATGCAAAAAGCAAGGACTTTGAATCGCGAAGCATTTACTCCCACACTCTCGGCTAGGAGTTCTGTTTGCTGGATACTGATCAAGGTGAGCCCAATGCGTGAACGCTCGATGGCATAAAGGAGAAGAAGGGCTATCAGCATGAGGGCCAGGATAAAATAATAAAATTCCACCTTAGAATCAAAGTCGATGATCAACAGCCCCGGGATAGTAATTGGGTCCGGAGGCGGGATCGTAACAATTCCTGAACTGCCACCGGTAAGGCTCCGCCAGTGCTCGGCGGATAGCATAATCATTTCCGCCAAAAAAACAGTCACCATGGCAAAATAGATCCCCTTTATTCTAACAAAGGGAAAACCGACCAATAATGCCACACCTGCCGCCGCCAGCCCGGCCAAAACCAAGGCGGCCCAGGAAGAAATTCCCAGCTTCATCACAAGCAGGGCTGAAGTGTAGGCGCCGACAGTCATCATGCCCCCATGGGCCAGCGACAGCTGTCCTGATGTAGCGATTAAACGAAGGCTGGTGGCGAGGATGATGTTCATCGCAGCCACAATGAGGATGTGGAGGCTGTATTGCCCTCTTACGAACAAGGGTAATGCGAGCAAAAACAGGATGGCACCCCCGTACCCCCATTGTTTGGCCTTTTTTTTATCACTCAAACTCACGACCTAATATTCCCTGGGGTCTGAAAAGCAAGATAAGGATAATGGATCCAAACCCAATAAGGCCCGCCATATGGGTTGTTGAATAGGCCGGAACAATGCCGTCTATTAAGCCCAGAATCAATCCTCCAATAACGGCGCCGAGGATGCTGCCCATACCGCCCAGGATGATCACCGCAATTCCTTTCATCAGAGCGAAGCCTCCCATAAAGGGCATTACACTAAACAAAGCGCCGATTAACGCTCCGGCTATGGCTGCGAAGGCGCAACCGATAAACATGGCAATCGATGAAATGCGGTCAATGTTAATTCCCTGAAGGGCGGCAACTTCTCTATCCTGGGATATGGCAATCATTGCCTGGCCGACCTTGGTCATTCTAATCAGGAAAAAGAGGATAATCACGATACTGAAGGCAACACTTACGACGACTAATCTTTCCCAGGAAAGCGTGACCCCCATGAGGTTCATCACCCCTGAAAAAGGACTCCTGAAGGCCTTTGGCATGCCGCCCGCAGTAACCAGGACCGCGTTTTGGAGCAGCAAAATAAGCCCGATGGCAATGATCAGAGCACGCTCCATTTCTCCGCGAAACGGCCGGAAGAAGAACCTCTCCAATAATACGCCAAACCCGCCGACCAGGATGGCGGATAAGAGGATCGCCAGGAAAAAATTTATGCCGATTTGCGCACTGAGGTAATACATGACATAAGCACCCAACATATATACTTCACCGTGGGCGAGTTGAACGATCCCCATAATGCTAAGAACTAGGGTCAGGCCCAGGGCTACGAGAATGTAAACCCCTCCCAACACCAATCCATTGAGTATGCTTTGAGTAATCATGGCAGTGCTAACCTTTTGGGTTTACCCAATATTGAGCTCTAAATTCAGCGATGGCCTTAGGGAATAATGAACTTGGTGAATTTTACTTCCCCGTTTTCCAGTCTTGTAAGGGGACGGGGTTTTTTGATTACATGGTTAATTCCGAAATCTTCCATGCCGGACATCACGCCCTGTCCGTATAATGTTTTGATGCTTTTCATTTTTTCCCAAGTTTTGGCGACAACGGTGGTATCAAGACTTTGGGCGGCCTCAATGGCCTGTGCAAGGCACCATAGGGCTTCCCAACCGGCAGTATGACCAAATGTAACTTCTACCCCAAATTTATCTTTCACCTTTTTCCTGGCCTCCTTTATCACTGACGGCATCTTGGGGCTATTGAAGTCGGCATCGAGGAAAAATATGTTGTCAGAATAGTCTTTACCGGCGAGCATCGGTATCAGGGCGATATTGCCGGTTGCCGACGGAGCAAACATAGGCCCTTTAAAACCCAGTTCGCGCGCCTGTTTTATAATGCCTGCATACCAGGGGGCAACGCCGACACCCATCTCAAAAGCGTCCGGTTTCTTGGCCAGGGCCTTGGTCAGGATTGGGTAAAAGTCTTCGGTTCCGAAGGGGTAAGGCTCTGCATATACCACTTTTAATCCACGTGCCTCGGCCTCTTTTTTAGACAACGCCAAGAAAGCTTGAGATCCGGGATCATCCGGCCCCGTTATGGCTATCGTTTTTACACCCGGATGACTCTTAACAAAGTATTCATAGACCAAACTAATATATTGAACTTCCATAAACGTGGAAAAGGTATAGGCCATATCAGGTCTCATTTCCACCTTGGCTCCAGTGCCATTGACCTTAATTCGCAGCACTTTGGCTTTCTCGGTTATGGTCGTCATGGCGATGGATAGACCCGGTACGACCGGTCCCACGAGGAACTTCACGTTGTCCTGATGGACAAGTTTATTCGCAGCAGCAACGATGCCTTCGGGAGAGCTTCCGTTGTCCGCAGGTATGACTTCGATCTGATACCGCTGCCCCTTAATAGTGATTCCCCCTTTCTGGTTAATCCATTCGGCTGCTCCCTGCACGCCTTCCATACATTCTTTTATGCCCGGCGCAGCAGGTCCGGTCAGCGCAAAGACAGCGCCAATCTTCAATGTTTTTGCCTCTTGAGCATAGACATTCTGGCTCATTCCGATCGCGACCATTAATCCCAACAGGACAAAAAAACCAAACCTTATTCTTTTCATTTTTTCCTCCTTTCGAATTGAGTTAATCCAAGTCATTACTCTCTCCCTGGTTCTCAAAGTTGAAACAGTGTTGGTTAATAGTGAAGCCCATTAATTATTCTTTCAGATATCCAATTTATCGGCTTTTGACCGTTTGACCCTTTAAGTCAGAGGCACCGTTCAGTTCTATGAACTCCAAGGTCAAGCTACCCTCAACTCTAATACAAAACACGCGTATAGGATCGCCGTCAGGGTTGACCATGGGCGTGCAAGGCGTTAAAGGATTCCACCCTCCTTTGGCCAAGCGATGGTGCAAGTCATCCAAATTCTCGACCAATAGGCTCAATCCCACGGTACCGACACTTCCAAAGGGGACGGGTGGCACGTCCAATGCCGGCCGGATTAGATGGGACAACTCAACGCCGACACCATTCGGTTGACTGCGAAGATAGGCCAGATCAGCCTCCATATCGGCAATACCCAAGAGCTCAGAGAGTTTTTGTCCGCCTGCCTTGAGGACCCGCCAAACCAATTTGAAACCAAGGATATCCTTAAATAGGTTAAGGCTCCGATCCATGTCGGACACGAAGACCGATACATGATGAACAGCATTGGCCACGAATTTCTCCTAAACGGAAAAAATGGCAACCGTGCAAGATTTGGCGTCACCGGCCTTATCGCCTCCCATGCAATGGGCCAAACCCACCCTTGCCCCTTCTACCTGACGAGACCCCGCCTCACGGCGCAGTTGGGTTACTACTTCAACGACCTGTGCGACTCCGGTTGCTCCCACGGGATGTCCTCGACTCAAAAGCCCTCCGGACGGATTGACTGGAATGCGGCCCCCGAGGGCCGTTTCTCCCGCTTCAACCAGTCTGCCCCCTTCTCCCTGGCTGCAGAGCCCCAAGGCCTCATAATGCAAGATTTCCGAGATGGTAAAGGCGTCATGGCATTCTATCAGATCTAGATCTTCAGGCCCGACTCCGGCCTTCTCATAGGCCGTTTGTGCTCCCCGATAATCCGTTTCCCAACGGGTCAGATCCTGGGGATTTTCATAGTTTCCCGTGCAAAGGATGGCGCTTTGGACATTCACTGTACGTCCCCGGCGTTTTGCCATAGAAGATGAACAAACAATGGTAGCGGCAGCGCCGTCGGCGATGGGACAACATTGAAAACGGGTTAGAGGATCAACAACCATGGGAGAGGACAAGACCTCCTCGACCGTCAACGGATCACGATACTGTGCCTTGGGATTTAATCCGGCATGTCTGCGGTTCTTAACCGCCACCTGCGCCAATTGCTCGGCTGTGGTGCCGAAATCGATCATGTGGCGCACAGCACGCAGGGCGAAACCCGCCGGCGCCACCATGCCCAATTGGGTATCCAATTCGCTTTCCCCGGAATTGATCAGCCCGAACTCCGGCACGCACATTTTCTCCGCCCCCACGACCAAGACGGCCTCTGCCTGGCCGGCGGCCACCTGATTACAGGCAAGGTAAAAGGCAGATGAACCGGAGGTGCAGGCATTCTCCACGTTGACAACCGGGATCTGGTTGATCCCCACTTCCCACAACACATTCTGGCCGATTGTGCTGTCACCGAATAGGCGAGGTGCCAGACCATTGGCAAAAAACGCGGCCTCAATCCGAGAGGAATCGATCCCTGCGTCCTTGATAGCCATATAGGCCGCCTCAGCAGCCAATTCTACCAAGGTCCTTTCGGGATATTTCCCGAAGGGTGTGATGCCTACACCAACCACTGAAGCTAATGCCATTCCAGGGTCCTCTCTTGATCTCCTTCTAAGGATCCGAATGAAGTTTGAAATAGGGCCTGAGACACGGCTCACCCCGGCTGTCACGTCCCACGGAACCGACGGCCAACTCCACGGCCGAGCCGACTTCGAGTTTTCCAATAGCTTGCGAATCCAGCAGGCAGAACACGCGAAGACCGCTTTCAGCCATATCGACGTATCCCACGCTATAGGGCTGTGGAAGGCCAAAGGGAGGTTTTGTTCGCACCACTGTGAAACTGTAGACTGTTCCTTCTGAACCAAGGACGGTGTCCTCAACCTCTCCCAAGCAGGAAGGACAGTATTTTGGGCGTGGGAAGTAGAGCCTACTGCAACCTGGACAAGATCCACCAAGTAATTGCGGCGGATTCAGGTCATAGGGCGGTAAGGTAAAAACGCCTATCGCAACCGGCGAAATATTGTGTGTTGATTTAGCACCCATTGGTTTTCTTCAAGTCACCCTTCCTCCGGCGATCTGATGAACGACTGACTTCCCTTACGTCCTTTATCGAACTTTCCTCCCTATGGCGAATTCCTTAACCCGCTTAACGTTTCAATTTAAAGCCCGCCTTTTCCCGGTCCCATGTATCCGGTGTGACTCCCTGATCCCGGAGGGTCGCTTTTAGGATTTTTTCGGTAGGCGTTCTTGGCAAGTGCTCCATAAACCGTACATAGCGTGGCACCATGAAATAGGCCATTCGTTCCTGGCAATATTCAAGCAGGGTTTCCGGTGTAAGACTTTCTCCGGGTTTCAGAGATGCACAGACCATAACTTCATCCTCCGCCATTTCCGATTTAACTCCGATTGCGGCCGACTCCAGTACCGCCGGATGGGCATTGATGACCTTCTCCACTTCCTGGGAACTGATGTTTTCGCCTCGTCTGCGAATCGCATCCTTCTTGCGGTCCAGGAAATTGAAATATCCATCATCATCCATGACCAGATAGTCGCCGGTGTTAAACCATAGATCCCGCCAGGCCTCCACCGTCTTTGCGGGCATCTTATAATACTCCTGAAGCATCGTGTAGGGTTCCTGATTGCGTACGAGCAGCTCTCCCGGTACGCCCGGTCCGACTTCCATGCCCTGGTCGTCGACAAGCTTGACCTGACACCCATAGACCGGTTTCCCGCAGGTCCCCTTTTTGCGTGATTTCATGGTATTAAGCAAAGGAAGGCCGATCTCGCTCATTCCATAGCCCTCAAGCAGTGTCACCCCAAAACGTTTTTCCACTTGATCAAACAAGTTGGGCGGGCATCCGCCACCGAACATAACGCGCAACGGGTTATCGGCATCATCCGGCTTGGGGTCGGCCTTGAGCAGGATGGGCAGAATGCCGCCGATGTAGTTGAACTCGGTGCAACCGTATTTCTTGATGTCCGGCCAGAAACCGCTGGCGGAAAAACGCTCGGCCAGCACCATGCGAGCCCCGCTCATAAGTGCCGGCATGGTGGAGAGCAGTTGAGCATTGCCGTGAAAGAGGGGCAGGGCATTGTACAGGCAGTCATCTTCTGTATATTGACAGCATTCCATGCAGACTTTGCCCATGAAGAGGGCATAGTTCTGGGGCATCAGCGAACCCTTTGAAGGTCCGGTCGTTCCCGAAGTAAACAGGATCACAAAGGGATCAGACCACAGGACCTCTACTTCATCGAATTTGCCCTCGTTATCGACCAACTCTAAATAATCAAACACCGGTTTCTCCACCTGGGGTAGCGCCTCACCTTTTTGGCCGAGTACCAGTACCTGTTCCATCTGGGGAAGGTTCCCGAGAACCGGGCCGACGCGATCCAAATAAGAGGATTGAACCACAACGTAGCGACAATCGGCTTTGTCCAGCATATAAGTCAGAAGATCGCCCCGGTGAGCTGTGTTGATAGGCACTTCAACGGCACCCAGTTTGCTCAACCCGAACCAGAGAAAGAGGAATTCGGGCCGATTGTCCATCACAATGGCCACCTTGTCTCCCTTGGTAACGCCCAAGCCCTGAAGACCGGCCGCGACCTTGTCCGATTCCAGATCCAAATCCCCATAGGTGAAGACCCGGTCCTTGAAAAAGAAGAATTCTCGCGAACCGTATTGATTGACCTTTTCTTTAAGGGCCGCATGAATCGTTCGCTTGTAAACTAGCTCTGCAGCTGCCATGATATTATCCCTTTGGCTTTTATTCGCTAATATCCATCCACGGCTAAATTATGACACTGTAAAGTGTCCAATTCAGAAATGCGGATTTTTTGTGTTGGACAAGGCCGCACAAGGGGTTGCGGTGAGGCGTACTCAATGTACGTCGCAACCGTAAACCCGCGGAGAACGCCGTACAACGCAAAAAAGACCATTTATGGATGGACACTTATTACATACCGGGGGGACCTGGCGGAGGTCCCTCACTGGGATTCGGATAGGCCCCGTAATACTTAAGGATTTCGTCCGCAGGCTTGCGTTTCATCCATTCCTTTTCAAATTTATTATAGGGTTTGGCCCGTTTCAGTCGCTCAGCCCTTGCCTCTGCCCTTAGGGCCTCGGTCGTCTCCGAATCCAGGCGCAGGGTTTGTTCGTCATAGGCAATCTTGTAAATGTTTTGTGCTGCCCAATGGGTTGCCATTCCGTCCCGTAGATCTTTCAACACGGCTTCAGGGTCGCGCTCCAGGGGATCGCCGTATCCGGCTCCTCCCCCTACAGGGACATAAAAGGTGTCACCGTTCATGAGGGGCCTGATGGGCATAGTGACATGCTGGTGCATCTCCTGGCCCTGTTCGGGGTTTTCCCATTCATAGACTTTGTCCATCGTATTGGGCAGCGAGGTGCTGCCCTTTGCTAAGAGCTCTTTGACATTACTCCCGTCCACGGTCCGAATGAACGTCGGCGGTACGGCATACCCTCCGAAGATTCCAAGCGTAGAGGGAAACTTGGAGCCGTATCCGAAACTTCCCATGGCTACCCAGGGCACATGGTGCATCATCAGACCAAACCCGACTCCGGCGCCTCCCCGAAATTTGCCGTGACCGTAGGAGTTCTTAAAATAATTTCGGAACAGGTACAAAAAAGGCCTGTCCGACTCGGTGGTTTCCACGTCCGAGCAGTCACTCATCGTGGCAAAGTAAGCACCCGCGGCGTCAACCCCGTCTTTGTCGGGCCGGGCCCCGGCTCCTGTCGCATTGATTTCGGGGGTAATGTCGGCCATGGGTTCATTCCATTGATTCATGCCGCCGTATATCGGCACACCGAATCCCTGAAACCAGGCGGCTACCGCCCGCAAATGATCCAGATGATAGGTCATACGGGCTCCACAAAGGAACATGCCGTGGGCAAAACAAGTTTGGGTAAAGGGTGAAACCGAGGTCGGCACATCACCCTGGGCATTGATTAGTGAGTTTTCCGGAAACTCCCACTCTAATGTCTCCAGCAGACCGTTATTGGCGGGAAGGTCATGAAAGAACCAGCCGCAGAAATAAACCATGGCAAGGCCGATAATACCCTGGAAATAGGTATTTAAAGGTTTGTCCGGAAGCATGGGTGTCGTATCTTTGAAGGTGAATTTGATGGTGTCACCTTTTTTGGTCAGCGTGATGTCAATCTTGGTAAGGGCCGGTTCAGGACCCACCGTATCCATGAAGCGGGGTTGCCGGAACACGCCGTCGTTTAAGAGGCTCACTTTCTTTTTGGCCGCTTCGGATGTTACCGTCAGGATACGCCTCAACGCCCCTACAAAAAAATCGAAGCCCTTCTGATCTATCAATTCGACGATCCGTCGTTGCGCTATCCGGCTGGCTGCCAGCCTCGCCTTGATATCGAGGATCATGGTCCGGGGATCCCGATTCATGGCGGCGAACATATTGAGTAAATCTTCCTTAAGGGTATAGTTTTCACCAACTTTTATAGGCGGAACCAGCATACCCTCGTCATATTTACTGCGGGCACTCCCCACCAATCCGCCCGGTTCACTGCCGCCACATTCACCGGTATGAACGACAGCTCCGGTAAAACAAACCAGTTTGTCCTCGTAAAACACCGGCACGCACAGCCCCATATCGGCGCCATGGACACCGCCATAAAAGGGGTCATTGAAGAAGAAGGAATCCCCTTCCTTGACGCCTACCGATGCCTCATTGATCCAGTGTTTGACAATATACTTCACCGGTAATTGGCCGAGGACAGCGTGAAACCAAATCCCGGTGGCGACCACCGACAGATCCCCTTGACTCGTGTAAATTCCGAAAGCCACATCGCCCCATCGCATTCCCGAAGAAGCGCCCAACTTCATGGTGGTCTCTTTGCCCTCCTGGGCGATCATGTTCATCTTATGGTTGAAAATCTCAAAATCCACATCATTGATTTTATTTTGGGCCGCCCTTTCTTCGGAACTCATGGGTTCAGGCTTGAGCCTTTGAACAACTTCCGTGTCTCGACCGTAGACCATCCCATTCATGATTCACCTCCATTATTTGCAGGTGCCTGGCCGAATCTAAATCCTTTCCAGGACCCCGTTGTGGTACGCATCCAATGTGAATTGCCAATCCGGTTCGATAACATAGGTCGTATCCGGTGCTTCAATTAATGCCGGACCGGAAATCACGTTGCCGGGTTCAAGTTTTGCCAATGAAAATACCGGCGTTTCCTCAAATCCACCCCTTGCAGGCCAATAGGCCTGCCGGGAAGGTAGTCGAGCCGATTCCGGCGGTTCGGAATCTTTCAATTTGGTCTCAGCAATCACCGGATCCGGTGTTTCAACAAGGGCGGTCAGATAAAAACACTCCACATTAATTCCGCCCATGGGAAAGGTGGCCTCCGGCGTGTAGATGGCCGAATACTGTTCATTAAATGTATCGCAGATATCCTTGAAGTCCTGGGGAGTTTGGACATTCAAATGGGGCGAGGCAATCTTAGTCAAATTGTATTGCATGCCAAAGCGCATATCCAATTCAAGACGAAATTGGATTTCATCCTCGCTGTACCCCTCTAAACGGAGATCCCGAATGGCAAGATCTTTGAGCTCGCTAACCACCCCGTTAAAAGCTGTTGTATCTTCGGAATAGGACTGGGTGGCCCACTGAAAGATTTTGAGGGTGCGTGACTTTTCCCAGACCTGCTGGACATTGACCGTCGACGCGCCGAAGGCCCCGAAGACCGGCGAGTAGTTTGATACGATCACTTTATTCACTTGCAGGTAGGGTGCGAAACCGCAGGCGTGAGTAGCCCCTGCTCCGCCGCATGCGAATAGAACAAATTCCCGTGGATCATGCCCCTTGAGGGCGACCTCATTAAAGACCTCCTGGCCCATGCGGGCATCAACGATTTGGCGGATGCGAATAGCGGCCTCTACCATCTCGATACCCAGAGGCCGGGCGATCTTTTCTTCGATGGCCTCGCTGCTTAAATCAGGATCAAGCAGCATCTTGCCGCCCAGATAGTTATCCGGATTGAGATAGCCCAGCACCAGATCGGCATCCGTGACGGTTGGTTCCGCACCGCCCTGGTCATAGCATGCCGGTCCGGGCATCGAGCCGGCTGACTGAGGCCCGACCTCCAGGGCGTTCCCCATTAGCTTGTTGACCCAGGCAACGGAACCGCCGCCGGCACCGATAGATTTTACCTCTATGGCAGGGATATTCGTGCGCCAACGATCAATCAGGGGAATAAAGTCATAGGTTCGAAGACGGCCGCCGGTGATGACACCGATATCAAAGGATGTCCCACCCATGTCGCTGAAGATGATGTCACTATAATCGTAAATCTTGCCTAGGGTCAGGGCGCCATGCAGCCCGGCCACAGGTCCGGCATTGTGCGTCAAAATCGCTCGGGTGCGTGACACCTTTTTCATGCCGCCGGTATTGTGCACCAGGACAAGGGGCCTTTTGTATCCCCCATTGCGAAGTTCAATCCCTAACTTGTTGAGTTCATCAGACATCACACCATGAATATAGGCGTTAACGATGGTGGTAATGTTTCGCGTGTATTCGGCGGATTTTGGTGAAACATCGCTCGATAAAATCACCGGCATGGAGCCCAGATAATCCTCCGGATATTCTTCTTCAATGATTTCCTTGATCATGCGTTCGTGCTGTGGATTCAAAAAGGACCATAATAGGCAAACCACGAACCCCATGGCGCCCCGATCGACCAGGATTTGAAGCTTATCCAAAATTTCTTCGCGATTAAGGGGACTGATGACATTGCCGAAGGAGTCGATTCGTTCACGGACACCTACAACCATGTCACGAGATATCAAAGGTTCAGGCTTTTCAATTCGGGCGAGGTCCTTATTTTCATTGGTCGTTCCGCCATCGGCCCAACTGCGCGCCCGGCCCAGGAAGATAGTGTCTTCGAAGCCGCTGGTAGTAATCAGGCCGAGCTTGGGCCCGGTTCTCTCGATAAGGGCGTTGGTTCCCAGGGTTGTGCAGTAACGCACGGCGTCTGTTTGAAGCAAGAATTCATCAAGTCCAAGGTTATAAATATGAGCGAGCTCTTTAATTCCTTTCATAAAACCTACTGAAAGATCGTAGTGCGTGGTCGGAGATTTTGTAATGCGAGTGTCACCCTGATCTTCAATGATGCAAAAGTCAGTAAAGGTGCCACCAATATCTATGTTAATTGTATAACCCATGACTCGCCTCCCTTTCGGATGAGGTTACAATTTGCAGATTTCCGCGACTAATTCATGAAGGTTTTCAAGATTGACATCCCTTTTCGTCGGCCCAAAACTCGTAAAAAAGAGACCCGGCCCGGCCTCGGCACGGTAGTGTTGAAGCCCTTGACGGATTAAACCCCTGGCTTTATCAAAATCGTCCAGGGGCAGACCTAGTCCCACGCCCAGAGAATCCTCACCAAGGGCCAGCAACTCCGCAAAGGGCGGCAAGTGATCCTCCCTAGATGGGCCGGGAATATAGATATCCATTTTAAGGGATGAAAACCGGTTTAGCATTGAAGGGTCGTAGCCTTGAAGATACAGGCCGACAGGTATATCGTAGTGACCCGCGATATTTTTGAGCGTATTGTAGACGCGCCGGTGAATGGCTTCCGGCTCTTTTAATGCCAGGGGTTGTCCTTCCAGGAAGATCAACACATCAGGTCTTGTCTTGCAAAATGCTTCTGCCGTTTGAACAACCAGTTGTTTAACCTCCCGGATGCGGTTTGGGCCCTCATCTTTGCCGAAAAGTTGGCTGGCTAAGGTTACCGGCCCCGTTAATGTCGCCACACAGGCGAACTGGGATCGACAGACATCAAATAACCGATGGGCCGCTTCAAGGGCATGCCGCATGCGACCGTTTTGTTCGGGTGTCGAGCTCAAGTCACCTTTGGGGGACATGACCAGGGGTCTGTCGTTTTTCCAGGTGATATCCCCGCCGCAGGCCTCTGCCATCAAACTGAAATCCAACCCCAGCACCACGCCGTCGAAACCGAAGAGGGTAGCTGTTTTCTGTAGACTATTGGCCCATAGGGTTGGATCCGAAGTCAGTTTCTCCATGGGCATGTCTTCAATCCTAGACAAGAGACCCCTTAGCAAGGGCACAAAAGGCGGCCGCGATAGGGCTTCACGATTCAAAAATTTTCTGAAAAGTTCCCGACCTGAAGCCATTTCATACTCCCAATTCTTTCAGGGCATCGATGGTTTCTTTGATAACCTTCTCGGTCACGCTGGTAATGGTTTCTCCCCTAGCAACCCGTTCTGCTGTTTCCTGAACGGATTTCGCCACTATGGCCTCTAGCAGTTTGTCGGATATCCCTTCTTTCTTACCCAGTCGTTTTTTCAGCGAATCGATATCTAACTGGATGTCGTGGGTAATAGGGTGTCCAGGGGGTAGATACTCGTTTTCGATCATCACGCCGCATTCCGGACAGTAAAATTCCAAAAGACGGGCATATTCGGGATCCGGACTGAAACTATAGGCCTGGCCCTCAACCAAGGGCGGATGGACCTCTTCGAAGGGCTTCTCGGCCACCACGCAGCCTTTTTTGTAATTTTCGCGTGCATCGATCAAAAAATGACCGCAGCGCTCGCAAACCCATTTTTCTCGCTCCACGTCGATTTCCAAATATTCCGTGATTCGAACTTTCATGGCTATGAAACCTCCTCTAGGACCGCATTGTTATATTTATCCACGGTTAATCTCCATCCTGCCGGAATAAGTGAAGTGGTCTGCTCCGATTCGATCACTGCCGGACCTTTAAGGCAGTGACCATTTGTAAGGCGGGATCTATCGAAAACTGGTAATTCCAGGGCCTTATTATCTGCTTCCAAAAAGATCCGACGGTTGCCTTTTTTGGCCTGCATCACATCGCTCGAAGACGAAGGGACTTCGCTAACCTTATAATGTTCTACTTCAGAGCGGGCCATCAAACTTACCATGGTCAGCTTCAGGTCTTTGGAAGCAGCCTCCTTTTTCGACCCCATTCCTTCAAGGGCCTTTTGAATCACGCGTTTGACATCTTTCATTTTGGGGTTATTGAACAACTCGTACTCCACATCAAATTTGGCTTCGATGCCCTTCTTCCCTGATTCCACAAAAAGCTCCAATTCCAATTCAGCTTGATCCGGAGAAAAACCCTCACCGCGGATATCCCGTTCTGCCTCTTTTTCCAGGGTCGCCATAACCCGGTCCATCCCCTTGAAGTCGCTCTTTTTGTTTAAGGGGAGATCAACACGGGAATAATAGACATGGCCCACATCCATATTTGATGAGGAAAAGGCTGAAAAGACAGCGGAAAAAGGCGTAATGACTATCTTTTTGAGTCCCGCAACCTTTGCCATGTCACAACAGTGGGCAGGACCGGCCCCGCCGTAGACAACCAGCAATGGATTCTGAGCCCCTCCCAATCTTTTCTTCAAATCCTTTAGCTCCTTCCCCATGGTCGAATCAATTCTTCTTTTAATGTTTAGGGCTGCCTCTTCCGCACTGATCCCCAGGGGCTTGGCTATTTTTTCCTCTATAATCTCTCTGGCCTTATCAAAATTGAGCTTCATGGTTCCGCCCAGGAAGTATTCAGGATCTAATATGCCGAGCACAAGGTCAGCATCTGTCACCGTGGGCTCCGTCCCCCCAAGATCAAAGCAGACAGGACCAGGCAAGGCCCCTGCCGATTGAGGACCGACCTGAACTTTGCCGTCCACCACCGATGCAATGGATCCGCCGCCGGCTCCGAGAGCTCGGATGTCCAACATCGGCACATTTACCCTAAACCCCTCGATATCCGGCTTGAGGGTGTAGCTGGTCTGCCCATTGTTCACATAACCGAGATCGAATGAGGTTCCGCCCATGTCTGCGGAAATCAGATTATTCGCTTCATAGAGCCGGCCGATCAAATGGGCGCCCAACAGTCCTGCCGCCGGACCGGAATTATAGGTGTTTATAGCTCGGGTTTTGGCCACTCTAGCCACGGCGCCATTGCTGTGAACAATAAAAAGGCTCTTCCGATAAAGTCTCTGGCGGAGATCCTCACCAGCCTTGTACAAAAGCTTGGCCAGTTTGGCATGAATATAGGCGTTGAGCACGGCCGCATTGATTCGTTCTCCAACTCCTGACCGACGGGAGATGTCCGAGGACAAAAACACGGGTACCGAGCCCAGAAAGTCTCGCGGATATTCCTTTTTGACCGTTTTTCGCACTAGGTGTTCGTTTTCCGGGTTAAATTCGGAATTGGTGAAGGCCACTACCAGACAACGGGCTCCACGGTCGATAAGTTCCTGTGCAGCCCTCATGATGTTCTTCTCATCCGGCGATGTAATGACTTCACCGGCCTGGTTTATTTCCTCCTGTATCCCGAGCACCATTTCCTGGAGAACAAGTGGTTTTTTATCTTCTTCACTTTGGGTTGGCGCTAAAACTTCGTTTCCGGCCGTGACAAGAAGTCCCAGCCTGCTACCGTCTCGTTGGATGATTGTATTTGTGCCGATTGTATTGGAAAAACGGATAATGTCAGTTTCATAGAGGAGATCCTCCAGCCTCACACCAAAACGAGCGGCTCCGGCTTTGATACATTCCAAAAAACAGACCGTAAGGTCGTGGGGTGTTGTGGGCACTTTTACTGTTTCCACCCGGTCTTCATTGACAAAGAATCCGTCAGTAAAGGTTCCACCCGTGTCGATATCTATCGTGTAACCCATGGCCTTTACCTCCTCTTAGCCTGAACTTGTTCTGGAACCGTTCGCGGTTCTATGGGGGTTAATTGCTGCTTTGGCTTGAATCTGGAGAAACGCCACCCAACGTCCCATTTAAAATAAAGGAAACCACTTCTTCAGTTATCTCTTCCAAGGTTAATTTTCCATCCGGTCGATGCCATCGAAGCGTCCAATTGAGCACCCCCAAAATATTGAAAGCCAATACGGTGATGCTGCGGCATTGCACGTATCCCGCGGCCTCCAGTTCGCGCAGGGAGGATAGATAAATTTTCAGAATCTCACGCTGGAGCTTGCGGTTGATTTCGGCGCCCTCTTTGGAGAGATGCTCTTCATCTAGCAAAAATATTTTGCCTTCTTTCGATCCTTCGGCCGAATGCTGGATGTGAGACCTCAGGAGCCGTTTAAAGCGTTCTAGAGGTTCGAGATTTGGATCTGAAGCTTGGCGAAGCTTCCTGACTAACGGTATTGAGGAGTGTTGTAATATGCCCAGCAAGAGTCCTTCTTTGTTGTCAAAGTAGTGATAAATATTGGAAATGCTCATGCCCATCGCATTAGCGATGTCTCGAATGGATGTTCCTCTAAACCCTTTACTGGCAAAGAGGCTTGTGGCAACTTTGATGAGTTTTTCCTTGCCTTCTTGAAGGTTTTGCATGTCTGATTCTCCCTATTTAAGGGTGGGGCGTTGGGTGTCTACACTTTGGAGACAGACATTAGGGCTCTGGGAAAAGGTTGTGTTCGAAATTAAGAGTAGATAATTTATAAACTATATCGATCGTTCGATATGTTGTCAAGAAAGAATGTGTTTTTAATTATGAAATAGCATAACTTAATGTAATTAGTGTCCATCCAGAAATGGACGGTTTTGAGAGACTTAGGCGGTTACTCCATTCGATCGCAATACCCTAAAGCAGTGCAGAAGGGCATTTTCGGCGCTCCCGTGAACCAAGCTAAGGCAATTTATCCTTAACCGGGCGCACTTATCCTCTTTTTTTTGCAACCGCTGTCTTATTTGTGTTGTATTTCCTTTAGGTTGGCGAAACTTGGCTCCTGGCCAGTGTCAAAAGGTTTGCCGAAACAATGGAGGCCCATACATAGCTTTTGAACGAGCGCAGGCCGCTCCACGTACATCGTGCAAAGCCAAAACACCGTTTAAGCCATGACACAGCGGATTCGATACCAGCGCGGAATCTACGAAGCTTTTTGTACACCCATTGACTTCGACACATTTCTTGCTCTTGCAAACCGCGCTTCTTTGCAAAACAGACATCTTTTATGCCTTTGCCCTTGGCAGCGGCAAGATTCTCTTTTGAGGCAAACCCTCCATCCAAGGCAACTTTGAGAGGGTAGCGACCGAAGATTTGTTTCTGACGCTCCAACATTTGCTCAGTCAGTGTCGTGTCGGCAGGGTTGCCCTCAACGAT
>CAYWMP010000121.1:0-18444 GCA_964459445.1 uncultured Desulfobacteraceae bacterium
GTCGCCAAGATACACCCCGAGTACTTTGCCCTGCCCCCGTTCAAGCAGGATATTGCAGGCGCCAAGAAACTGCTGGCCGAGGCCGGCTTCCCCAATGGCATCGAATTGACCTGCAACGTGGGGAATACGGATGGCGTTTGGGAACAGGATGCTGTGGCCGTACTTAAAGAGGATGCCGCCAAAGCCGGGATCAAAATCAATATGAATGTGATGCCGTCGGCGCAATATTGGGATGTCTGGACCAAGGCGCCCTTGAGCCTGACCTCCTGGACCCACCGTCCGCTGGCCGTCATGGTGTTGGGCCTGGCCTACCGCACCGGTGTGCCCTGGAACGAAGTCAGCTATGCCAACCCGGAGTTTGATGCCGCCCTGACCGAGGCCGAATCGACGCTGAATGTTGAAGCGCGTCGAGTCAAAATGGAGAAGGTAGAGAAAATTCTGCAGGATGACGCCATCATGGTCCAGCCTTTCTTCCGGTCCGTATTCACAGCGGTCCGTGATGATGTGGTCGGTTTTGAAATGCATCCAACCCGATACTACCGCTTCCACAAGGTCTCCCTAAAGTAGAATAAACAGCGTAAGCTCGGGTAAGGGGGGGCGTTTCGGCGCTCCCCGGCCTATTAGTTATAAGTATAAGTTATATTAGGAGGAGTCAAAATGGTCACCCTGGTGGTAAAGCGCATCGGATTCATGATTTTTACCATGATTGTCGTATCGCTGATTCTTTTTCTGCTGCTGGAAACGGATCTTACGGGTGATCCGGCAATGCGGGTGCTTGGCCAATTTTCAAACGAAGAGCAGCGGGAGCTGTGGCGGGAACAACACGGGTATAATCAACCCGTCATGTTGCGATATGTGAAGTGGCTGGGCAATTTTGCGACCGGCAACCTGGGGGAGTCCATCCGCTTTAAAGGCCCTGTCGCCGATGTGATGTTGCCGCGGCTATGGAACACCGCCATATTGGGGTTTTGGACGTTTGCCTTTATGATCCCGCTGTCTTTGACCTTAGGCGTCTTGTCGGGGATGAAAGAGGGTTCAATGCTCGACAGATCGATTTCGGTGTTTGGGATTATGACAACTTCCGTGCCGGAATTTGCCAGTGCGGTATTTTTCTCCGCCCTCTTTGTATTCGGCCTGAAATGGCTGCCCGGCACCAGCAGTATGTCGGGCGGATTCGAGTTTAAACAGTTGATTTTGCCCGCGATGGTGCTGATCGTCTATGATTTTGGCTACGTCGCCCGCATGACCCGGGCATCCATGGCGGAAGTCATGACCTCCCAGTATATAAGGACAGCGGTGCTAAAGGGCCTGCCTTACAAATCGGTGATCGTTAAGCATGCGCTGCGCAACGCACTCATCGCCCCTTTTACGGTCATCATGTTACAAATCAACTGGCTGTTGTCCGGAGTTATTGTGGTAGAGTTTTTCTTTGCCTATAAGGGGTTTGGGGCGCTGATCCTGGAGGCTTCTCTGAATAACGACATCGCCCTTCTGGAAGCCTGCGCCATGGTGGCGGTTTGTGTGGCCGTTACCACACAAACCATAGCCGATATCGGCTACACATTCCTCAACCCTCGCATCCGCTTTAGCTAAGGAGACTGAATACCCATGAACACAACAGTAGCTAAAACCCAAATGCCGACTGCCGGATATGGCGCGGCCCTGTTGCGAGCACTGAAATCTTTTGCCTTGCTGCGGGAAAGTTGGGTCGGCATGGTGGGAACGTTTCTCATCCTATTCTGGGTGCTGGTTGCCATCTTGGCACCCTTGCTGGCCCCCTTTGACCCCAATTCGTCTATCCAGCCCTTTGCCAAACCGGGGATGGAGGCGGCCAAGGTCGGCGGCACATTCTGGCTCGGCACCGATCATATCGGCCGGGATATCCTGTCGCGCATCGTCTGGGGTTCGCGAACGGTACTGATCTATGCACCCCTGGCCACCCTTTCCGCTTACACCGTGGGGATTCTGATGGGACTTGCCGCCGGATATCGCGGCGGTTGGGTGGATGATATTTTGTCCCGCATCGCAGATATCATTCTCTCATTTCCGGTGTTGGTGCTGTATATTATTATCATCGCGACCATCGGTGCCTCCGGAATTAACATCATTATTGCCATCACCTTTGCCGCTTCGCCGGGGATCATGCGTATCGTGCGGGGTTTGGTGTTGGATCTCCGTAACCGGGATTACGTGGCGGCCGCTCAGACCCGGGGCGAGTCGGATTGGCGCGTGATGCTTGTTGAGATTTTGCCCAACGCCCGCGGCCCGCTTATTGTGGATGCCTGTCTGCGTCTGGGTTACGTCATTATTACCATCGGCGTGCTTGGTTTTCTGGGGCTGGGTCTACCGCCACCGGACCCTGATTGGGGTGGTATGGTCAATGAAACTCGGCAGATGGCCATGGCATTTCCGCACATGACGCTCTTTCCCTGTATCGCGATATCTTCGTTGATCCTGGGGTTTAATCTCTTGGCGGACGGTCTGCGTGAAATCTCATTGCGTGATTAGGAGGTAATCTACAAAATGGATGACAGTCAAAGTCCCGTCCTTGTCTGCAAGGACCTCTGCATCTCTTACTACACCCGGGCGGGAGAGATCCCGGCCGTGGTAGATTTTTCGCTGAATGTCCTGCCGGGTGAGACCATAGGCATAGTAGGCGAATCGGGGTGCGGCAAATCGACCGTCGCCATGGCGGTGATGCAGTACATGGGCGCCAATGGCGGCATTAAAAGCGGCAGCATCACCTTCATGGGCCGCGATCTGACCCAGTTGTCGGATGACGAGCTGCGCGGCATTCGTGGATCGGAAGTCGCCATGATCTATCAGGAGCCTTTTGCCTCTCTGAATCCAAGCCTCAAAATCAGCATGCAACTCATGGAGGTACCGCTGGCTCATGAGGATATCTCCAAGGCGGAGGCTTGGCAAAGATCATTGGACATGATGTCCGCGGTTAAGCTCCCTGACCCTGAACGATTGATGGATTCCTATCCCCATCAGTTGTCGGGCGGGCAGCAGCAACGCGTGGTGATTGCCATGGGACTCCTGTCGAATCCATCTCTGTTGCTGCTGGATGAGCCCACCACCGCCCTGGATGTTACCGTAGAAGCCGGCATCGTGAAACTGGTTGCCGATATCAGCAAGGAATTCGGTACGTCCCAGATCTATATTTCCCATAACCTCGGGTTGATTCTGGAGACCTGCGACCGGGTCTTTGTGATGTATTCAGGTGAAGTGGTAGAAGAGGGAACCATTGATTCACTGTTCACCTGGCCAAGACACCCCTATACCCACGGCCTTTTTTCATGTATCCCCTTACCCACGGCAGATAAAAATGCGGCACCGCTGAAACCGATACGGGGTCAACTACCCCTGCCCTTTGAGCGACCCCGGGGCTGCTATTATCATCCTCGTTGTGATTACGCCAGGCCGGGGCTGTGCGATCAGGATCACTTTAAAATGGAGTATGTCGAGGGGAGTGCAGCCGACCATCGCGTGCGGTGTTTACGTTATAGAGAGATCGATCACCTGAGAGAGGCCCCGGGGGGCGAAGCCAAAGAGGTCCTTGAGCTTGGTAAACAGGTGCTCGAAGTGGATCACATGAAGAAGTACTACGAAGTTCGAGACTCCTCGTTGCGTGCTCTAATCACAGGCAAACGAATTAAGTATGTAAAAGCCAATGAAGAGTTGAACTTTACCGCCAGAGAGGGCGAAACGGTCGCCATTGTGGGTGAATCCGGCTGTGGCAAATCCACCTTTGCTAAAGTATTAATGGGTTTGGAAAAAGGCACCGAGGGCGAGATACGCCACAAAGGCAAAGATATTTCGGATACGGCGGTTCGGGACCGCAGTTCTAAACAGATCAGCTCACTTCAAATGGTCTTTCAAAATCCCTTCGATACCTTAAATCCAAGCCACAGCATCGGAGGGCAGATATCCCGCGTTATCAAGAGATTCGGTGGCATTACAGAAAAAAAGGCGTTGTTTGATCGCGTGATGACCCTGCTGGATACGGTCAAACTGCCCAGGGATTTTTATTTCAGAAAGCCCAGACAACTGTCGGGCGGACAGAAGCAGCGCATCGGTATTGCCCGGGCCTTTGCCGGGAATCCGAGTATGGTCATCGCCGATGAGCCGGTTTCCGCACTGGACGTCTCTGTGGCGGCAGCCGTAACAGAGCTGCTTATGGATATTCAACGCGAACATAAAACCACATTGCTTTTTATCAGTCACGATTTGAGCGTGGTGCGCTACCTGTCGGATCGCATTGTTGTTATGTACCTCGGGCATATTCTTGAACGGGGGACAACGGAAGAAGTATTCTCGCCTCCCTATAACCCCTATACCGAGGCGCTTTTATCCGCGGTGCCGATTGCCGATCCGGAAGTGACCAAGCGTGAAATTGTGCTGGAAGGAAACCTGCCCAGCGCAATGAAACCGCCCAAGGGTTGCCCCTTTTGTACCCGCTGCCACCGACGAATTGGCGACATTTGTGATAATGAACCGCCCCCGGAACGGGAGGTTGCCGACCGGCATGTCATCAAGTGTCATATACCCCTTGAAGAACTGCGCAAGGTGCCGCCGGTCATCACGGTGCCGGACGAATCCGAACGGATCCACGCACGGCATTAGGAATGTCTCGATCGTTTTGCAAAGGTCTCGAAATGGGCTTCCCATAATCGACCTATTCTTACCTATTTATCCCCAGATTTTCGGCCTTATTTTCTCGTACAAAATCGAAATTTATGCTAAAGGGGCATGACCCGAAATTAGGGGCTCCGCCCCATCTGGAATGTTGGATGACTGGAATCATGGAACAATTTGATTTGGAAAAATGGAGCAATGGGGTGGGCCTTTGAATTACTGCTTACTCGGAAGTGGATAATATTAAAAACAGGCAATTATCTTTTAGAACCACTATTCCACCATTCCAGTATTCCATGAGTTAGATAAATTCGCCAGTCTCAATAGTTGAGTACAATTCAACAAGTTGTAGAAATTGCATGATGTGATTTTTAACGTGACCTTAGGAGGATTTCGGCATGGACACATGCACGCGAAAATTCAACGCAGCGCCCCTTGAATATCTGACCTCTGAACAGATGAGAGAGATTCATTCCGCATCCCTTGAGATCCTGGAGGATTTGGGAACGGTCGTGCACAATGAGCAGGCCGTAGACCTCCTGAAAAGGGCCGGCGTCCCGGTTAAAAACGGCAACCACGTCTTTATTCCCGGCGCGCTGGCTGAGAAGGCGGTGGGCAGTGCGCCGTCAAGGGTTCTAATATATGACAGAAACGGGGATCCGAGCATGTATCTGGAAGGCAGAAACGTCTATTTCGGCACCGGATCGGATTGCCCGAATATTCTGGATAGCGTTACCGGGGAAAGGCGGGACTTCCCCTCGGAAGATGTTGTCAATGCGGTCAAACTCGTTGATGCCCTGCCCAATATCGATTTCGTGATGTCAATGGGGCTGGGGATCGATATCGATAAGAAAGTGCAGTATCAGCACAAGTACGCCATGATGCTTCGAAACACAATAAAACCTCAGGTCATCACCGCCGGTGAGAGGGAATCCCTGAATGATATTATCGAAATGGCTTCGGCAGTGAGGGGCAGTCGAGAAGATCTAACGCGAAAGCCTATGTTTGTATTATATGATGAACCCACCTCACCCCTAGTCCATACCCAAGAGGCCATTGAAAAACTCCTCCTATTGGCTGAGAACGCCCTGCCCACGACCTATGCGCCGGGAATCATGGCAGGCGCCACAAGCCCGGTTACCATGGCAGGGGCAATCGCCCTGGCCAATGCCGAGATATTGACAGGCCTCGTCATCCATCAGTTGAAGAACCCGGGCGCACCCTTTATCTTTGGGGGAGGGATGTCGCCCATGGACATGGCCAGCATGCAACCGACCTATTCGGCGCCGGAGGCGATGATGACCCAGGCCGGTCTGTGTCAACTGGGTAGATGCCTCTACAATCTTCCAACCTGGGGATTCGGTGGATGCAGTGCATCCAAGGTTCCTGATGAGCAGGCGGTTAATGAGGCGGCAACGTATATGATGATGGCGGCTTGGATGGGCACAAACCTGGTCCATGATGTGGGGTATCTGGAATTCGGGCTCACCTATTCTTTTGATTTGCTCTGCATGTGTGATGAGTTTATCGGCCAGATAAGACGCATGATGGAAGGTATCCGGGTGGACCGGGAGCATTTGGCCTTGGATGTGGTGAAAAGGGTGGGTATAGGCGGGGAATTTCTGAGCGACGACCATACCCTCAATCGTTTCAAAGACAACTGGCAGCCCGGCATCACGGATAGGAGGACCTTTGAAAAGTGGGAGGAGCAGGGTGAAACGACCATGGGACAACGCGCAAAACTAAAAATAGAGGACATCCTCGAAAACCATGTTCCTGAAGCACTGCCCGATGAGGTGAACGCAAAAATAGAGGACGTGTTGAAGAGAGCGGAAACTAGAGCCGCAAAAGCTTAGCCCCTTTTGGGCCTGTTTGATATGAGAGGGCTCAGAGATAAAAAAGGAATGGCACAAGGCAAAAGGCACAGGGCTCATGATGGACCTTTTTAGCTTATACCTTAAGCTCTCTGAAAGCCTGTGAAAGATGCTGCTTTCGTTTAGCCTAAACAACCCTGAACCTTGGACTGTGAACCTGATAAGAGGATATCCCCATGTCAAATGAAGAACGGTTTTTCATAAGAGATCACTGGACCTACGATCCTAAACAAAAGGCCCAGAAACCCCCTGATACCTCTCTAGGCTTTGATACCCGGGCCCTCCACAGCGGCTTCACCCCCTTAAAGAGCGTTGAAGACTTCAAGTCCTTTGTTCCGCCTATTGTTCAGTCCATGACCTATCCCTATGAGAGCTTTGAAAAAATACCCTGTCCTGTTTACGGGAGGACCCGGACACCGACAAACACCGTTCTGGAAGACCGTTTGGCTTCCCTCGAGGGCGGCGAAGCCTGCTTGACAGCAGGTTCCGGATCGCAGGCCCTGTTCAACCTGATTTTCACCATGGCGCGGCCGGGCGACAATGTCATTACGTCATTAAACGTCTTCGGGGAAGGCTACAAGCAGGCAGCAACCATTTTTCCGGAACGCTGTAATATCGACTTCAGATTCGTCAAAGACCCCGGAGATCCTCAATCCTGGGATGCCCTCATTGATTCAAAAACCCGCTTGATTTGGGTTGAAACGCCCAGCAACCCTTGTTTGTTTATCACGAATATCTCGGCTGTGGCCAACGTGGCCCATGCAAAGGGGGTGCCCCTGCTCGCGGACAATACCACAGCCACTGCGGCTTTACAGAAGCCCATGGAAATGGGTGCGGATATCGTGCTCTTGTCTATTACAAAGTTCATTGCTGGAAATGCGACGATATTGGGCGGCGCGGTCGTGGGTCCCGAAGGCTTGATCGAAGACATCCGATGGAACACGACGGAGTTCGTAGGCGCCATCATGCAACCCTTTGATGCCTGGATGGGTCTCCAGTACCTCGAGACCCTTTCTCTGCGCATGCTGAAACATAGTGATAACACCCTGCAAGTAGCGGAATACCTGAAGGCCCATCCAAAGGTTGAACATGTCAATTATTCGGGATTGGCGGATCATCCTCAACATGAACTGGCCTGCCGGCAGATGAAGGCCCATGGGGGGTTGATGTCCTTTGTCGTTCAGGGGGGTATGGCTGGAGCGGCCAAACTCATGGATAGCTTTAATCTCATTGTCCATGCGGTGACATTCGGTACCAGTCGAACCATCTGCATGCATCCCGCCACCATTACCCACGAACACATGACCCCCGAGGAGCGTTCTGAGGCAGGGATTCATGATGGTTTGATACGCCTGTCCGTCGGCCTTGAAGACCCGAAGGACATCATCGCCGATCTGGAACAGGCACTCAGTAAATGAAAGGCGCAGGGCTTAGGTCTCAAGGCTTAAGGCATAGGCTAAGGGATCTTTTCCTTGTGTCACACGTAATAGCCTTGCGGCCGCTCAAGATGCATAATCCATTTAGGATGCGCCGGTTATAGCTTTTCAACCGGGAACAATGAACGATGAACCGTTCAACCTGTGTAAATATCGGAGGGAAGCCATTGAAAGAAAAGCTACAGAAGATCCATGAAACATCACTCAGGATATTGAAGGAGATCGGGATTAAACTTCACAATGCCGAAGTCCTGGATATATTGAGGCAAAAGGGCGTCACCCTATCAGGTCAAACGGCCTTTTTCGAGCCTGACCAAATCATGGCGTGGGTCGGCAAGGCGCCCGAGAAATTCACCCTCTATGCCAGAAACCCCCAATATGACATTGTCATCGGCGGTGATCACACGGAGTGCACGGCCGGGTACGGGTGTACGAGCATTGTCGATTTGGAGGGGAACAAGAGGGAATCCATTCTGGATGATTACATCAACTTTGCCAAACTTACGCATCGGTGCGAGCATTTTAACATCAACGGCGGCATCCTGGTCCAGCCCTGCGATGTACCACCGGACAAAAGCCATCTCATCATGTTGTATGCCTCGATGGTCCTTACCGATAAGTGCCTCTACAGTGTCCTTTCCCTGGAAAAAGGGGTACAAGATACCATGGATATGATGGGTATCCTTTTTGGGGGAAGGAATACCCTCCAAGAAAAACCGAGGGCGTTAACCATGATCAGCCCCATCAGTCCCCTCAAGATGGATGATGCGACGCTCCAGGCCATATTGAATGCCGCCGGAAACCATCAGCCTATGATCGTTTCTCCCTGTCCCTCATTAGGCACGACGGGTCCCATAAGCGCAGCCGGCAACCTGGCGTTGGGAAATGCGGAATGCCTGGCAGGCATTGCCATTGCCCAGATGATTGAAGAAGGGACACCGGTTATCTATGGACTGAACGCTACAGACTCAAACCTCAAGAACGGAAGTTTATCCATCGGTTCACCCTATTATGCGTTCCAGATAAGACACAGCGCTGAAATGGCCAAAATGTATGGGCTTCCCTGCCGGGGCGGAGGTTCCCTCACCGATGCCAAGACGCTTTCGGCCCAGAGCGGGTACGAAGGCATGATGGCTATGCTGATCGCCTACCAGAAGGGAATCAATTTGGTCGTTCACGGCGCCGGGATCCTGGACAGCTTTTCCGGGATGTCCTATGAGAAGTTTATTGTGGATCTGGAATTGATCAGTCGGATAAAGTTCTATCTCAGTGACATGGAGGTAAACGACGAAACACTCTCCTTCGATGTAATCAAGGAGGTCGGGCCGGGAGGACAGTTCCTAAGTAGTCCGGATACCCTACGAAAATGCCGCACCCATGCCTGGAATCCCGAGATCAGCCTCAATGGAGGGGTCAACGGCATGAGCCCAAACGAGAAATACCTGGAGAATATCAACAGGAAGATGGAGCAGATGCTGGAAGAATACCGGAAGCCGGAGCTTGATGACGGAATTAAGAAGGCCCTCGATGATTATATGATCCGGGAGGGGGTGGATCGGGAAATATTAGAGAGGATTAGTCAAGCTTAGAAAAAGGCGTCAGTGAAAGTAATTATAGCTTTGGGCAGTCAGAATATTGAACAGCGAACAAGGAATAATGAATGTCGAAGAAAGATAAGACATATGATCTTGAGGACAGATTGATAGATTTTGCCGTTCAAATTATACGCTTGGCAGAGTCCTTGCCAAAGACAAAGCTTGGAAACCACATTACCGGGCAAATCATTCGCAGTGGCACATCTCCCGCACCCAATTATGGTGAGGCGCAAAGTGCTGAATCTTACCCTGATTTTATTCACAAGATGAAGGTATGCCTCAAAGAACTACGTGAAACGAGGGTATGGCTACTAATGATTGAACGGGCAGACGTTATGAAAACGGCTTCAAAAATTGAATCCCTGATTGATGAAAGTGACCAGTTGATCTCGATATTTGTGACGAGTATCAAAACAGCGAGAAAAAATATGGAGAAGAATTCATAGTCCGATATGAACACTTCATGATTCTACGGTTTCTTGTTCGATATTCAGTATTCTCTTTTTATCAAAGGAGGGATGACCATGTACTACCGCAATCGTGATATGGGTATCAATTATATGACAACACGCAAAAACCACACCTGTTATGGGATGGGACTGGGCATCATCGTGCTTGACGATGCATACCCGGGTTTTCCGGGAGACGTGCGAAACGCGAGCGCCTTTCCATACCCGATACAATATGAGATTGCGGAAGGCGTGGACAACTATACGCTTGTTTGGGAAGAAGATAAGAGCCCATGCCGTGAGCCCATCAAAGGGGCCGCCAAGAAACTGGAGAGGATAGGATGCAGGGCCGTAGCGGCCGAATGCGGTTACTTTGCCTATTTTCAGAAGGACGTGGCCGGATACGTGGACATCCCCGTGTTTATGTCGAGCCTGCTTCAGGTGCCCTTTATCCAGCAAGTCATCGGTCCTGAAAGGGCGGTAGGCATTGTGTGTGCGCAGAAGCGGTTTCTGAGCGACACCCACCTTCAAAATGTGGGCATTGATCTGAACAGCAATTTCATCATTGCCGGGGCCTTGGATGAGTATGGTTGCCCGGAGTTTACCAATCTTTGGGATCATGGGAAGCGCCCGGAGCGCCCCGAGGCCTATTACGATAAATCCGAAAAGGATATGATACGGACCTGCAAAGAATTCTACAAAGCGAACCCGAATATCGGCGCCATTATGCTTGAGTGTACCGGGATGCAACCCTTTGCGCGGGCCATTCAGAGAGAAGTGGACCTCCCCATCTTCAGTTGGGGGACGCTATTAGACTATGCCTTCTCCGTGGTCGCCCATCGGGACTACTACGGGCACATTTAGCGGACTTCTAAAAATACCCCCAAATCGCCTTCCTCTTTCATGAATATTTTGTTGACAAAACCGGATGAAAAACCTATTATCCGGAATGAAGATTCATTCCGTTTGGAGTTCTGGGGTCTGAATCTTCCGGATCGATCTGAGGAACAGGTGTTTATGGACAAGCGGGAAGCCATTTTGGAGGCTGCCCTGGCGCTTTTTGCGGAGCGAGGGTATCACGGCACGTCCGTGGCCTTGATTGCTGAAAAAGCGCAGGTGGGAGCCGGGACCATCTACCGGTACTTCAAAGACAAGGAAGTTCTGGTCAATACCCTGTACCAGCACTGGAAGCGGGCCATGTCCGAGGCGGTTCTCTCCAGTATGCAGCAGGACATGCCCCCGCGACGACTCTTTCACGAGGTCTGGCACCGAATGGTTAAGTTTTCACGTAAGAACCCAAAAGTGCATATGTTTTTGGAATTTCATCACCACGCCCCATATCTTGACGAGGAGAGCCGCGACCTGGGGGACCGGATCAAGGCGGAATTCCATGAATTCTTCGAGACTTGCCGCCGACAGCAGATCACCAAGGAGGTGGCGCCGGAGATCCTCATGTCCATCGTCACAGGGGCTTTCACCGCCATGGAAAAGGCCTTCATGCAGGGCGAAATCGAACCCACACCGGAGAATGAAGCCTTGGCCGAGGAACTCTGCTGGGAGGCCATCCGGCGTTAAGAAAGAGTGTACCGGAAAATTTTTTTGCCTGTAAATGGAATGAACATTCATTCCTATTGTAGCAAAATCAATGGCTTTGAAAGGAGAACGACCCATGATTAGACTCCAAGTGAACGGCAAGGCGTACGCTGTTGAGGCAGATCCGGACACGCCCTTGCTCTGGATTTTGAGAGAGAAGCTGGACCTGACCGGCACCAAGTACAGTTGCGGAATCGGAGAATGTGGCGCCTGTACCGTGCACCTGGACGGTGAGGCGGTTCAATCCTGCACCCTAACCATTGGTGAAGTCGAAGGCCGGAAAGTTACCACCATTGAAGCTCTGGAAGGGCCGGTGGCTAATGCTCTTTTCAAGGCCTGGATCGAAGATGATGTCCCTCAATGTGGGTATTGCCAGCCCGGACAGATCATGCAGGCCGCGAAGTTGCTAGTATCCAATCCCGACCCTACGGATGAAGAGATTAATGAGGCCATGTCCGGGATTCTATGTCGATGCGGCACCTATCAACACATTCGAAAGGCCATTCACAGGGCAGCAAAGGAGGTGTCATAATGGAAAAAGAAACCATTGATTTGAGTCGCCGCAATTTCATGAAGATCAGTTTTGTAACAGGTATGGGCCTGGTTGTGGGATGCCGGATTTCTGCCCATGGGAGTTCAGAAAGCGCAACTTCCACTGGACGCATAGGAGAGGGTGGGGTATTCATTCCAAACGCATGGATCCGCATCAATCCTGACGATTTTGTAACGATCATGATCCACCATTCTGAAATGGGACAGGGGATTACCACCGCCTTGAGTATGATTGTTGCCGAGGAACTGGACGCTGATTGGAGTAAGGTCAGGGCGGAAATGGCGCCCGTGGCCCGCGTCTATAAGAATCCTGCCTACAAGGTGCAATATACCGGTGGTAGTACCAGCGTGAAAACCTCCTGGGACGTCCTGAGGAAGGCCGGAGCCGCGACCCGGGAAAATTTAATATCCACCGCGGCCAATCGGTGGAAGGTACCCGTATCCCAGTGTCGATCTCAAAAGGGTACCGTGATTCATACACATAGCCAACGCAGCCTTAGATACGGCCAACTTCTTGAGGAGGCGGCCGCCCTGCCGGTGCCAAAAGAGGTGCGCCTCAAGAAGGCGAACGAATTCTCGATAATTGGGAAAAGGCTTCACCGTCTTGATTCTGAGACAAAGACCCTGGGAAAACCCCTGTTCGGTATCGATAAACGCATACAGGGACTTCTTACGGCGACCGTTGTGCATCCTCCCGTTTTGGGCGCCAAACTCAAGTCCCTTGATGACAATGGAGCGAGAAACATGCCCGGCGTCCGGCGTATCCTGCCAATCGAATCCGGGGTGGCTGTGGTTGCCGAGACATTCTGGGAGGCGGAGAATGCTTCCCGGATCCTAAAGGCAAAATGGAAGATGAATGGCCTATCCAAACTGAGCACCGATAAAATCATGGCTCAATGGACGGATCGCATCAATGAAAAGGGCGAGCGGGTGAGGGAGGACGGCAACGTGAATGAGGCCATTTCAAAATCCGCAATGAAACTCGAGGCCAACTATCAGTTGCCTTACCAGGCCCATGCCTGCCCCGAGCCCATGAATTGTACGGCCTATGTGCGCCAGGATGCCTGCGACATTTGGGTCCCTACCCAAGCCCAGGATGTCGCCCGCGAGGTCGCATCCGACATCACTGGATTCAACTTGGACGCGGTCAAGATCCACACAACCTTTATCGGTGGTGGTTACGGGCGCAGAAATATGCAGGACTATGTTGCCGAGGCCGTACAAATATCCAAGGAGTTGAAGCACCCCGTGAAAGTCATCTGGACCCGGGAAGAAGACATTCGCAATGACTACTACAGGCCGGCCTTCTACAACAGGGTGGAGGCCGGCCTAAACGAGGCCGGTTTTCCCATCGCCTGGAGACACCGCGCCATCGGGCCCGCTATTTATGATACACTCGCACCCCTGTTTGGACCTTCGGTCTTGCCGGAATGGCTGCCGGGCACCATAAAGCACGGATTATCGAATGTTGTAAGCCGTGTGATCAGGCGGTTCAATAGTGCGAAGCACACCATGAGAGGCTCAAAAGATATGACCTACAATATAGAAAATATCCAGATCGACTATATCAACGATGATCCGGGTGTACCAATCGGACCATGGCGCTCAGTGGCCTATTCACGCAACGCTTTTGTCGTAGAATCCTTTATCGATGAGATCGCGGCAGTATCGGAAAGGGATCCCTACGAGTTACGTGACAAACTACTGGAAAACAATCCCAGAGAACAACGGGTTCTCAGGCTTGCTGCAGATAAGGCAGGATGGGGAAGCAAATTGCCTGAAGGTCTCTATCAAGGTATCGCCATCCATGCGCCACATGAGTCCTATGTGGCAATGGTGGCGGAGGTATCGGTGGAAGAGGGCGGACAGATAAAAGTTCACCGGGTAGTCTGCGCGGTTGACTGCGGAGTGGCTGTCAATCCCAAGATCATAGAGGCCCAGATGGTTGGCGGTGTTGCCTTCGGGCTTACCGCCACCTTGAAGAGCGCGGTGAGCATCAAGGATGGCCGAGTCCAGCAGACCAACTTTGATGACTTCCCAATCCTACGCATGGATGAGATGCCCAAGGTGGAAGTACATATCGTGAAGAGCAACCACCACCCGACCGGGATCGGTGAGGTAGGTGTGCCAACCGTAGCACCGGCTGTAACCAACGCCATCTTTGCGGCCACGGGCAAACGAATACGTAAGATACCGGTCGATCCGGGGGATCTTGTATCTTGACCGTAGGGGGAATGTCGTCATGTCGAAAATCTTTTTTGCAATAAATATTGGTGAGTCCAGTTGAAGAACCGAATCGTTCATTCCGCTTCCTATGAATGCATGGCGGAAGAGGATGGCGAAGTCACTTAGGCCTTGATTCGGAGGTACCGTAATTTGGCCAGAGGGGAGGTGTGATCGATCCCACCTCCCCAGTCGTTCAAAAGGGCGCGCCTTGTCGCCCTTGAGTCTAAAGGGTCGAGTCCACATTTGACTGTTATCTATTTGCAGCAAGAGTTAAACACGGACTTGTCCTCTTTGCTTTGGAAAAACGAGGGCAATTTGCATGAGTTACCCTTGTCAACAATGTGCCCTGGAATTCAGGCCTTAGGCTCCGGGGTTGTTCAACCGCTCTTTGACGGCTGCCAGAATGTCGGCCATGATCCGGCCTGCCGATCCATGCACCGCCACGTCTGCCAGCTGATCGTAGGTTGTCGGCTCCCGATTGACAATGATCAGTTTGGCCCCGTTATTTTTGGCGACGATCGGCATGGACGCCGCCGGCTGCACAACCAGTGATGATCCGATGACGATAAAAAGATCGCAGGTCTCCGAGCGCCGGTAGGCTTCGGCTGTTTCGGCTTCGGGCATACTCTGGCCGAAGGAGATCGTGTCCGGCTTCAGGAGGCCCTTGCACTGATCACAGCGCGGGACCCGCGTCCCGCCCATGATCATGGCCTGCACTACGCTGCGCGCATAGCGCTTTTTGCAGTCCAGGCAGGAGACAGTACGCGCGGTGCCGTGGATTTCGATGATACGCTCCGAAGAACTGCCCGCATCCTGATGGAGTCCGTCGATATTCTGGGTGATGATACAGTCAAGCTTTCCGGCCCGTTCCAAATCGACAAGTGCCCCGTGGGCGAGGTTCGGCTTCACATCGCGCATCTCTTCGTAGAATTCGGTGCTCATTTGCCAGTATTTTTCCCGAGCGGTTTCGCTGGACAGAAAGCGTTGATAGGTGAAATCCTCAGGGTCAAATTTGCTCCAGATTCCCCCGGGACTTCGGAAATCAGGGATGCCGGATTCGGTGCTAACGCCGGCCCCGGTGAAAACGACGATTTTCTGAGCCTTGAGGGTGAGATCGGCGATGGTCGCGATGGCGGGTGTCATAGGCAAGCCTCCTTGCCCGGTATTTTAATGCGAGGCAGTAGCCGCTGTCGAGGAATTTGAAGGCGGGTCACGCTTGTAAACAACATCCCCCATATCACTTATCCAGTTCATTTCTAACGGCAATACCTATTTTTTCAAAAGTATAGGGCTTTTTCACATACTGTCCTGCGCCAAGTCTTTGGGCCTCTTTGACGCGCCCTGTTTCAGAAAAACCACTTGCAATGATTGCCTTTTGCTCGGAATGGATTTCAAGAATTTTTCTGTAAGTTTCAAGACCGTCCATACCCGGATTCATAATCATATCCAAAAGAAGCAGGTCAACATTATTATTCTTCACATATTCAACGGCGTCCTCACCGCTTGAAACCGCAATAGGAGCATATTCCAGTTGGGACAAAATCATGGATGCAATTTCTCTCTGGCTTTCTACATCATCTATCACCAGAACTATTTCACCCTTTCCCTTATACTCATCAATGGAAAACAAGTCATGATCCCCAGTTAATTCTTTTCTTGTCACGGGAAAATACAGGGTAAATGTTGTTCCTCTTCCTTCCTTGCTCTTAATATCAATATACCCTTTATGGTCTTTAACCGTAGCCCAGATAACAGCCAACCCCAATCCGGTTCCACTTCTACCCATGACCTTTTTGGTATAAAAGGGCTCAAAGATTCTCTCTCTTTCTTCTGAGGAGATTCCCACGCCGGTATCGGAGACCATGAGGACGACATAATCACCCTCCATCACCTCGTTATAACCCTTTATGGGCTTTTCAATATATTGGTTCTCGGTGGAGATGATGATCTTTCCGCTGCCTGTCATGGCTTCAGCCGCATTGGAGACCAGGTTCATGAGGGTTTTTGACAGATGGACGGACGATCCCATAATATTCAACAAACCAGTTTCAAGTTGGTTTTCAATCTCAATTTCCCAGTGCAAAGACTTCAAGGTTTCAAATTCCGGGCTTCTTAGATATTCAGAAATAACGCTATTCAGATTCACCGCTTCGGTCGTTGCAACCCCTCTTCTAGCGAGGGTCAACAAATCCTGCACAATGGCAGCGGCTTTTTGTCCTGATTCCTGAATCGTTATGATTGGTTTTCTAAGTGGGCTGCCGTCTGGAATCTTCATTAATAACAACTCAGGAAGGCTCACAAGGCCCGATAAAATATTATTCAGATCATGGGCCACCCCTCCCGCCAGAGTGCCAACAGCCTCCATCTTTTCTGCCTGCTGTAGTTGCAGTTGAAGCTTTTCCTCCTCGCTCACATCTCTCACAATACCCTGAATGGCATGCTTTCCCTGGTGAGTGACCAGTGATGTGGACACTTCCACCCTGAATTTGGAGCCGTCCTTACGGATGGCGTTGTAGATATTGGAAGCAAAGCTTGACTCCCTTCCTTCTACACGTGCTTGAATACGTTTTTGAATTATTTGGTAGTCCTCCGGAACAATGACATCCCAGACCGTTATGTTCAAACCCTCTTGCATTGAATAACAGAAAAGATCGCAAATCCTCCTGTTGAGAAAAATAAAATTCCCCGAAGGGATTTCGCAAATAAAATATCCGTCCAAGGTATTTTCCACGAGAGAACGGTAGCGCTCTTGGCTTTGTTGAAGGGCCTCCTCCGCCTCTTTGCGTTCGGTGATGTCTGTCATATCGGCTCTATAACCCGTTATTTGGCCGTCTTCATAAATAGGGGAAGTATTCACCAGAGCAACTAATCCTGATCCATCCTTCTTTGTCATTCTGTACTCAGTCAGGCCGACTTCTACCCCATTCGCAAGTTGCTTCGCATGTGTGACTGCTCTTTCTCTATCACCGAGGTGAACAAGGTCTATGATGTTAATGCCCGCATCAAATTCATCCGGTGTATAACCAAAGGTTTCAAACCCAAGATTATTGACATAGGTTAACTCTAGATTAAGATCCGACTCACAGATAATACTGGGTAGCAGCTTTGCCATTTCCCTGAATCGCTCTTCGCTCTCCCGCAGAGCCTCCTCCGCCTGCTCGCGTTTGGCATCGGCTTTTTCTAATTCCTTTACCCTTTGCTCTAGTTCCTCATAGGTCGGCTTTCCGGCCATCAGAAAATCCTCCAATCGATCAAAAATAGCGCGCACCAAAGTATACAGATCCACGAGGCGGGTAAACCCCAATCCCCAATTCGCAATTTCTGAATCCGGAATTCCTGAATCTGATTTAGTAATATATGAAGTTCTGCACCTTCTGTCGCAGAATCGGAAATGCTGTTTCTTGTGGGGCGTCCTGTGAATTGCCCCCCAACCTAAAGGTCAAAGGGTTAAAGGAGGGGAACTCGTTTCTTTGCTAGGTTAAAAGCAAAGCCATCAAAAAGTCAATACTGAGGATATATATAGGTAGGGTAGATTTTTTGGATTCGGACAGCGGCTTACAAATAGACCCAGATCTAAATATGATTGACGATTATGGTTGGGTGGCGTCTATGATCATGATTGAAAAAACCCCCAAATAGCCTTAAAATTGGTGTCACAAAGCATAAGCCCTCAGGGTTTTGTCTTCTGCAAGAAACCGAAACTTTTCCCCTGGAAGAAGGGAGACGCGATGTCTGGGAAGATCACACGGCGGGTATTTATCAAACAGGGGGTGTTTTTGGCTGGAGGCGTGCTGAGCGGGGTGGGTCTGGGGCCTGCCACGACCGGTGCCGCCGCAATACCGGATATATCTGTTGTCCACGGGACCAATTACTTTGATAATACAATCAAGGCTGTGGACGGATTGGGCGGCATGGGCCGGATCGTGTCCAGGGGAACCAAGGTGGGATTGCTCGTCAATCTTTCTTTTCTGAATATCGCTGCCCATGTGCATCCGGACATGACCGTGGCCATTGCCAGGATGTGCTTTAACGCCGGAGCCAGGGAGGTCATTCTCATCAAATCGGCCCCCATGGGTTA
>CAYWMP010000122.1:0-4933 GCA_964459445.1 uncultured Desulfobacteraceae bacterium
ACAATAAGCAACGTGATTCAAAGTTGAAGCGAATTTCAAATATGTTTGGCTAGACGTTAGGTGTCTATAAGCCGTGATCTTAAACTTATGTCAGGTTTCTAATTGTTGCAGTGTCATTTGCGAGTAGATACTAGATGCTGGTTCCTGGATGCTGGATGTCATAGGAACGGTTCTTTTCTTGTTTTATCCAGTATCGAGCATCTGGCAACCAGCATCGCTTCGCCCGAGCAACCGATTTAAACACTTCTACACTCGTCGGTTTGCCCGCCCCGGGGCGGTTCGAGCCGGGGAGGCGGAGCTTCGCTAGTTTTAACTTAAGAAAGGGATGGAGAAAGGGACACCATTGACCGAGCAACAATCAGAGACTCGGGAGGTCTTTCGACTTCAAGAAGTGACAAAGCTGTGGGCCGGAGAGCATGGTTTTTTGCTCAAGGTGCCTGAGTTGGCCATCCACAAGGGTGAAAAGGTGGCCTTAGTCGGATTCAGCGGCTGCGGAAAGAGCACCCTGCTCGACCTTCTCGCCATGATTCTGCGTCCCGATAGGGCAGAGGCATTTTCATTTCATCCGGAGAAGGAAGACCCACTTGATGTGAACGCGGCATGGGAGCGGAGAGATATGGATCGACTTGCCCACACCCGCATGCTCCACATGGGATACGTACTTCAGACAGGGGGGCTGCTTCCTTTCCTATCAATCCGGGAAAACATCGGCCTGAGCAGACTGGGACTCGGGTTGCAAGTCGACGAGACTGTAGAGGAACTCGCCATTCGACTGGGCATCGAACGTCACCTTAAAAAGCATCCCAGTCAATTGTCCGTCGGCGAGAGACAACGGGTGGCCATAGCCAGGGCAATGGCCCACAATCCCTCCGTTGTGCTTGCCGACGAACCCACAGCCTCCCTTGATCCTATCAATGCGGAAGAGATCATGTCCCTTTTCGCAGGTCTGGCCGAGGACACCGGGGTTACTCTGGTCGTGGGTACACACGATTGGGGGCGCGTAGAAGATCGAGGTTTTCGACGAATTACTTTCAACCTCCAGCAGAATCCAAGCAATGGTACGGTTCAGGCCACGGTTTCTGGATAGAAAAAGGAAAGCATGCACGGTTTAGGAACTGTATTTCGGTTATCCCTCAGAGACTATTTTCATGAACGTCTCCTATCCATCTGCGCTGTTTTGGGTCTAGCTGCGGTCCTGGCACCGCTACTGGTCCTGTTTGGGGTTAAGAGTGGCATCATCAATACCATGGCTGACCGACTCGTTGAAGATCCGAGGAATCGGGAGATTTCCCCTGTCGGGAGTGGTCGCTATGGGGAGAAGTGGCTGGCAGCCATGAAGGCTCGCCCGGAAGTCTCTTTTATCATTCCACAAACCCGATCGATCGCTGCGAACATGGTGCTGTCATACCGTAATGGGGATCAAGTGAAGACGGTTCCTGTGGATCTTATACCCACAGGCGAGGGCGATCCCCTCTTGGAAAAATGGGGTAAAATTCCTATTGCGAGGAATGCAGTCGTACTTTCGGAATCGGCTGCCCGCAAACTCGGGGTCATAGGAGGAGAGCCGATTATCGGAAGAATCGGCCGCTCTATTGACGGGGAAAAGGAACAGGTACAGATCAATCTGGAGCTGATCTCAGTTCTTCCTCCCGAAGCTATTCAGCGGCAAGCAGCATTCGTTCGCCTGGAATTGCTTGAGGCAACGGAAGATTATCGGGATGGTCGCGGAGCGCCGATATTCGGCTGGCCGGGGCAGGTGAGACCGCCGGGTCCGAGAGATTACCCGAGTTTCAGGCTTTACGCCCGTTCTATTTATGACGTTACGGCGTTGAGAGAAGACCTTATAAATGACGGCTTGGAAATCTATGCGAGGGTTGAAGAGATCGAAACAGTCCAAACCCTTGATCGATCCTTTTCCCTCATATTCAGGCTGATTGCAGTAGTAGCCGTTTTCGGTTATTTCGCATCCATGGCCAGCAATGTTTTGGCGAATGTGAGCAGAAAGAGTCGGCATCTGGGAATTACGCGTCTGATCGGTTTTTCAACGCGGAGTATTCTCTGGTTTCCAGTCATACAATCCGGGGCCACAAGCCTGCTGGGCACCGGTACAGCGGTCTGTCTCTATCTGATAGCGGAAATGTCTATTAATCGGGTATTCGGCCAGTATCTCAAGGCCGGTGAATACGTTTGTCGATTGTCTCCGGTCCACATTTTGATTGCGTTGGCATTGACTTTGGGATTATCGATGCTGGCTTCCGCCTATGCAGCCTTTCGGGTGGCGAGGATTGAGCCTTCGGAAGTCATCCGGGATGTTTAGCAGGCTGATTAAAAATATTCATCGCTTCCATAAGGCGGGATCTTGGGAGCGTCGTCGCAGGTATCCTCGCCAAACCAAACACCTTCCTTTTAACAGAGCATTTCTGATTGTCATAATAATGTTCAGCTGGGCTTCGCCTCTTGGCGCTGAAGTTTGCCCTCCCGATCAAGGCAGTATCCCTCCTCGCGTTCCCAACATACAGTACGCTACCAATCCCAATCCTATGAAAGGTGATATTGAAATTCCTATGCCCTGCGGCGCAAAACTCCTACTCCGCCCGGTGTGCGTGCCGTCCGATGGTTACCTTGGCGATGCTCAAATTCAATTGGGATGTAGAGATTGCGGCCGCAGGAATCAGGGCTTCATGGAAACCAAACGGGAGGCTTCCCTATCCGGCCCTTTCACTCTCTATGATCTGCCCGCCGAGTGGCGAATGAGAATTCAAGAGTTGAATTCTGATGGAGGCGTCAGGTGCCGTGAATCCGATGGAGAAAAACCCAGGGCGTTTTATTTCTTTATAGGAAAATATGAGGTGACCAATTTCCAATGGCGAATCATCATGGATGGTCGATGCCCGGACCAGAACGAGCCATTAACGGCCGATGATGCGAGACCCGTAACAGGGATCTCCTGGTACGACGCCGTAGAGTTTACGAGGCGATATACCCAATGGCTCCTCGACTACAATCCGGATGCCATCCCGAGATTCAGTCGCGGGCGAACGAGCTTCCTTCGTATGCCCAACGAGGCTGAATGGGAATACAGCGCCAGAGGGGGGCACCTTGTTAATGCAGATGAATTAAATAGAAGCGAATTTTTCCCATTTAACAGACAATCAATCGAAGAATATGCGGTCTTTACTGAATTGGAGGCATCACGGCCGCCGGAACGACTGGCATGGATCGGTACGAGATGTTCGAATCCTTTGGGTCTGTTTGATACCGCGGGAAACGCCTCTGAAATGGTTTTGGAACCCTTCAGCTTCTCAATAGGTTCGCGGCTTCATGGTGCGGCTGGCGGCCTTATTGTTAAGGGCGGCAGCTATCGCAAAGGAAAAAATGAAATCATGCCTGGACGCAGGGAAGAAATGCCCCTCTTTTTGCCGGAAGGTCCTTTCAGAAGCAATGATTTGGGTTTCAGGGTCGCACTTTCGGCAATCGTGACCCCAGACGGGCGGCACAGGACCCTCACGCAGCAGTGGAAGGCGTTAGGACCCTCCAGTGCTCCCGGTTTTTTTGAAATTGATCAAAGGAAAGATGTGATCACAGAGATCGATCGCCTAATAGATGCCTCCAGAACGGTGACCGAGAAGAATAACCTCATTTACCTAAGGGAGTTCATATCAGGGGAACGGGCGGCGCTTGAGGAGAAACGGGGTGAGGCTTTGAAGGAAGTAATATGGAATGCCCTTTATAGCGCCGAGGCCATTCTGAATTACTCAATCAGACGCGACACTATTCTCGATGATTTGGATGACTTAGAAAGAAAAGGGGCCGAGACCCTTCCTGAATCGGTTCTCGAGTCTTTGAGCAGCGATATCGCCAAGGCAAAGGGAACGATCAATATCTTCGATGAAGCCATCGACTATTTCGTCAGGTCGTACATAGACAGGGTAAAGCAATGTCAGCACTACCCGGAGGATATTTTTGATAGCCAATTGGACCGAGTAGCCAATGATTTGAGAAATGAGGTGAGCCTGGGCTATAGCCTCAGGACCCGATTAGATCAATTTAAAAGACATGTCGCGATGAGCAGAAATACAGAGGAGGAGATAAGCCATTCTCAAGTATTAGAGGATTTGGTATCCATAACTGGACGATAATATCCAATTTTTTGAGCGCCTCCAACAAAACAGATTAATCTGTTCCACAACGAACCCACCCCTAACCAACACCGTGTACTAAACAATCCCCAATTCCTTGCAAAACACACTGCGTTCTTCTTTTGTAAGCCTCAGTAAAGCCTTTCGGTCCTTCTTGGTGAAATAATCAATGCCAGTCGCCAGGAACCGCACAGCAACACTGGCGTCCATCCGTTTCCCTATGATATTTTTAATGGATTTCACAATTCGGGTGAATCGTACTTCGCTGATGTTGTCACGGTCTTTAAGAAGTGCAAAGATCGTTAGCGGCAGTGACGCCTCGAAACGTTGCATATAGGCCGGCTCGTGGGATCCGATGATGTCGAGCGCCTCTTTGAGATAGTGCTCAAAAGAGGCGGTTGGCGCATATTCAAAAAGTGAAAGAGTGCTTTCAAAAAATGACTGTGTAACATTATGGGTGAAGGGCGTCTTGCTCGCGCGATCACACTTAATCGCAAGAGGGAGCTGGGCCAGTGCGTCCTCAATTCTCCCGAGCGCGATCAGGGCGCTTATGATGTTAAAATGGGGCCAGACGGAGTGGGGATCGATCTGTAGAGCTTTTTCATAATCTGAGATCGCCAGTATATACTCACCCCGTTCACGTCTCGCTTCCCCGCGAGAGTTCAGGAGTTGTGTTCTATCGACCCCAAGTCGTGCGGCTTCCTCAAAAGCTGCGGCTGCCTCATCAGCCCGTCCCATTTTCTCCAAAATCCCGCATAATGCCTGCCATGGGTTCGCGTTTTTGGGATCTAGTT
>CAYWMP010000122.1:5033-18348 GCA_964459445.1 uncultured Desulfobacteraceae bacterium
CCAGGGCCTTCCGGTACATGGCCTCGGCCTTTTCCTTTTGGTCGAGGTTTTCCAGTGCCCTCCCCGTAAAGTACCAGCCTAGCGAGTAGTCCGGTTGCGCCTCGTTGAGGGCGTGGAAATGTTCCAACGCCTCTTTGTGATGGCCAGCATTATTGAGCAGGATGCCGAGTCGCTCGAGGGCGTTCGCGTTTTTGGGATCTAGTTCCAGGGCCTTCCGGTACATGGCCTCGGCCTTTTCCTTTTGGTCGAGGTTTTCCAGCGCCCTCCCAGACAATTTATAGCCGTCGGCATAATCAGGATGGGCTATTCTGAGTGACTCGAAATGTTTGAGTGCTCTGCGATAATCTTCCTGATTGTGGTGGACGATCCCTATACTTGCCAGGGCACGCGGATTGTCCTGCTCCAATTCGCATGCACGAACAGCGTGATTTAGGGCTATATCTTTTTCTTCGGGACGCCGAGACAGAACTCTCGCAAGCAGAATATGGGCATCTACGTCATCCGCATCTCTATCGAGCGCTTCTCTTGCTTGAACAACTGCCTTTTCCGTATCCCCTAATTCCGCAAAGGCTTTGGCTTCGGTCCGGAGGATGAAGGCGTCCTTCTCCTCACCCAGATATTTAGCCATCTGTATGATCTCTCGATATGCACCCGATTGCGCCATCTCTTGAAATAGAGCGTGAAGCTCATATTCTGTGTCAGACTCGTGCAGGCTAGGTCCTTGGAAATCAATCGACAAATCGGGATGATAGAGGGAGAGGGTCTGGGAATATAGTTTGGCTTCCTCGGCGAATGGAATATCGCCTAAGCTAGCCAATCGCTTGGCAAGGAGAGAGAATCCGCGGTATCGAAGCTGCAACTCTTCTCCCGTGTAAAGATTGCCCAGGAAGTCAACAAACAGTCTCACCGGTGCCCCTTCCTGTTCCAATTCAGCTTCATGGCAAATGCGAAACAAAGCTTCGGCGATTTCATAGTAGGATTTCCTTCCGTGCACAATTCGACTTACGAAATTTTTGTCTAGAAGATCCTTCAGTTGACTGGAGACGGTATTCGGGGCAGCCAGACATGCACGGGCAATATCTTTCACAGAGCAAGGGTTGCGCTGCAAACTAAGGAATTGGACTATTTTTTGCTGTTGGGCCGACAGGCTGCGCATTTGCTCCTGATAGAAGGGTCTCAAGGGATCAAGGGCTTGAATAAAAAGGTCGCTCAGTTTAGCGACCGAATCGGATATGAGAAATTCGTAAAAGACGACGAGAAGGCGGTGATTGCCTCCTGTGAACTCGTATATGGCCCGCATCCTGCCTCGACCCTGTTCGGTGTTTAGAAAAGAGACGACTTCCTGATTCCCATAAGCAGAAGCCATGGTTCTCAGGAAGACCATAGCCTCATGCGATGTGAGTCTTCGTAAGTGTATGATCTTGAAGAAGCCGTAAAAAGGAGCGTCTTCATCCTTGATGCTTTCGGCCAAGGCCTGTGAAGATGCGAATATCATGAAATGCGGGTGCTTCTGAACGAGGTCTCGCAAAGCTTGCTGTCCGTTGCGCCCGAATCCCTTGGTATTATCAAATGTGATCCCAAGGTTTTCCATAATAATAATAATGTCCTTGCTCCCCACCGACCGAAGCAATAGTTGAACAGCTCGAGATTCCTGCCTGTCAGGTGGAAGGTCGTAGATCTCTTCCAATCCTATGCCCAGTTCTTTTTTTTCCGGGTACCACCGCAAAATCGCGCGTAGCAAACGGACCACGAAATCCAAAAAAGACGCCACGCCCAGTTCGTCCTCAAGGAGGAAGATCGTCAGGAGGTGTTTCTTCAATTCCTCATTTGACCAAAGACGGTTGTGAAGCACACGGAGAACGTGGGTCTTACCACTTCCCCTGAAGCCGATTATAAGTCGTTGGTGCTTGTTTGGCCCACCGGCTCCGTCAATGACCAGTTCCTCCAGCCGATCTACGAGGTCCAGGCGACCAACAAGTGTTTTTTCCAATATCTCAGGATCCGACCAGCCTGGCGAAAAGGATTGAAGCGTTCTTATGCTCTTAGGTTTATCCATAGATACTACCCCTTGTTGATTTTCCACCACCTTCTCATGATGCCGTATCTGAAACGATATCGTCTTTTCCCAGTTGTCGTATCCCTGATGATGTAATTGTCATCAAGAAGCAGTTCGAGCGTTGAAATAACTTCATCATCATACTCTACTGTCATTTGGGATCGAACGTAATCAATGATATTCTCTTCTGGCACGAAGTTTTCTTCATGGGAAAGCATCCTCAGGATGGCCGACGAACGATGCTCAGCTTGAAGATTGGCGTAATAAGTTTCAATCCGCTCTGCTGCGTTCTTGAACCAAGTTATCTCACGGTCGTCCATCATAGTCCTTATTTCTGCGTCAATGTCGTCAGGGTAAACCTGGTTCCGGTTTGGATTTTGGAATCTCTCGCACACATACTGGATATACAAAGGGAGACCGTCGGTGATATCGCACATTCTTTGATCAAACTCGGCTACCTCGTCTCGTGTTATTCCTTCTTCATCCAGGTATTTGACGCACATCAATTCAACGTCCTCTATAGTCATGCCGGAGAGGACTTTCAGTGACATGTCGTTAGTTGGATTACCCTTGTACTCGTGGTCAGATTTCAGTTGCTGCAATATCAAATGCAGGCCTATGGAACCTGAAAATAGGAAGCGGATCTGGTTAGAGGGTTCATACCTTTGACGGATTTCGCGAAGTGCGTCGAGAAATTCCATACCTATTGACCCGCCATGATCCTTAATAATATTTGAAATCATCATGGGAAACTCATCGATCATGATAAGAATTCGATTTTCCGTGTTCTCAGAAATATCTGCAATAAGGGCGTCGAAAAGACTCTTCCAGCCCGATTGAATAGGTGGGAGTTTCCAGCCGCTGATCTCGGTCCCAGCTATTGCCTTGTAAGCAGATCTGACTCTTCCCAACCAAATGCCCTTATCACTTCGGGCTTTGAGCCTATCGGCTTCGGAAAATATCTTTTTTACACAATCGATGGGATGGCGGTCAGACTCCACTAAACAGAAAATAGGCAGCCATCCGTCTTTAGGGTGCTCGGCCATCTTTCTCAACACACTTGTTTTGCCGACGCGACGTTCTGCACTGAGGATAACACTCCTTTTCTCCAATTTGCCCCATATGTCTTGGATTTCTTTCTCCCTTCCTATAATTGCATCCCCAGTAACCGGTCCTCCAGGATTTGCTTTCATTCTTTTAAACCCCCATTATTTACGGAAAAAATATCGTACGTTTTATATATCGTGCGTTATTTTTAACGTAATATAGCCAGCTATGGATGATTTGTCAATACGAATTAGCGTCAACTCGGAGATCATTTCAGCGCATGCGCATCGAGGGAGTTCTTTAAGTCCACTTATGAATTCGTACAATTTGGAGGTTAGGCTAAAACTTCGCATGCCTCCCTTCATTAGATATTTCGATTGAATTGATGCGCGTTAAAAATAATGCGCGTTAAATATTTCGTATGTAATCCGTATGAGGTGACACTCAATTAGATTCTGGATAGATGCTTATCTCCGCAATAAAGGCATTCGTCAAGAAAATGCTTTGTAAAAATGCAATCACAGTTTGACCAGTGATAATTGTGAAAACCGAACCGAGCCTTAAGTGAAATGCTCCCAAATGCGTGCTAAGACGGCTCGCTTGCATGTAGGCAAGATCATATGTGGATTTATGCAGATTCGACCGTTTGACTTTCAGAAGGCGCCGCATCTATAATATTACCTGCCGAAGCATTTCATGAAGTTCCGGAAAAGAGGTAATCTAAGATGGCCTACATGCAACTAAAAGGTTTGAGATTGTCTGATAGGGATCTTGATTTCCTTGTGGAAGCGGCCTCCCCCGAAGTCAAGGACAGGAATAGACTCAAACAAATCATCAGGGAAGATGATGATTTCAGAAACAATTTCATTACAGACAAACGGGTATTTAAGCGGGTGATGGACGATGAGGAGGCCTTCCTGAAAATCTCTCCGACACTATTCTTTGAAATCTTTCTAAGAAGGGCTGCCAGCGAACTGGAGAGAATGGGTTATACAGTGGAAAAGAGCAGCAGCATGAGGGTTCCGGTCTTTGACACCAATGACGTTGTGGACCTCCTTAGCAACGAATCCCTCCTCATATACCTCGCCGATATGCTGTCATCGTTCACAAGAGTTGAGAGTTGGGCCATTTCATTTAGGGTAAGAAAAGGCCTGTGGAAGAAGATCCGCTTTAATGATTTGGATATTCAGAGCCTCAGAAGCTTATCAGACGTCGTCGAGGAGGAACACAGGCTGACGTTCTATAAGCGGATTGCGGACGTCTGCCTCTTTGTGCTGGGCATATTCCCCGATTATGTCGAAAGGGATTATCGCTATCCAATCACGGGACAGGTCAGACCGTATCTTCGCGGCAAGGTTGGAATTAGTCCCGATGAATATGAAGAGGAAGGCCGCAAGTTTTACAAGCTGGCCGCCGAGCATCAATCGAAACGGGATTTGGAACTGTCCGAGGTGTTCATGGCTCTCCACGGCAATTTTCAAAAGGCAAAGAAGCCTTTGAATTTCATTGCCGAGCATTATCTTCCTTTTAAAAAGCATGCCTTTTTCTCATGAATGCCCCAGGCGATCTCCTCGCCGATACGTCGCCCAAGGTCGGCCGCCAATCGATCCCAACAAATACCCGAAGAGACCAACAAGGATTAAAAAATGAAATCACATTTGCCAACAGGAAAAATCGATCCGGGGATATTGGGAAATTTCCTCTCACAGTATACGCGGTCAGGAAACCGGGTCGTGATCGGGGCGGGCATTGGGGAGGATGCGACAATCATCGATATGGGCACCCGCTACCTCATAGCGAAAACCGACCCCATTACCCATGTCACGAATGAAATCGGCTATTATGCCGTAAACATCAACGCCAATGATATCGCTGCAATGGGAGGCACGCCTCTGTGGTTTTTGGCGACGATCCTGATGCCGGAATCGAGCAACGAAGAGGATCTGAAACGGGTATTTGGCCAGCTTTCCGAAACCTGCGAAGAACTGGGGGTCGTCTATTGCGGCGGGCATACGGAAATCACCAGCAGCGTAAATAATACGGTTGTCATCGGACAGATGCTCGGGGAAGTGGCCGCAGACAATCTGAAGCCCAGTTCCGGGGCTCGCGAGGGAGATCATTTGATCCTTACAAAAACTGCGGCCATCGAAGGGACATCCATCATCGCAATGGAAAAGGAAAAGGAACTCTACTCCCATTTTCAAGAAGATATGGTCAGGAGGGCGAAGGCTTACCTTCACAATCCAGGTATCAGCGTTGTCAAAGAGGGCGGGCTTGTCTCCGGGTACCGGGATGTGCATGCCCTGCACGATCCCACCGAAGGGGGAATCTCTACGGGTATTTTTGAGATGGCAACGGCGAGCAATCTAGGAGTGGAAATACGCTTCGAGGACATACCGATAACAAAGGAAACCAAACTCTTTTGTGATTTTTTTGGCGTCGATCCCTTAGGGACTTTTGCTTCAGGGTCCCTTTTAATAGCCGTCTCTGCTGGTTTCTCTGAGAAGCTCATAGATCTATTGAAGGAGAATGACATAATGGCCGTCCGAATCGGTTCCATGCTGCCAAAAGAGAAGGGTATGATAATGAAGAAAGAAGGGGAGACCATGCCTTTGCCGGTTTATCACCAGGACGAACTTTCAAAGATCTTCGGATAGCGGTGATTCAATGGAGACGGTTCGACAAAGGATCATTGGTCTATTGGTCGAGACTGAGATGAATGCAAGGGATCTCTCCCAGGCTTTGGGGATACGTGAAAGGGAAGTCTATGATCATCTTCCCCACATCGCTCGCACCGTTTCAGCGCAACACAAAAGACTCGCCGTGCTCCCTTTCCGATGTCTGGTCTGCGGCTATACCTTTAAAGAAAGAAAACGATTCACGCGGCCCGGCCGGTGCCCGCGATGCAAGCAGGGTCATGTGGAGTGGCCCATGTATCGTATCGATTGATTCGCCGATGTCTTTCTTCCATTACTTTTCCTGAATATCCACAGAAATGACTTGTCCAATACTCACACCCAAGTTACAGGTGTCATAGAAACAGATCAGTATTATTTGGTTAAGTTCAACACCAGTCCCAAAAGGTATCTGAAATGAAAATTGCCATCGCGGGCGCCGGTATGACAGGCGCTTACCTGCATAGGGTATTGAGGAACAAAGGGCATGATGTCGACATCTTTGATCGACCCCATAGGACAAAGTGCGGCATAAGTCCTTGCGCGTGGGGTACATCAAAGGAGTTCACTACCATGGTGGAAGCTGTCGGGCTTAATTTTGAAGATTATATCCTCTCACAATTTGATTATGTGATGATCGACGAGGCCAAGGTAAGCGCAGAGTTATTGACCTTTGACAAGCCCAGACTCCTCAAAGATTTTCTAAGAGGTGTATCTGTCTGTTACGATCCCTTAAAGATGAACAGTTATGAACGGGTTATCGATGCCACGGGGGTTTCGCGTGTATATTTGCCCAGAGTTCAAGAGGATATCATATTGCGGTGTGCCCAATACCGTCTTCGGATGATCGAACCATTGCCTAATCGCGTTAGGCTGGGCGGGATCGGATACGCTTGGTGCTTCCCCCTCGGGGACAAGGAGTACCATATTGGATGTGGGAGTCTGTTCGATGAACCGAGAGAGATCTTAGAGCATCTGGGATGGCTAGAGAGAAAATCGATAGAGGCAGAAGGCCGAGTGATTTGCAAATGTGAAGGCGATCTGCGTATCGCTGCCCCGGGATACTCAAGACCCTTCCTATGGGATAACAGGGAAGGGAGCATCTGGGGGGTAGGGGAGGCCATTGGTTGCGTAGCGCCCATTCCGGGAGACGGGATCGTTCCCGGGGTGAAAAGTGTCAGAATACTCCTAAACAATTGGGATGACCCTGAGGGCTATACCAAAGCCATTCTCAAGGAGTTCAGCTGGATGGACAAGGAGCGTCAAGTGATTAATAAACTAATAGGAATGCGCCCCCTTGGATTCCTTGATGCGTGGACAATGAAACGAAATGCGAAAAGGATGGGAATGCAAATTGGTTTGAAAGAAGCCGCCGTGCTCATGAAGAGCCTGGGAAAATTCACGGCGCCATAGTTGAATCTATTAGCGGGTGATTATGGGGGAATTGCAATTGATCACGGAGAGGTAAATGGAAGGGCTCGACCTGTTATATATGGTAAGCCAATCAACCTGGATTATCAGGATTGTAATAATCGTCTTGCTCACGATGTCCGTATTGAGCTGGGCGTTGATATTCTCCAAGATCTCCCGGTTGAGATCCGCAAAGAAAAAAACGGACCAGGATCCCAGCGCAATAGAAAAGGCACGGGATCTTCGATCCCTATTTGAACACGTCCAAAGAGATCAAGAATCACCATCCTATAGGGTGGCGGTTGAGGGATTTAGCGAATTAAAACGCCTAAAAGGCATAGACCTGGGATCCATAGAAAAAATAAAGATTCTATCTGAAATCCTGCGCAATGCCATGCGGACGGAGGTTCGGGTCCAATCAGAAAAACTCTTTGGGTCGCTTTCATTTTTGGCCACCTGTGCCAGCGTAGCACCTCTTCTTGGTCTCTTCGGAACGGTTTGGGGGATCATGCATTCCTTTCAAGGTTTTCGCGGCCTCACGACATCGAGCCTTGCGAACGTTGCGCCCGGTCTTGCCGAAGCACTCGTGACCACTGCATTGGGCCTTATTGTGGCAATTCCCGCAGCCCTCTCCCATAATCTTCTAATAAGGCGAATTAGCCTTATTGAAGGAAAGTTAAACCGGTTTGCTCTTATTTTTCAGAGAAAGGTCGAAAAAGAGCTCCTTGCCAAAGGTGATTACAAGAGTCTTTTCCCATCCTTCAAGATGAAGGAAAAAAGTGACCGCACAAAGGAACGCCCCCTAAGAAAAGTCTCTAAACAATCCTGAACAACGCACTTTCCTGGAAACTCTATTTTTCAATGAAAAAGGCTCCCAACACGCCTTGAATCAAAAAAATTTAGTCTTACATTGTGGTAGTTTAAAGTATTGCTGCATTCTTCCTTATTTGTGTCTGGGTCAGCACGACACAAACACCCTATTGCTGTATATTAATCAGGGCATCTATTTCGGAAAGGATCGAAAAAATGAGGAGTCTGGTATTCGTTTTTATCTTATTTGCCTTCTTAGTAATCCCAATAAGCGGCGCCATGGCGAATAACCCCTATCCATGTACCGAAAATCTCGTAGCCGTGATGACAGATAGCGGAATGACCAACAACGAGAGTGAAAGGGTTTGCTATGTTGCCAAGTACTATATCAATGAGGATTCAAAACTCTCGAGAAAAGACGCAATTATGAAGGCGTTGAGGCGAGTCGGTGTCTGGAATGCCAAAGCCATCGAGAATATTTCAAAGGCCCTGAACCCGCAAGACAATGCCGAAGCAACCGCAAGAAAAGAAAATCTGAAGAAGAAAGATGAAAGCAGAACATTTATCAAATTCGAACTGGATTCCTGGGGAGATCGGCATTTGGAGGCTCAATTGGAAGATGAAAATGGCATCAGTTGGAACGCCAATGGAAATGACGCAAATACCTCAAGCACTTCCTCTTACAGAACCGATAAGGCTGATGGAAGAACATGGATAGATGATTCCGAAGATAAGAGCCTATTTGAAAATGCCAGCGAAAACGTGGGTGTCATTTTCGGGTTAGACTTCAAATTCTAAAAGGCCATTCTGGTTTTCAAAACCTGCCAAAAAACAAAAACCGAGAAAAACATCACCTTTACCAACCTCTCATGTTTATCGGTGCCATTCTCTAATGTTCCGATAGGGACATGACTTGCCAAAATGAATCTCTGCATTAGTTTTTTAGGTAAAATGAACACAGGGCCAAAATGGGCCAATTCGAAAAGGTCTCTGTGGGCCAATGGATGAATTGCAGAATCCAACGATGCAACCCCTCTTATATTAGTCTGGTTCTTTAAAGTGTTTTTCTTCAAAACTCAAAACCATGGAGAAAAGGATTATGAAGCCGCATGTTCAAGAAACCCTAAGATTGGTTAACGGAGGAGAACCTGATGAGGATCTGAATTATCGACGGGAAGTCAGTCCGAAAGACACGCCAGATGTCGAGCTTCTCGATGCCTACTCGAGGGCGGTAACAACAGTGGCCGACACGGTAGGACCAGCAGTAGTAAGTATCTCCGTTGGAAAAAGAACGGGAAGAAACGGTCCCGAACAGTTGGGCGCAGGGTCGGGCGTATTGATCGCACCGGACGGCTACGTCCTCACCAATAGCCATGTCGTCGAAGGATCAAGACGACTCCAAGTGACGCAAGAGGATGGCACTACTCTTGATGCCACACTGGTAGGATCCGATCCGGCGACAGATTTGGCTGTGATCCGGGCAAACGGTTCCGCCCTTCCTTGTGTTGCTTTGGGAGACTCCTCGCTCCTTAAAGTCGGACAGCTGGTCATAGCTATCGGCAATCCCTTTGGATTCCAGTCCACCGTCTCCACCGGGGTGTTGAGCGCTTTGGGTCGGGCCCTGCGAAGCAGGGACGGCCGTCTTATCGAGAATATCATTCAGCATACCGCCCCCCTCAATCCAGGAAATTCAGGAGGGCCGCTCGTTGATTCCAGAGGGAGAGTCGTAGGTATCAATACAGCCATTATTGCCATGGCGCAGGGTATCGGCTTTTCCATTCCGTCCAACACCGCCAAGTGGGTGGTGTCTCAGCTACTGACACAAGGGAAGGTTAAAAGAGGTTTCCTCGGCATAGCGGGTCGGCCCAGGCAAATACATCGGCGAGTTGTTCGTTTTCACGGTCTTGCCAATGGGCAGGCCGTGGAGGTTGTGTCGGTGGAATCCAAAAGCCCGGCGGCGGAAGCGGGTTTGAAAAATGGAGACCTTATTGTGTCGATCAAAGGAAAGGATGTCGCAACAATCGATGATCTGCACCGATTCCTCTCAGAATGGCCAATTGGCAAGCCCGTACCGATAGGGGTTTTAAGAAGAAGAGAGCGCTTGGATGTGATCGTTGTGCCAAGCGAGGCAACTGCCCATTAGAAAAATCCATAATTAAGAATCGAATTTCCTAAAGTTTCCGGGCCATATAGTCGATATAAATAACGGGAAACGCTCTTTCCTCCGGCTCGGCCCCTGAGATAAAACCAGTTCCTTGGCAGCGGACTGGATATCGTCTCAGGGGCTTTTTTTTGGCCGAAATCAGGCATTTTTAAAATCACTTCTTTAATGAGGCATACCGATCCGCTGCCTCCCTGAAAGTGTGTAATTATTTACTCAAAGGTGGTGTTTTTTACACATTTTCAGACCCACCAAAAGCACTTTTGTTTATGGGCCGTTCAAAGAGGAGCAGTCTAATTCGCTGATATGCAATTGGAAAAAAATAAAACCTTGAAGCTAGGTTTTTTTGCATGCTTCTTGCGTAGGTAACGGTCAAATACGCATCAGTAACCTTGTCCACATTCAATAAAAACCTGAACTAAACAGGAAAATTTCGAAAAAAAAGAAAATAATTTAAATAGGTTACACAGATAAAGAAACGAATTTATAAAGAGAGGTGAAAATTGAGTCAGCTTACAGAACTTTTAGTAGGGCGGTTAGAACAAAAAGGAATGGATCCTAACCTCATTCCAGGCTTCATCAGGAATCTGGCAAAAACAATATCGGTTGATCCTGAAACCAGCATCCTCCAAGTAAATGATCGATTGCATGCCTTGGGATGGGATGATGTGGAATTGGATTATCGTACCTTTGAATTGGCAACCGCATGTTTTGAGGCAGGTGGCCTGGAAGACCTGGAAATGGAGAAGGCCATCTAGGCAAGATGAAACCATCAACCGAATCGATGAAAGAAACAACTAAATAACGACACAAAAAGGACAAAGAGTACCAGCAAACTACCAAGAAACCGAACAATCTAATAACAAAAGAAATAGAAAGGCAGAGTCGAAACGCTCTGCCTTTCGTTTTTCTGGCAATATCGATCATGATATGGGTGCTTTATTAAAGTAAACAGCGGAAACCTATCTCTGATGGGAATTGTCTTTGATCAGCCCTTTTGGTAATCTAAAACTTATCGGATAGTAGCCCCATGCTCACCATCGAAGAAAAAAAACAGCTTTTGGACAAGGCCTATATCCCGGAACATGTCGTTGGTTTGATGACACATGTATCAGGAGGGGAACCTTTCCTCATAGATGATTACTTTTGTTGTCATAGAGGGGATTGGATCATTCTTGTTGGATACCCCCTCAGCCATGAATTCGTTGTGAGCGACTTGGAGGATACTTTAGAAAAGATCATTGAAAGATTCAGGCCAAAATATTTTTCCCTTATGGCGCCTGAGCTGCCGGCCGGAAGAAATGCAGCCTGTAGAGAGCGAGAAAGTGATTATTTTTATACACTAAAGAGTGAAGACGTTCAGCTCAAAGGCGGTCTGCGACGCATCGTGAACAAGGCGAAAGAATTGCTCACGGTGGAGCAAGGGTGCAAAATGCGCGATGAACATCAGACGCTTTCGGCGGAGTTTATCAGAAGAGCGAAGCCTCCAACACGAGTAAGGGATTTATTGCTGAAAATGCCCGGTTACGTGGGGCACGCAGAAGGTTCGGCCGTATTGAATGCATGGGATGCGAAGGGCAAGTTGTCGGCATTCTATGTTGTGGATAATAGCGCCAAGGACTTCACTTCCTACGTGATTGGTTGCCATTCCAAGAAGCATTATGTCACCGGGGCCTCCGACCTACTGTGTTTTAAGATGATCGAAATGAGCCGGGAACTTGGAAAGCGATATATTCATCTCGGCCTGGGCGTGAACGAGGGCATCCGTCGGTTTAAAAAAAAATGGGGAGGCATTCCATCTCGAAAATACGAGATGTGTGAATTGGTTCTCAAAAGGCCTTCCATCATGGATATGTTTAAGGCGATGGCGCAGTAAAAAAAGGCGGGTGATTCGTGATCTTCAGACGGAAAACAAAAGAAAAAGAACTCAAAATGATGTGGGAGATCGAGAAGAACCACAAAAAGTCCTACCTGATAGGCACGGCTCATTTCTTTCCCTATAGCTTCAGATCATCCCTGTCCCGTTGCATTCAAGACGCTAATAACGTCCTTATGGAAGGGCCTCTCGACCAGGAAAACATGGCCAAGGTTAGGGAAGCAGGAACAAATGCGGACAACAAAACCCACATCTTTGATGAACTGGATGCAAAAACAAAAAAAAGCGTTTCAGAGGCATTGTTTCCAACCTGCAAGAACAAAAGTCCGGCCTTCCTGATAGACCTTCGAACATTTAAGGAAGAAAATCCGGTCTATGCCATGACAAAAGGCATGAGATCGTGGTTGGCGTTTTTTACGATTTGGAGTGGTTACCTTGAGAGACACGGTTGGAAACACTCGGTGGATTATGAAGGGTATTCCATAGCCAAGGAGATGAAGAAACATATTGTGTTCTTGGAGACCATCGAGGAGCAGATTGACGTACTGGGACGCCTTTCCCATGATAGAATAATCAGTTTCCTAAAGCATGTTCATCTCTGGCCTGAATACACCAGACAATACGTAGAATGCTATATGAACGGAAATCTTGAAGGGTTGAAATCACTATCCCTAGGCTTTCCCAGTCGTCACCGCGATGTTATTGACCGAAGGGATGGAATACTATATGAAAGGATGCTTCCATACCTAGAAGAAGGAAATGCCGTAGCTTTTGTCGGCGCACCCCACGTCAGAGGCCTTCGTCCGATGCTTCAAGAGGGTGGGTACGAAGTGCATCAATTATAAAAACCGAGGCAATTTTAAAACGCCCTATTTGAACCGACGCGGACATGATTTCGTGTTTTGGAAATGCCGCACCTATTGCATCATTTAATAGATGGCTTTGGAAAGCTTTCAGACTTTTAGTATTTTTGCCTTTTTCGAGAAAGCAGAGCCTCAGCAATCTCTTTCCGGGACGAAGAGTCTTATCGGTAGTGCGAAGAAAGTTGCTTGCCAGGCGGGCGGGCCGAGGGTTTTGTGAAATGCGGGGATCGCCTTCAGGCATATTATTGAAATAGTTAGCCGCCCGCCAATGGTAGGTAGTTTGCCAAAGGTCGACTCACTGAACCTAGTTCGTCCCCTCCAAGAGATCCCCGAGCCTCTGCTCATTGACGCACAGTATTAAAACTAGCCAAAAATATTTGAAATTTGTTTCAACTTTGAATCAACGTTGATCATTAT
>CAYWMP010000123.1:0-18077 GCA_964459445.1 uncultured Desulfobacteraceae bacterium
GGTTAAATTGGAAAGCGTTGACTGACGTGACTATAAATAGGAAAGTCAGGCTAGAACACTTTTAGCGCTCTGTCAGTTCAAACCATGTTCAACCCATAATGGAGGAGTGAACGATGAAAAGCAGAGTAAGATGGGTCATTTCCTTCCTTTTTATTCTCTTGTTCGCAGCCTGTTTCGTTACCCTGGAATCTGGTGAGGCATCAGAACCCATTGCCATTGGGATTCTGCATTCCCAGAAATTTCCCTTCGCCACCATGATGCAGAATTCATTCGAAATGGCCTTAGAACGAATCAACAAAAACGGAGGTATCAAGGGCCGCCCCTTAAAGCTCGTCTATGGTGATGACCAGGGAGATCGGCGAATAGGCGAAAATGTGATTAAGAACCTGGTCAAAGAAACGGGCGTTGCCATGTTCGTCGGGGGTTTTCACAGCAGCAACACAGTGTACACGGCCAGGATGGCCGAGAAACTGGATAAGCCCTTTCTCATATGCACGGCCGCAGATGACAGAATAACGCAAAGGAAATGGCCGAACATCTTTAGACTGAACCCCCCAGCGAGTGGGTACACCGCTGGACTGGAAGATTTCTTCATGGATCATCTCAAGCCAAAATCCATGGCCATAATCTATGAAAATAGTCCTTACGGGACCGGTGCGGCCTTGAGGATGATGTGGTTTTGCAGGGAACAAGGGATCGACATAAAGAAGATCATCCCCTATCACAAGGAAAGGCGTAAAAAAGACTATTATCAGCGCATCCTCTCCCCATTGAAAGTCAAAGGGGAGATTCCTGACATCATTTATATGGTTTCTTACCTAAAAGATGCCGTCGCCGTGGTCAGAGAGATTCGTGAATTACAGCTGAACACATTGCTCGTTGGCGGGGCAGGAGGCTTCACGCACCCCAAATTCATAACCAACTCCGGCGTTTCAGCCAATTTCGTTTTAACGGCAACCCTCTGGCATCAGGAGATAAAAAACCCCGGGACGAAGGCCTACTACGACGCGTACGTCCGTAAATATTCTGTGAAACCAGACTACCATGGGGCCGAGGCGTATTCTGCACTCCTTGTGGTGATGGATGCCCTGAAGCGGGCCAAATCACTTTCTGCTCAGGACATAAGGGTGGCGTTGGATAAAACGGACATGATTACGCCTTTCGGTCCGGTCAAGTTTTCAGCCTATGGGAAATTCGAGAGGCAGAACAGCCTCCCCACGCAGGTCCTGCAGATCATCAATGGAAAATTTGAGTGCATATGGCCAAGGGAGCTCGCAACGGCAAAGTTTGTTACACCGCCTAACTAGAGGAGGTCTTTGGAAGCCGGTAATTCTGATAAAGTGTTTAGAACGGACCCACGAAACACGACCGGAAGGAGGTGATTGAAGAAAGAGGACTTAAACGTATTCAAATTTTGACAGTATTTGCTTGTCCAAGCAGTCATTTTTTTGAAAAAGGCGAAGTCAATAGAAAAGGAGATTTTGAAATGAAGAATAAACTACTCATAATGGTATTTGGCGTTTGTCTGTCAGCGATATTATCCCTGGCGCTCTCAGCGGACTCCTATGCCAAGAAGAGGGTTATCTTCGGCGGTGGCCCGGCGGGTGGAACGTTCCAGGTGGTAGCAAACGGCATTCAGGTTTATAAACCGGTCAAAGCCATCAAAGAGTTTAGAGTGATGGCCCAAACTTCAGGTGGGTCCATCGAAAACCTCCGCAAGACCAACAAAGGAAGGCAGCAGATGAGCGTGGTCTATTCTGGTCATGTCTGGCAGGGAAGAAATGGTATGCTGCCGGGTGATCAAAAGAAATATGAGAACGTTTTGGCGGTCGCATGGCTCTATGGCGCTCCTGCCCAGTTGGTGATCCGGAAGAATTCCGGTATTAAGAGTGTAAAAGATCTGACCGGTAAAAAGGTCGGTGTGGGCAATGCCGGCTCAGGGGCATATGCTAATTGCATGCTTTTTTTCACCCATATGGGGATCTGGGACAAGATCGAGCGGAATGCCATGGGCTACAATGATGCGGCCGCGGCCTTCGGAAACAGACAACTGGATGCGTTCTGGCTTTTCACGGCCTTTCCCAGTGGAGCGGTTATTATGGCAGCACAGACGAACCCAATCGCTCTCCTCAACCTAAATGCAGAAGCGGAGGCCTCAGGGTTTTACAAAAAATATCCCTATTTTTCAAGGATATCGGTCCCATCCGGTACCTACAAAGGCGTGGATTATGAGTCCCCATCCTTTCAGGACTCCGCCCTCTGGGTAGCCAATGCCAAGGTCAAACCAGATGTGGTTTACAAGCTCCTTTCCACTATGTACACGGATGAGGGTATCAAGCACATGATAAATCAAAAAAAGACCTTTAAACATATGAGCATCGACACAGGTCCCCAGGGTGTCGTCACCCCGATGCACCCCGGTGCGATGAAGTTCTGGAAAGAGAAAGGGGTGTTGAAATAGAGCTGGGGATCGCAGGGCAATAAGAATTCTTGCCGCCCTGCTTCTCATGAGAATTTCTAAAGATAGGCAGGTGCAAAAGTGTACGACAAATTGAACAGAATAGAAAAGGTCATCTTTGATGTACTATCCGTCTGTCTGGTCCTCTTTTACTCCTATTCGGCCGTTCTGAAACCGGCGGCCACCCAGTACCACCGGGGGATTTACGTTATCATAACCTATGTCCTCATTTTCCTACTTTACAAATCGAAGCACAAATTACTGAGAGCCGTAGACTATGTGTTGATCTTCCTTTCCATCTTTTCTATAGGATACTGGATCCTCAACTTTGAAGCGATCAACTTCCGAATAGGAGCAGAAACAACCTTCGACATGACAGTTGCCGTTGTCGGCGTTCTCATCGGAATCGAGCTGGCAAGGCGGGTGGTGGGCACAGTCTTTGTTATTATCGGGGCATTGCTGCTCCTTTACGGGGTCTACGGTGAGTACGTGCCTGAACTCTTTTCACATCCGGGGGACACCTTTCCTGCACTCTGTACGAGCATTTTCTACAAGAGCGATGGCGTGTTCGGCATCATGGCCAACGTGTTGGCCACCTATGTCCTTTTATTTGTCCTTTTCGGCGCTTTCCTGGATAAAAGCGGTGCCCAGAGATTTTTCATCGATTTTCCCCTGGCGGCCGTTGGACACAAGATTGGCGGACCCGCCAAAGTCTCGGTGATCGCCAGTGGGCTATTCGGCTCCATCTCTGGAAGTGCCATCGCCAACACGGTTTCCACCGGTACATTTACCATCCCCATGATGAAAAAAGCGGGTTTCAGACCCCATATCGCAGGAGGTATCGAGCCGGCCGCATCCATTACAGGGATGTTCATGCCTCCCATCATGGGCGCCGGGGGCTTTATCATGGCAGAGCTCACAGGCGTTCCCTATTCCAAGATCATGCTGGTCGCCATTTTCCCTGCCCTTATGTACATCATGTCCGTCTTTGTTATGGTGCATTACGAGGCCAAAATCCATAATATCAAAGGAGAGAAAAGTGAACATCCCCCCATGGAGATCCTGAAGACCCAGTGGTACTACACCACGCCGCTAATCGTGATCACAATCTTTATGCTTGCGGGCTTCTCGCCGGGGTATTCAGCGATTTTGGGCATTGTCAACTGCCTTGTCATCAGCTGGTTTAGGAAGGATACACGGATTACGCCCAAAAGATTCGTAGAGGCCTCCCGGGCCGGTGCGGAAAACAGTCTAAAGATCGGTGCTACCCTGGGGGTCATCGGCATTATAATCGGCGTGCTTACCTATAGCGGATTGATACTCACCTTTGCGGATATCGTGATCGAACTTGCGGGCGGATCACTGATTTTGACCATTTTGCTCATTGCACTGGCTTCACTGGTCCTGGGGATGGGGGTGCCTGTCACCGCTGCATACCTTATCACTGCGGTTGTTGCTGTACCAGCATTGATCCATCTCGGCGTCAACGAGATGGCAGCGCACATGATCGTATATTGGCTGTCTCAGGATTCCAATATCACGCCGCCGGTTTGCATTGCCGCCTTTGCCGGGGCCACTATTGCCAAAGCCAACATGTGGAAAACCGCGTTTTCTTCCTTCAAATTTGCGAAATTCCTGTACCTGTCGCCATTCCTCTTCGGTTATGTACCGGGATATAGCCTGCAAGGAGGAACCATGGCCATCATAAAGGCCTTTGTTCTGATTATCATAGGCAACTATCTCTATTCCTATTTCTTGAGTTTTCACTGGGCGTACTACCTGAATAGAAAGTTCTTTAAAAAGGCTGAAGCGCCTGTGTAGGGATTATTGAGGTTCACCAATCAAAATGGCGAGGCGTACAAATGAGTAAAAATCTATTGGACGGGAAAAAGGTTCTCATCGTGGACGATGAACCTGATGTATTGGAAACACTGGAAGATCTCCTATCCATGTGCGACGTGAAAACGGCCACCATCTTCGATGAAGCCAAAGAACTCCTGGAGAACAAGTATTTTGATTTGGCTATCTTGGACATTATGGGGGTCAATGGGTATGCGTTATTAGAGATTGCCAATGAGAAAGACGTGATACCCGTTATGCTGACGGCCCATGCGCTAAGTCCCGACAACATCATCAAGTCTTATAATGAAGGGGCCGCCTCCTATGTGCCGAAGGATGAGATGCAAAGCATCACCACCTTCCTCAATGACATTTTGGAGGCAAAGGAAAAGGGCAAAAGCTTTTGGTGGCGTTGGTTTGAAAGATTGGGGAACACCTATTGCAGAGCGAAATTCGGCTCTGATTGGCAAGAAAAAGACAAGGAATTCTGGGAGAAGTTTGAATACATCTCAGAATAATATAATAGGATACCAATAATGGCTCGGCAGTCTTCGACCCGGAGCATTGGCCGAAGGTCGCTCAGGGTCGAGGGCGGGCCGGAGGTAGCTATTCGCCGAAGTCCGGGTAACAAGAAACTCAAAGCAAATCCTGCGCAGTCCACCAAATTCCTCGCTACAGCCTTCCATCAAATTACAGTAGTCTTTCGCCTCAAATCTCTAATTGAGACCTTTGCAAAACGCCCCCTTTTGCCCAATCTTCCGTCTTCGCTAACCCGCCGTCGCTAAAGCTATGGCGCGGCAAGAGCTACGACGGGACAAGCTGCTTCAGACTCGGATTTTAATCCTCAAAATACTTCGAGTATTCCTGTGGTTAAAATCCTCGTCTTCCTTGACCTTGACCAAAATTGAGCATTTTGCAAAGGTCTCTAAAGGGTTGAGGTTTCGTGTTTTCTTGTGTAATCTTCGATAGATTTTGATATGAGCCATTAATGGTTTTGGTAAAGAACCCAACTTGAAGAGGCCAAGTCATGAACGATGAACAGGTTCAGAGAAAACTCGCTGCCATCTTTAGCGCAGACGTCGTCGGTTATAGCCGGCTCATGGGGGATGATGAGATGGCCACTTTCAATACGTTATCCACCTACCGTGAAGTCATGGCGGGCCTTATTCGCCAGCACCGGGGAAGAACCGTAGATATGACCGGAGACAACGTCCTCGCGGAGTTCCCGAGTGTCGTAGATGCCATGCAGAGTGCCGTTGCCATTCAAAAGGAACTCAAGGCTCGCAACGTCGAGCTCCCGGACCATCGCAGGATGCAGTTTCGCATCGGTATCAATATTGGTGATGTCATCCAGGAAGGTGACCGCATCTACGGGGACGGTGTCAACATTGCAGCGAGGTTAGAATCCCTTGCCGAGCCAGGCGGGATCTGCATTTCACGTATGGCATTCGATCAAATTGAAACCAAACTGCCCCTAGGTTATGAGTATCTCGGAGAGCATACGGTCAAAAACATCAATAAACCCTTGCGTGCCTATCGTGTCGTGATTGAACCGGAAAACGGGTCTCGCGCAGAAAGTGAACCGGAAGACAACGGCCATAGGAAGAGACACAGGGATTCCGGACAGGAATCCAGGAGCGAACACTTTGAGCAGTCCTTTCATCGGGTCAAAGGTCACCTGAAGGATTTTGCCAAGGACATCAAGGAAGATGAACAGCTCGGTGAAAGCTTTCAAGAAATAAAGGGCAGGATGAAATCCTTTGCAGACGAATTCACGGCCAGTCCTGAGCGGAGACATCGAGCCTTCCATAATCTTGTTCAAAGCAAACACGTGCGTCTTTTTTTGGGTTTGGCTTTCATCCTATTCCTCATCAATGCATTAACTTCCTTTGGAAGGTGGTGGTTCCAATACCCGATTTTGTCTATTGGATTAGTGGTTTACCTGCACTGGCTGAAAGCCCAATTCTTTTCACCCGAGAAGATGGATGCCGTAAGACAAAAACTTTTGAAAAGGGAACTGACCCGAATGGATGCGGCGTCGCGGGAAACCAAACAGGGTCAGGAGCAGGCAAGTAGACGGGCGAGCACCCGGCTTCATTTCTACCACCATTTGTACGTCTTTGTCGGCGTCAATGCCTTCCTCATCATGGTCAACCTCCTCACCAACCCCTTCAACTGGTGGTTCCATTTCCCTTTGCTGGGATGGGGCATCGCCCTCTTCTTCCATTGGATGAAATTAAAATAGAAAACCATTCCGTAACTTTTTGTGCTTCGATTGCGTCTTTATTTTGGGGGTAGGTAAATATACTAAAGCCGTGTGATGAGTTGTTTTTCCGGAAGATGATAGAGGACAGAGAGATATGAGTAAAAATAGCGGAACAAAGATCCTGAAAGGGGTGTTTGATGAGATACTTGCGGAGCACCGAACATGGCTTCAAAGCTCAGGTAGAGAAGGGAAAAGAGCGGATCTACAGGGAGAGGACTTATCCCGTATAAACCTACAAGGGGTTCAACTTGAGCGGGCCACACTTCAACATGCAGGCCTGGAAGGGGTGAACCTTAGAACGGCAAATCTAACGGGGGCCAACCTCCGGGGAGCCAATCTTAAAAAGGCCAACCTGCAATGGGCAATCATCTCTGAGGCCAAACTTGGTAATGCCGATCTTCAACAAGCGAACCTCCATTTTTCCAACATGACAAAGGCGAACCTACGAAACGCCGATCTTGAGGGGTCATTCTTTCATAATGCTTTTTTTACTCAAGCGGATTTGAAATCGGCCAATCTCACAGGCGCCAACCTCAGATTCGCAGAGTTCGATTATGCAGATATGCGTCAGGCAGTCTTAAAGGGTACCACGGTCCCTGAGGCCACGTTTATTCAGGTCAATCTCATGGAGGCAGACCTTTCTAATGCTGAAATCATCCGCTCAATTTTCGACATGGCAAACCTTAGAAAGACCACCATTTGTAAAGCCCGATTATTGAAGTCTAGGTTTCGTTCAGCAGATTTGAGGGGCGCAGACCTGATGGATTCAACGATCGAGAAATGCGATTTTAAGAAGGCAAAACGGAGCGATATCAACCTGAATAACACAGCCATTTTTGATTCTGATTTGCAGCCAACCGAGTGTGACAGTCGAAAAGGCATTCGGGCCGCATAACATTCCCACCATCCACCATTTTCAATTACCCAACCAAGTAAGTGAACTATCGACCGATCGAAATTGTCCCAAAGCAAGAACCGGGCTCGGATCAGCAGCTTGTAATTTCCCAAGAAGGGATTATTATTGATAAACTTAATGATTAATTGCAAGTTACTGTCAGAGGTAAAAAGGAAATAATGACTTTGATAACCGAATCGCAGCTAACAAAAAAGGTCGGGGCGCCTATCACATTCCTGACTAAAACCCGATTTGAGGATTTCGATCTTCCGGACCAGATACAAGCCGGCCTGAATGATGCCGGCTTTGAATACTGTACGCCCATCCAAGCAGAGGTGCTCCCCATATCACTACTCGGCAAGGATGTAGCCGGTCAGGCCCAAACAGGGACAGGAAAAACCATCGCGTTTCTGGTCACTATTCTGAGCCGGCTTCTTGCCCTTCCCAAACAGAAGTCCGGCATTCCGTCGGCCCTCATCGTTGCGCCCACAAGGGAATTGGCCCTTCAGATATACGAGGATGCCGAAATTTTAGTCCGCCATACGGAATTCACTTTGGCCCAGGTGGTCGGAGGCATCGACTACCGAAGGCAGGCCGAAAAACTGAAAGAAGGCGCGGACATCGTTATATGCACCCCGGGACGAATCATTGATTACTTTAAACAGGGCATATTCAAAACCAAAGGCATCAAATTTGTTGTGATCGATGAGGCCGATCGGCTTCTGGACCTTGGTTTCGCAAAGGACACGCGCTATATCCTGCGCAAACTGCCCCATTATGAAAAAAGGCAATCCATGCTCTTTTCAGCCACGTTGTCCTATCGCGTACTGGCACTCACCTATGAATATATGAACCTGCCCGAGTTTATATCCGTTACGCCTGAGGACATTACGGTTGAAGGGGTCGAGCAGGTATTGTTTCATGTGGGCATGAAGGAAAAATTTCCCCTTCTTTTGGGTTTGTTGGAGAAGGAGGATTGGAGCCGTGTCCTTATTTTCGCGAATACAAAGGCCTGCGTGGAAAATCTTAGCCGAAGACTGAAGCGAAATGGTTTGCCGGCAGAAGGGATAACCGGTGACGTGCCCCAGCGAAAAAGGCTCAGGCTTATGGAAAATTTCAAAGAGGGACGCACCAAGATTCTGGTAGCAACGGATGTGGCCTCACGGGGTATTCATGTTGAGGACATCAGTCACGTGATTAATTATGATTTGCCGCAAGATGTGGAAAACTATGTGCACCGGATCGGGCGGACTGCCCGAGCAGGCAAGACCGGCAGGGCGCTTTCGCTTGCCTGTGAAGAATTTGTCTATCACCTTGAGCCTCTCGAAGAGATGCTGGATTATAAGATACCTGTCCTATGGCCTGAAAATGACTGGTTTAAGAAAGAAAAGAAAGGCACCGTTTCCGGAAGACGAAAAAGCCGAAAAAGGAAACCCACGTCTGCAAAACCCTATGCAAGGGGTAAAAAGAGACCGGAGCAAAAGAGGCACCACAGGAGAAAAGAGACATCGCATTCCAGCTCATCATCCGGCCAAAGACAGGGTCCCAAGCGAAAAGCTTTGTGAGAATCCTCCTAAATCAATTATCCTCCCTTTATCATAATAGATCGTAAAACATTGACCCATCCGGAGCCGATTGGAGGGATTTATTAAAAGGTTAGAAAAAGGAGGAAAATAGCTGATTCAACATAAAGTAGATTAAAGGAAGAAATATGGCAGGGAGGATATTCCCCACCTTTATTTTGACCATATCGAGCATATTGAATCCCATGGCCACGATGAGCAAGCCACCCACGCCGGACATCTGGTTTATCACACCAGTCGTCAGGAATTGCTTTAGAAAGGATGCGCTGACGGTAATCAGTCCCTGATACAAAAACACTGAGGCTGCAGAGAAGAGAACGCCAACGCCCAGGGATGCGGAGAAGATGATAGAGCCGAGACCATCCAGCACAGACTTTGCGAAAAGGGTGTCGTGGTTGCCGGTCAGGCCGCTCTCCAAAGCGCCCACGATGGCCATTGATCCCACACAATAAAGTAGGCTTGTCGTAACGAAGCCTCTTGATATGCTGCCTCCGGACTCTGCGAATCTCTTCTCGATCCAATTTCCCAGGCTGTTGACCCTGTCTTCGATTTTCAAGAGTTCTCCGATGAGACTCCCAAAAGCCAGACTGCAAATAGCAATGATAAAATTGTCCATTTTCCAGGCCATCTTGAGACCGATCAAGATGACCGCAAAGGCCACGGCACGGATCATCGCATCTGTATGCTGTTTTGGGACGAATCGACTGAAGGTGAGACCGATAATGCTGCCTGCAATGATGGCCAGCGTATTTACAATAGTTCCTAGCATGGCGACCTATTCTTGATAGAGTATATATTCGAAGGGAAGTATAGGAGAGTCTTGGGGTAGTGTCAAAGGGGATGAGACCTATGCAAAATGCTCAATGCTTCAATTTCTGGACGGGCGCTTGTTAAGAGGATAAAATAAGAAAAAATATATGAGAGAGGGCACCCTATGAAAAACATCAACCGACGTACATTTATCAAGGGAAGTCTAGCCATCGGCGCAACGTCAATTTGTGGCGGAGGGATTCTATCAAATCTGGTTGGATCCGATTGGGGTGCGGTGCATGCAGCCAAACCGATTGACCTTGCTGTTGCAAAAGGGCAGGACTACTTCAAGAACACTATTCGGGCGGTCGAGCAGCTTGGGGGCATGAGTAAGTTTATTTCGAGGAATTCAAAGGTAGGACTCCTCGTTAATTCGCCCTTCAAGAACTATGGGGCTTCTGTTAAGCCGGAAATCGTCATGGCAGTCGTGAAGCAGTGCTATGATGCAGGGGCCAAAGAGATCATCTATATAAAGGAGGCATTCAACGGGTATTGGAAAAGGAGTGAATTGGCCCAGGATTATGCCGATGAGATCAAAAGCCTTAAGCCAGCCGGAAAAGATACCGTTGAATACAAAATCCAGGGGGCCCTATCACTAAAAGAAGCCACTATCAGGAAGGATCTGCTTGAATGCGATGTGTTTGTTAACGTCTCTATCACAAAAAACCACTCAGGCACCCATTTTTCATGCATGCTAAAGAATATGATGGGGACCACCACCACCATGACAAACTTGTATATGCACTTTGCTGGAAAAAAGAATTTGAGCTTTTATCCAGACGTCAATTTCCTTTCCCAGTGTATTGCCGACTTAAGCTTGATTAGGAAACCAGACCTATGCATCGCCGATTCAACGGAATTCCTTAAAACCAATGGTCCTTCCGGACCGGGGGAGCTCTTGAAACCTCAAAAAGTGGTTGCAGGGAAGGATTGCGTACTTGTGGATGCCTATGCCAGTAGGTTGCTGGGTCTTAAGCCGGAAGAGGTCGCCATGATCCAAAAAGCAGCATCGCAGGGCATTGGAAGAATTGATTTGCAAAATGCAAACATTCTGGAATTGGGAGCATAAAAGAATGAAGAGGACCTTAATCTTTATTGTTGCATTTTTCTTTGTGAACTTTTCCTTCGGCACTGTTTGTGCTGAAGAAACAAAAAACAAAGATGATCTTATGGTCTATAGTCCCCGAATGGAAGGGCTGACCCCCGACGATTCCCCACAAAGAGCAGAGGACATGGAAGGCCTGTTTGCGGCCATCAACGGCGGCGCCGAAGTCTATATCCAGTACGGGTTTAAAAGGGCCCTTTTCCAGACCTACAAAACCAAAAACAATCGCCTTTTCAATTTTGAGATATTCGAAATGAACAATGCGGATGCAGCGCAAAACCTGTACCTGCACAAGACCGAAGGCGTTCCTAAAAAGATTAAGATCGGCGATCAGGCGGTTTTGGCAGACTATTATCTAATATTTCGAAAGGGGAGGTTCTACGTTTCTTTGACCGGATTCGATTCCGACAAGGAAACAAGGGATGATTTAGTTGCCGTCGCCAAGGCGGTTGAACAAAGGATTGAAAAGAATTCAAAATGATGAAGAAACGAGTGGAGGTGCGAACATGAAGCGGTTACTGATCTTGAGACTTATGGCTTTTGCAGCGGTTTCCATTGCAAACACCGTTGAAGCAGAGGCTGCAAATCCAAAGGTTGCCTTGGAGACATCAAAGGGGAAGATTGTCATTGAACTTTCATCAGACAAGGCGCCTGCTACGGTCAAAAACTTTATCGAGTATGTGAAATCCGGATTCTTCGATGGCACAATCTTTCATCGCGTGATCCCCAATTTCATGATACAGGGGGGAGGATTTACCTCGGACATGAAAAAAAAGCCTAACAATCCCCCGATCAAAAACGAGGCCGATAATGGATTGAAGAATGATCGTGGCACCATTGCCATGGCCAGAACAAATGACCCTCACAGCGCCACATCTCAATTCTTCATCAATACAAAGGACAATAATTTTTTGAATCACACTGGTAAGAATGCTCAGGGGTGGGGCTATGCCGTGTTCGGAAGAGTCGTGGAAGGGATGGATGCTATAGACGCGATTTCTGCGGTAAAGACCGGGATAAAAGGCTATTATCGGGACGTCCCGGTTGAACCCGTGGTGATCGACAAGGTCAAAATTTTAAAATGAGATAGCGGTAAGAGCCGCGACAGTATTTTAGATTATTCAATAAACTTGAAAAAGTCTGCCTTGGAAACTTTGTTACCTGTTTCCGCTTGACATCAGTGGAGATTTGCATATTAGATGAACAAATTCCGGTTTCATGCCAATGCCGAGATAGCTACCAACCATCGCTAACCCTTTTTCCCCAAGATTGTAAACCTGATGGCTGTTTTAAGCTGGATCGTTACATCATAGTCTCTCGTTTCTCGTAACCTCATTAACCCACCCTAAAACAGGCTGCATTGCAAATTACATAGGGCCAGAAGTAGGTCATTTTCTGTTCACCATTCAACTTGTGCAGAAAGGAGGTCCGGCATGAAAATATTGGCTAAAATCACCCTATTGATACTCATACTGGTCATTGGGTTCAGCACGGCCTGGGGCAAAGTCACGGTCGTACGGGATCAATACGGCATTCCTTCCATAACAACGGATACTGAGGAGGAACTCTTTGAAGAACTGGGATATATCACCGCCGTGGACCGTTTATGGCAAATGGAGGTGAACAAACGCTGGGGGCAAGGAACGCTTGCGGAAATCTTTGGGCCAAATCTCATTCCTTCCGACATGCAGAACCGACTCATGGGATATACCGAGGATGAATACCAATCCATGTTTGAGCAGTTTTCCCCCAGTGGTAAAAAGTTCTATAGGGCATATCTAAAAGGTGTGAACCGCCGGGTAGACGAAGTCCATTCGAACCCCAAATTAATGCCCATGGAATATCTGGCGCTTAAACTGAAACCGCAACACTTCACGGTCGCCGATTCCTTTGCATTCGTTAAAGAAGTGCTAAGGCGATTCGGAATGATCGGTGGCTCTGAATTGAAGAATCTGAATGCATTTCAAGTATTGACCCAGCGTTTTGGAAGGCGCGAAGGCTGGGAGGTCTTCAATGATTGGCGCTGGATTAATGATCCTTCAGCCCCCACCTATGTTGAGGAAACCATTGATGGAGATTTTATTCCGGGCAGCAAGGAAATGGCAAGCATCCCTTCCTACCTCTTTGAAGAATCCGATGTGGCTCGGTGGATTAAAGAAGAGGATAAGCTCTTGGCGGAGTCATTTGAGGGAGCCAAACGGGTCGGGGCGCCAGTGAAGCTGGGGAGCAATACGTGGACCCTCTCCCCTAAAATCACCGGAACAGGTTTCCCGATCTTGGTAGGACAACCCCAGATGGGTCATTCCGTCCCGACCATTATTTATGAAGTGGGGCTCAATGGCGGCCGTTTTGATATTAAGGGTATGGCCTTTCCACTCTGGCCTTCAATTCCCATCGGCCACAATCGCAACCTTGCCTGGTCTCACATGGTTGGGATGTGCGACAACGTGGACGTATACCAAGAGATCCTCCATCCATTGAACAAGGAAAAATATTTATTCAATGGCAATTGGCTGGACATGGAAAAACGGACCGAGAAAATCAGTGTGGCCGGTGGGGATGTCAAAGAAATTACTATTTACAGGACCCTTCATGGGCCGGTCTTCTCCCCGTTTCCCTTTGATCCTATGACGGCCAAGGTGGATAGGGTGTACAGCAAAAAACTGGCTCATTGGAAAAAAGAGGCCCTGTCCACCGAGGGGTGGTGGAAGATGATGATGGCCAGAGATGCTTCGGAGTTTGGAGAGGGCGCTTCCATGATTATGACATCCCTCCATACGAGCTATGCCGACACGGGTGGAAACATCGGCTACTGGCACACCGGTCTGAATCCTCAGCGGCAGGAAGGTTTTGATCCTCGACTGCCCCTGCCGGGAACCGGCGAAGCAGAGTGGACCGGCCGCTTTCTACCCAACGCCCATGTCATAAATCCAGCCAAGGGGTATGTGACAGGTTGGAACAACAAGGCGTCCCCGGATACGCGCAACCCGGATGGCAACAACCCCGACTATATGTTCGGCCGGCATCACCGGGCGTTATGGCCTGAGCGGGCATTGAGCGGAAGAAGGGGCATGGATATGCAGGCTAACAAGGAACTCATGAAATATATTGGGGGCGCCGGAACCTATTATCCTCAGGTCAATGCCTACGGTGCCGACTGTAAAGATTTTGCGCCGATGATGCAAAGAGCCATTGGAAAGGCAAAAGAGGAAGACAAACCGCTTCTTCGCAAGGTGCTCATGATTCTGTCCGATTGGGATGGTCGGTCCGTAAAGGATGTAGTTGGTGACCAACTATTTCAGGCCGGCCACACCATTTTTCTTGAGTGGTTGCCAAGGGTGATCAAAGCGACATTTCAAGATGAATTGGCAGATATTGAAGATATTAAAATGGTCCGGAGCGGGCTATTTAATCTTTTCCTACGCTGTCTGGACGGTTCAACCGCCGCACTTCCCGTATCTCGAGATTACTTTGACAAAATCACCACAGATAAGAAGGAAATTGCGGAAGACCTATTCTTGCAAACCCTTTTGGAGACCGCAGCCGCTCTCAAAGAAAAATTTCAGAACGCGGAACCTGCCTCATGGCAGGCATCACGAACCAAAATTATCTATAAGCACAATATGTTCGGGCAGGTTGCCGAGATGTGGGACAATAACGTCGGCACATATATCCAAATCGTGGAACTCCGGCCGGAAGGCGCCGTGGGATTCAGTCGATGGCCGATGGGGCAGAGTGGGCATATCAGCCCAGGCCCTAACGGAAAACCGATCTTTGATGCCCATTTTTTAGACATGCTCCCCCATTATAAGAACTACACCTACCAGAAAATGGGCATTGATTAGAGTCTATTGGCTTGTTGTCCCGCATCTCGCGGGACAGCAAGCATCCGAGCGCAGGTATCAAACCTAGTGTAATGCTTCAGATGGCATTGGGTTTTCCTCAATTTGTTTAGCTGTCGATGAGAGGAGGAAAATACCATGTCCAAGAGGAAACGGAGAAGATTTACGCCTGAGTAAAAGGTTGACAATTTAAAGAATCATTTTGTGGAACAGGGACCCTTCTATGAAATCTGAAATACCGGAAAAAAAGGGGGCGTGCCTTACCTCTAATATGTAAGGGACCGCTCGTGGCTCCTCCTGGTTATGTTAAAATTGAACGAAATAGCTTGAATAAAATGCAACTAGAAGATATTGCGACAGAATTTATACAGGAAATATTGCGACAAATTATTTTCAAAAACAAATATCCCGGCAAAAGACCAAAGTCTGTTGGCTTAAAGACAGAAAAAAAGCTGAGGGAGTTGCTAAATGAAGTGTTTGTTGAAGAAGACCTTACCCTTAAAGACCATAAAATTAACAGTGAGCTTATTCTTACCCCTTATGACTTCATAGGCTCAGGTGTAAGGCACAGTAAGAGTTTTGTAAATTCCTTCAATCAATTCTGGAAACAGTGTGATCTTTATGCCGAAAAGAATGGTCGAGTCATCTTGCTGGGAGAGATCAAGACTACGACAAGTGCACTTCACAATATATGTGGTCTAATCAATAAAAATTTGACCACAATAAGAAAATTTAGAGCATGTCCATTATCAATCATCTTATATCCAGATATTAAACCAGAAACCCTAGCCCATAATCACAAAGGCATTGTAAATGGACTTTTAACTTCAAAGCTAATTTCAGAGCACGAGTATAATAAATTAAAAAATTGTTTTTTCATTCTTACGAACATCGGTTGGCGGGGTGGCTTGGAGAAAAGAACAAGAGAATTGTCCTCACTTCAATTAAACCATCTAAACCTTGCAATAGAGGAAAAGCAGCTATTTCAAACTGGCGACATTAATTTGGTGGAATGGGGGAAGTTGAAAGATTATATAAATGTACAAAGAAATTTGTAGACAATTGCATCAACACATAACCGGTTGCACACGGAGGCCGCAGATACCGCGGCGCCAGTGAACCTGCCCCTTATTCGGGTTGAAAATATATTGTATTGTCTATAAACTGCTCACAAGTACTAAAGGAGATAAGGAAGTGGGAGAAGATAGAAAACATATTGTTTCCGATCCATCAATAATGATGGGTAAACCCGTAATAGCAGGGACCCGTATCACCGTTGAGCTCATTTTAGAAAAACTAGCTGCTGGTGAAACGATGGACCAGATTCTGGAAGCGCACCCTCGCCTCTCTCGTGATGCCATTCATGAAGCCCTATCATTTGCTGCTGAAGCCTTGAAAGCCGATGTAGTCTATCCTATTCATATGGTAGGAACGTGAATTTTGTCGCCGATGAGAGCGTGGATCAGCAAATCGTTGAAAGGCTGCGTGATGATGGTCATTCCGTGATTTATGTGGCCGAGATGGATCCTGGAATTCCTGACGATGAAGTTATTCGTTTAGCGAACCAAAAGTCCACTATATTGATAACGGCAGACAAAGATTTCGGTGAATTGGTTTTTCGCCGAGCCTTAGCTACTCACGGCGTTGTTCTCATCAGACTGGCGGGACTTTCTCAATCAATCAAGGCGGAAATGCTCTCTTCTGCGGTTAAAGAACACGCTTCCGAATTAACAAACGCATTTTCGGTTGTCAGACCGGGAACAATCCGCATTCGCCCTAAATCCTAGAGAAGCGGAAATCCTTCAAAGCAGTTCGAGCCATTATGCCCCTATCCAGACAAGCTTATCAGCGGTCCAACTACTTGCCCGAGTCCCGGTAGATCAAAAAGGTTTTCAAACCGCTGAGCTACTAAAATAAAACCTCAATCCCCAGTTCCTTCATCTTTTCCTGAGTAGGGCCGGTGCCGGTAGAATCCCAACCAACGGCCTCAAAAAATTCCTGTTTGAGTAGCTCCATATCTATGGTCATGTCCCTTAAGGGCCCTTTTTCCAAAGGCGGATTACCCAGCGCCCTTTCATGAATCCTCTGGTGTTCTCCGGTAATCCCTTCTCGCCTGTTAAAGGCCTTTCGCAGGCTAAGAATTCTCTCGCCGACCTTGAAGTACTCATCAGCCGATAAATCCCAACCGGTCACCGCATTCAGGTATTCCACTACCGGTAATGGGCTTGTCATAGCACCGAACATACACATGCCGGTCGCATTGACAAGCTGCATGTAGATGCTGCCCGCTGCATAAAGCCTTACTTTCTTCGCAACCTTTCCTTTGGCACCCTTGATCATACGGTTTGCTTCGGGAAATTTCTTTTTCACACCATAAAGTCCAGGATAAAGGTAGCAGGATATGGTGTGCCGCCCCGGCGTGGGTTCACATTCATAGGCAATCGCATACCCGGCATCCAGCCTCGAATCATGCATAGGGAGTTCCTGCCCGCCGGCATGTAATGCGAATGCCTCCGAACCCTTGCCTATTTTTTCGGAAGCTCGCTTTACGCCGTCGGCTAGGGTATCGCCGAATCCCTCCCTTTTGATGATTAATTAATTCTGTGAGCCTGATAGCCTCTTGTGTCTTTCCCCAGCCCAGTGCCAGTCCACCGGTCTTTTCTTCATCGATGATACCCTTCTCAAAACACTCGATGGCAAAGGCGACGGCTGCCCCTGTTGAAATGGTGTCGATGCCTGCACGGTTGCACATCTCATTCATCTCGATGATGGCATCAAGATCATCGTTGAGTATCAATCCCCCAAAGGCCCCGAGGGTTTCATACTCGGGTTTGTGTCCAGTGGCGCCCTTGTAGCGTCCCCTTTTGATATCAATGATCCCGCCACAACCTAAGGGACAGGCCTGACAGGCATAGCGGCGTTTCTGATAACTGATGACGTGCTCATCCGAGCCCTTCGCGGCCATCTCGATGGGATAATCAACAATGCCGATGCCTTTCCAATTTTTTATGGGCATATCACCTATCATGGCGGAGTAAACAGTGAGCCCCGAGGTACCGTATCTTCTGTAGATCTCTTTGAGTGTGGAGGCCTGTGCCGGTATTGAAACGCCGGTTCGGGCGATAAGCTGGCTCAAATAATTCATGAACCGGACAGTAAGTTTGTCGGATCTTTTGGATTTCTTGAAGTCTTCGAGAAACGCTTTGTTTATTTCTTTCACATCATCCGGCCGGGTTACGGAAACCTTTTGGCTGCCCCGCACTGCAACGGCCTTTAAAT
>CAYWMP010000124.1:0-17999 GCA_964459445.1 uncultured Desulfobacteraceae bacterium
CTGGGGAACCAGATAGACATCCATACCGTAGGCAACTAGTTCCGCTTCCCGGACGGTGATATCGTCATAGCCAACGATATCCATGATTTCATTTGTGATTACATCGAAGAGAAGGTTTTTTGACATCTCCAATTTCTGTTTCCTCCATTAGATATCTCAAGGGCGTTCGAGGGTTCAAAGGTTCAGGGGTTCAAAGGTTTCATTCTCGTCCCCGGACTGCATTTGGGATGCGTATTTACGAGAAAAGCGTCAGCTTCGTCAGGCCTAATCCAAAATTTGGAGCCAAATTGGCAATTACTTGGGAAAATGAGCATTTTTAACGAGGACTTCGGGTCTTCAATGCCTTCTTTGTTCTTAACCCTGAACGTTGAACCCTGAACCTGTGAACGGTTACAAGAATCAAAAGGCGAGCCCTATGGCCCGCCTAAATCAAGGCCGATGACATCGTCGGCCCTTTAGCCTATTTCCTTTTGCCCGCTCGAAAAATAGCGCTTAGGCTTTGGCCATACTCGCGACCTGAGCAAAGGCAGCAGGGTCATTAACGGCCATATCCGCCAGGACTTTTCTATCCAGAGCGATGCCAGCCTTTTGCAGTCCACCCATGAGCCTGCTGTAAGAGATGCCGTTTTCACGTGCTGCGGCATTGATCCTTATTATCCATAGCTTTCGAAAGTCCCTTTTGCGCGCTCTTCGGTCTCGATAGGCAAACGCTCTGGCCCGATTCACCGAAGCAGCAGCGGTTCTGTAAAGTTTGCTGTGGCCGCCCCTGAAGCCTTTGGCCGCTTTGAGCACCTTCTTCCTTCTTTGTCTTGCTTGAACGCCTCTTTTTGCTCTTGGCATGTTGATTCCTCTTTCTTTTCTTTATCCTCTCAAGCTTGATCGAAAAATATCTAAATTCACCCTTTGCCCAACCATGGGGTCATCATGGGGTTGGCGTCATGGCGGGAAAAATCTCCCGACGCCAACCTTGGGCTCTTTATAGGTAGGGTATGAGCCGTGAAATGGCCTTCTGGTTCGTGGAATGTACGAGCGCTGACTTGCGCAGGCTGCGTTTCCTTTTTGTCGTCTTCTTGGTAAGGATATGGCTGGCGAAGGACTTATTCCTTACTAATTTTCCTGTGCCGGTTGTCTTAAATCTCTTCGCCGCACCACGGTTCGTTTTTATTTTGGGCATATTAAAACCTCCATTAAACAAAAAAATACGCTCGCCCGTGATATCAATATCCGGGCATTCGGCCCCGCCCCAAATGCGGGTTCTTACGGGTCGAATACAAATATTAATGCCTATATGCAGGGGATATAGGTGAAATGGACTCAGTCTCTTCGTGAGAAGTTGGATCTTGGCGCTGTGAGGTCTATTTCGGCACAAGTACCATATTGAGACGCCAACCTTCCTTAGCAGGATTCTGTTCTATAGTCCCTTCCTCTGCGACCTCCTCGGCAACCCGCTCCAGGAGCTTAAATCCGGCGTCCATGTGGGCCATCTCCCGTCCTCTGAAGATAACGGTTACCTTGACACGGTCCTTCTTTTCCAGAAATTTCTTGATATTCCTGATCTTAAAGCCTAGATCGTGCTCTTCGGTGTGCGGTCGAAACCGGATCTCTTTGAGTTGGAAGGACTTGCTCTTTTTCTTGCCTTCCTGCATTTTTTTGCTTGCCTGGTACTTGTATTTCCCATAGTCCATGATCCTGCAAACAGGCGGATCTGAATTTGGAGCAACCTCCACCAAATCCATTCCCGCCTTACCAGCAGATTCTAAGGCTTCATCACGGGAAACAATGCCTAACTGCGTTCCATCCGCTGAGATCAGTCTGACCGTCCTGGCTCGGACCCCCTCATTTACCCTGACATCATCGTTTCTCTTCGCTATACCCTACCTCCTTTGTTTACATTCCACTTGAATCATGTCAATAAGGGCCTTCGTATTCATGAAGGCCAAATTCTCACCGCTCCTCAACCTCGGCGTAACACCGCCCTTTTCGGCTTCCTTGTCGCCGATGATAATCATATAGGGAATCTTCTGCAATTGGGCTTCTCTGATCTTCAGTCCCAATTTTTCATTTCGAAAATCCGTCTCCGCTCTGATTTCCGCATCCTTCAAAGATTTAAAAACCCCTTCGGCAAAGGGAATATTCCTATCGGTTACCGTGAGAACCGTGGCCTGTACCGGTGCAAGCCAGGTGGGGAAGGCCCCGCCGTAGTGTTCTATCAGCACACCGATGAAACGTTCAAGCGAACCCAGGATCACCCGATGAATCGTTGCGGGTCGATGTTTCTGCCCGTCCTTGTCTATATAGGACAAATTGAATCTTTCCGGCAAGGTGAAATCGCACTGCACTGTGGCGCACTGCCATGTCCTGTCCAGTCCGTCTCTAAGTTTCACATCAATTTTAGGACCGTAAAAGGCGCCATCGCCCTCGTTGATCTGGTAGCTTAGCCCCAGGTCATCCATGGCATTGATAAGAGCGCTAGTTGCGCGCTCCCAGTCCTCATCAGCTCCGATGGATTTCTCTGGGCGGGTGCTGATCTCCAAGTCGTAATCGAAACTGAAGACCTCCATGATGTCCTTTACAAAATCCAAGACGCCCTTGATTTCAGCATCCAACTGCTCCGGCGTACAAATGATATGCGCATCGTCTTGCGTAAACTCTCTTACTCGGAGCAACCCATGCAAGACACCGGAACGTTCATGCCTGTGAACCAGGCCCAATTCGAAATACCTCTTCGGCAAATCCCGGTAGCTCCTGATATCGGAGCTGTAGATGAGCATATGGGCCAAGCAATTCATGGGTTTGATGCCGTAGGATTGGTTTTCGATCTCCGTAAAATACATGTTTTCGCGGTAGTTTTCAAAGTGTCCGGATTTCTTCCACAATTCGGTTTTGAGAAGTTGCGGGCCTTTAACCACCTCGTAGCCCCGCTTGATGTGCTCGCGAACCTCAAACTCCTCCAGGATTTGGCGAAGCATGGCGCCCTTGGGATGCCAAACGATCATCCCTGCGCCAATTTCTTCATAGGTATTGTAAAGCCCAAGTCTTGGGCCGAGTTTTACATGATCCCTTTTCTTGGCCTCCTCAAGCTTAAGCAAATAGGCTTTCAGGGCCTTTTTGTCCGCAAAGGCCACGCCGTAAATCCGGCTGAGCATCGCCCTGCGTTCGTCGCCGCGCCAGTAGGCGCCGGCCACCTTGGTCAATTGAAATGCCTTTATTTTGCCTGTGGTTGGGATATGAGGCCCAAGGCAAAGGTCCGTAAAGCTTCCCTGTGTATAGAGGGAGACCTCTTCCTCATCCATGTCTTCGATTAATTCGACTTTGTAATCTTCCCCCTCTTTTTTGAAATAATCAACGGCGTCTGCGGTGGACATCACCTGTCTTGTAAAGGGGAGATCCGCCCCAATGATCTCCTTCATTTTCTCCTCAATCATGGAGAGATCGTCTTCTTTAAAAGGCCTTTCATAATCAAAATCATAGTAAAAGCCGTTTTCAATGGCCGGCCCTATCGTGACCTTGACCCCAGGGAAGAGCTCTCGTACGGCCATCGCCATGACATGGGAAGTGCTGTGGCGCAGGATTTCCAACCCCTTTTCGGAATCGAAATAAATGGGCTCCAACTCGGCACCGCCTTCAAGCGCCCTTGTGAGATCCCATAGCTCGCCATTAGCCCGCACGGCAATTGCCCTGTCCAAACTCTTTTCTTTGAGATGTCCCAAGGCCTCAAGCGCCGTTAATGATTCCGCCTGGATCTCCTCGGTCGGTTGTCCCTTGATATTGATGCGAAAGTTACTCATTCAACTGGATTCCAAAATAAATAAGGCATCCGAAAGCGGTTTAAGACCTACTCAGATGCCTCATGATGTTATTGATATTACGATGCTTATTCTGTACTATCGTTTTTCCCTCTAAACTGAGAGCATTCCTTGAGTATTCGTTAGCGTCCATCCAGAAATGAGATAGTTTTTGCAAGTTCAAGAAAGACGAGAATTCCAACCACAGGAATACATGTAGTATTTTGAGGATTGGAATTTGAGCCTGACGCTGTAATTGTGAAAAATGGCCATTTCTGGTTGGACACTGGTCAAGGTCTATTCTCTAAAGCCTACCTAAGACTGGTTTTCAAGCCTCCTAATTAAGATTAATTAAGCTAATATTCCAAGGAATTTTGATTTGCTTATTTTTATTGCCTATTTTTAACTGATTGTCAATAAAAATCTGGTTTGGATAATGCCTTTAAGCCCCTCTAATCGCTGCCCATTTTAGGGTCGGTTTCACCGACTCCAAATCGGGTCGAAGCCGCAGGGAAATGAAAAGGGCCTGGCCTTTCGACCAACCCCTTATTTTCAAAATAATATGGTAGGCACGCAGGGATTTGAACCCTGGACCCCTACCGCGTCAAGGTAGTGCTCTCCCCCTGAGCTACGTGCCTATTTCGAGTCACTCTATTACTGAAGAATTTGCCTGTCAAGCTATATTGTCGCTGGCTACGAGCGCGCCACCAAGCCCTTTTTCCTTCATTTTTCGAAGCGTTCGCCGGTCCCCTCGCCTATCAATCGAAACCCATAATGCATATAGTGTAACCCTGAACTGATCGTGAAAAATGCCGTTAAGTAGAACAACAAGGCATATAGAATTGGGGCCATTACCAAATAGTCCTTTGAAAGGACTGCAATGACCACCACGAATTGAAGGCATGTGTTTATTTTGCTTAGCACCGTAGGCCTGATGCGTATGTCTATTTTGTAAATAAAAAGCACAAAGATACCTAGAAGGATCAGAACATCCCGCGATATGGCCATCACGGTCAGCCACGATGGAATGAAACCCATGATGGACAGCGTAATAAATCCTGCAATCAACAGTAATTTGTCTGCAATGGGATCCAGTATGGCGCCCAGCCTGCTCTTCTGTTTCAATAGCCTGGCGATCATCCCATCGACCCCATCACTGATCACACACAGGGCAAATACGACGAGCGCCGACAAAAATTGGTCGTTAATCAAATAGATGATAAAGATAGGCGCCAGGATGATCCTTATGGCTGTGATTAGATTGGCAACTGTCATCTCAACTACTGAAGGCTAAAAACAACCCCTCCTCCATCCCCTTTGGCGATATCCAATGAAAACGGCTTTTCTTCATGATTTGAAACCAATTCAAGAAATGTGTCTTCACTCCCTGCAAACTCAACGGCAAGGCTTATGGTACGTCCTTTGACCCGGGTTTGAATCACCGACTGGACACCTGCCACGTTGCCCTGGAGAAAATCTTTCAAGGCTCTCAGTTGCTTAAAACTCCTCAGACCCCTGACGGTGATATCTAGCCGGCCTAATGCCATTTCAGGGGCTTCCATGGAACCTATAATAGCGGGACTCATTTTTGCCGCTATTTTATTGACGGCCCTATCCAGGGTCAGCATGACATTTTCCGTGCTGACAAGAACTTCCTCGGAATTCTCGAAATGATTGCCCTGGTAGACCATGTTTCCGCTTTCAGTATCAAAAGCGCCGAGATCGATGGAAACGCCCTGGTCTTCAATAATTTCACTTTTGCCAAGGATAACCACATCGGCTGAAAAGACCTTCCCCCACTGGAGTGCGTACTCATGATTGAGGTCCAAAGCCCTCAACTCCTGTGAATAATCCTCATCCGGGACATTTAGGACACGGTTTATGGGATTAAACCCCCGCTCCTGAAAGATCCTATGCAGAGAGAGTTCCGTGAGCGTCAAATCAGAATCGCTCCTGGGGTCTTTCCACCAATAGGACACCCTCTCCTCCTGCTTTTCAATCTGAGAGACTAGGAAAAGGACCTTTAACGGAGGGCCTTCCATTGAAACAACCCCTATCTCTCTGAGCTTCTCCTCCATGACCTTTTTGTTGATTTTGAGACGCACTAGGATCTTGAATTGACCCCCCGTCTGTTCTTCAGCAAGGATATGAAAGTTTTCGATCTGCTCACCGGCCCTGGGAATAAGATCATTGATGAGGGTGGGGAAGTTATTGACCATCCCTTCACTTCCCAGACGTTCCGTCAGGAAGGCCTCTACTCCCCTCACCAGGGCTTCTGATATAGCAACCTTTCTTGCTTCGGCCAAATTCTCTTTGACAATCCTTCCCGTACCGATGACAAGGACACTATCATCGGTTTCTTTGCTCTGTGTTTGCCCGGAGGACCTCTGCGCAAAGGCAAGCGCAATCACGAGCGATAGGATCAAAGGGACGAGTTTCATGTTTCTCCTCAATCGTTTATACACGGGGAAATCAACCTATTTCTTTGTAGCGGAGATTCAACCTTGTGTCCCGAACGCATCTTCTAGGCTTCACCTTACGGAATCCTCAGTTCTTTCTTGATTTTTTTAAGGCTCAAAAGCGAGTCGACACCCGAAATTAGATCCATTGGCTTGAAGTAACCCGCCTTTGGCGCCATAATCCCGCCCCGCAGCACACATTTCATTACCGCATTAAAATAGGGTGCATCCTCTGAAACGTCCCGAAAAGGAGACGGTTTGGCGGCATCATTTTCGCTTTCAAAGGCACCCTTGTCTAATCTCTCCATCATACCCACCAGCATCACGGCGTAGTCGGCCCTCGTCACATATCTGTCAGGTGCAAAGGCCCCATCACCCGATACACGCAATCCATCGATATTCAGGACAAGAGCCTTCTCTATTTTATCCTGAAGGGGATGGTTTACCGTATCATTGGGAATGGCTTTATGGGGAGGTGATGAAGATGGTGTGCCGATCCCCTTGTTTCGGGCCTTATCATAGATTTCAGCGAGGCGCAACTCATCAATAAACAGCGCTGCCACATCTGCCCTGCTTATGTGAGCCAGGACAACAACCCGTTTCCCGGTAGTTGTTTCAGGCATTGCGCGCGAAATCTTGTGAAGAAGCATTAATTCTCTTCTTGCTTCAGGAACAAATCCTCTGTCGATCTCTTTTACTTTTTGAAAGGCCTTTTCTGAATCATCAAATCGAAATCCGAACTTATAGGCAAGCCCCATATAATAATATGCATCGGGCATGCCTTTTGAGAGTGACTTGGCCGCCAGAAAACTCGATTCGGCATTTTCAAGCCAATCGGCGCCGCGTTTCATGGTGTACAGACGAATGATGCCGACGTGGACAAAGCCCTTTTCCTTTTCGTTTCGCGCATATTGGCGAGCCTGCTCCATGGATTTGAATGCAGAATGGAATTCTCCGCTTATACCGTAGAGGATTCCCATTCCCTGATAGGCCGCTGAGTATTCCCGGTCCAGTTCCATCGCATGCTTAAACTCCCGTTCTGCGTCGTCCTTCATGCCCTTTTCAAGCAACTTGAATCCGTTGTATACATGGTGCTCCGCAGAACCGAGGATAGTGGCCAGTTTTATGGGTGGTGGGGAACATCCGCCTATCAACAGCACGATTAGGATGTTCATCAGGATTGTCCGGGCGATCATGTTCAGGTTACTTTTGTTCATGCCTTTTCATCCTCTTCAAGGTTCACTATTAATCAAGCACGATAACAACACGGCACTTTTGAAGCATCTTTAGATTACCGGCCGTTCCCCTGATCTTTGAAGCATCCGCTCTGCTGACAACAATATCGCAAGGACCCGTGTTCGCTGCTCTGATGCCTTTAACGATCAAAGGGCTCTTGCCGGCCCTGGGATGAGTTTCTGCCGAGTGGAGACCCTTTGCATAGGCTGCAATCCCTGCAATTAGGGCGTTCTCCCGGCTCGCATAGGTTGAGCCGTAAACCTCGTTGTTGTCCTCATCAATGATTCTCGGCGCCAATGCCGGGTGCACGCGAAACCCGCGACAATCAATAATCAGGCCCGTAAAAGCCTCTTTCGATCCATTCCCGGAGATTTGTGATTGCCTGACCGGATCTATTCGCCGTATGTGACGTGGCAGCACGAGATCGACGAATTCTGCGTTCAACCCCAACGCAAGAGTAACCATCACCGAACCGTCCTGCTCATACCGTTTATCAACAACCTGCGCCTTTTTGCTCATTTCCTCCAATTGTAGACGAATCTTGTCTACTCTCTCCAAGAGAGACTTTAATAGACTGTTTGCATCGATCCGGATCCTGCCAATTAGTGCCTTCAGGTTTGAGTGAGCCAGAATGATGGCTTGCTTTTCAGCCAGCGCCCTTGCCTGAGCTTCGTTTTTTGCTTTTTTTGGAGGTTTTGCAATAGCTACGCTTTCGATGATCCCGTTAGACCAGTCGATTCTTCCTGTTTTGAATGACTGAATATAATTTTGCGCGAAGGAGGCTGTTGGCAAGAAAGCAATGAACAGGCTAAGAAAGATGGCGCAGGAGAATAGCGTAGAATACTTCATGATTTACTTCCTTTTAATTCTGATCTGATATGAATGCCTCTATTTGAATAGCGATATCATTCAACGCATCGGATTGGAACCACAACATTTCCGGATCAGCGCGAAACCAGGTCAATTGCCTTTTGGCATATCTCCGGGTATCCCTCTGAATCTGGTCTATCGCCTCATCGATATCCCAGTCTCCCTGGAGATGTTTAACGATGTGTCTATAGCCTAAGGCCTGCATGGGTTTGAGTTCTGAGGAAAAACCCTTCTCCAGAAGTCCCCGTGTCTCGTCCACGAGCCCGTTTTCAATCATAGCCACCGACCGCTCGTTAATACGACGATAGAGGTCGCTTCTTTCCCTATGCAGACAGATTTTGTAGGGTTCGAAGGATCGGGTTTTGAAATCGTGCCTTCCCCTGAGAGCTGAAAGTGGTTCTTTTGCAAGGTGTATGATTTCGAGAGCACGAACGATCCGCACCCTGTCATTTGGATGAATTTTTCGGGCTGAATCCGGGTCCAGTTTGCTGAGCTTTTCATGTAAAGGACCCGGACCCTCTCTTTCGCATTCACGCTTGAGTTCCTCCCGAAGATGCGGGTCTGACGGGGGACAGTCGAGAAGCCCCCCCAATAGCGTCTTTATGTATAGCCCTGTACCGCCGACTACGAAACCCAGCTTGTCCCTCAAGGCGATATCCTCAAGGGTCGATGTAGCCATGGTGCTGAAGATGGCCGCGTTGAACTCCTCATCAGGATCGACTATATCTAAGAGGTGATGGGGAATTGCATTCTGCTCTTCAGCGCTTGGTTTCGCCGTCCCTACATCCATTCCCCGATAGACCTGCATGGAATCGGCATTAACAACCTCCCCCTCCAAACGAGAAGCCAGTTCAATTGCCAGTCGGCTTTTTCCGGAGGCCGTCGGACCCGCTATTATCACGATCCGTTGCAAACCCTCTTTTTTCCAATTTTCAATAGTCAATATTCAATCGTCACTATAGTGTCAGACGACACGCTTAAACATCTTTTCTATCTCATAATAGCTGACCCTTTTCGACACAGGTCTCCCGTGGGGACAATTTGTCGGTAGTGCCGTCTTCTCCAACTGATTCATGAGCAAGGTCATTTCTGCCTTTGAAAGCCTCTTGCCGGCCCTTATCGCCCCATGACAAGCCATAGTGGTGAATATCCTGTCAAGGGCATTCTCCTGACTAATGTCCCCCTCTTCCTCCAAAACCGAAATCAGCTCCGGCAAAAAGTCCTCCCAGTTCGCATCGATGAGAATCGCCGGTACCGATCTCAGTAAAAAGGTGTTTCCCCCGAAATGTTCAAGCTCTACTCCCATACCTGTCAAAGAGCCAATCTTATCCAAAACAATCCTGCTCTCCTTTTGAGAAAACTCCAGCCCATGAGGAATCAATAGGGATTGGGTTTCAATCTTTGCGCTTTCATGGGATTTCTTGAGTGATTCATACACAATCCGTTCATGGGCGGCATGTTGATCAACCATGAGCAATCCTTCAGCCGTTTCACAAAGGATATAGGTATTTTTTAGCTGGCCGAGGATGTTGATTTGTTTCTCTAATAGCGAGGGCTGCCATAGGTCAACAAGCTCTGTAGGTTCCCCACCTTGGCTGCTTATCCTATACAATGGTGCAGGTTCCGCCAAAGGTATTTCATAACGCTTGGGTTCAGGAGCCCTATCGAAATCGAGGGATTCGCTTTGAAAGGGATCATAAAGCTTTTTACTCAGGGTCTTTTCAATGAAAGCCACAAGAGATTGATAAACCCTGCGGGTATTTTGAAACCTTACCTCTTGCTTTGTGGGATGCACATTGATGTCCACCTGAGAGGGGTCAAGCTCAATGAAAACGACGGCCTGTGGATAACGTCCTTTCATGAGGCGTTGGCTATACCCTTCTATGATCGCACGGGTGACGAGCTTATCGCGAATACTCCTACCATTGACGTAAACAAAAATGCGATCGCCTCGACTTCGACTCATTTCGGGAGGGGTAAGATAGACTTTGAAACCGATCTCTTCGCCCTTTTGTCGGGTTTCGAGCATCGACGCAGCGGTATTCTTGCCAAAAAGGGCTGTGAGACGATTCAATGTGTCACCAGCCGTAGGGAGGTTTAAGACCGTATCTCCGTCTGCATCAAGCCTGAACAGGACATGATTGTATGGCAAAGCGATTCGTGCCAGTGTATCGATGAGGTGATCTGCCTCTGTCTTCACGGTCCTCAGAAATTTTCTTCTGACAGGCGTGTTGAAGAATAGGTTTCTCACCTCAATCGTTGTGCCCGCCGGCGTTCCGGTCTCATCGATGGATTTGAGTTTACCGCCATTAATTTTCAAGGTGTGGCCCACGAGTTGATCTACCGGGCGAGAGGTGATGGCCATTTTTGAAACCGAAGCAATGCTTGGGATCGCCTCCCCTCTGAATCCTAAGGTTTCTATGGAGAACAGATCCGAGATGGTCGTGATCTTGCTCGTGGCGTGCCTCTCGACACACATAAGGAGATCGTCTCTGGTCATGCCCGCACCATTATCGGTAACCTTGATAAGCCTTTTACCGCCCGTCCCTACCCTGATGACAATTCTATCCGATCCTGCATCCAGGCTGTTATCGATCAGTTCTCTTAGGACCGAGGCGGGCCTCTCTACAACCTCACCGGCTGCTATTTGAGAGGCTACCTTTTCATTGAGTATTCTGATTTTTCCCATGGCTTCACGAAATATCGAGGAGGTCTTGATCAACGTTGAATTGGCGCGTAGCGCGAGGGGCCTTAAAAAATCGCGATCGAATGGCATTTTTGCTCGCCAATCGCAGGTTTCGACTCCCGATCGGGTCGTAGGACAGGCAGGGTGAAGATTGAGGTTCCTTTAGAAAATCCCTAACCAGACGAAAGGAAAGATCTACCATGAATACTAAATAGGCGGGTTCGATTTGGTAGCGAGGACTTCTCTTTCCCGAAAAAAGGGGCTGGGTCATGTAAAGGTATTCGGACCACTTTACGGACTGAGTGAAAAGATGCCGCCTTGCTTTCAGACCGTTGCTTCTGGTCCTCAAGGCCGATATGAGCATGTCGTCAAATCCCAATTCTTCCTTACCCAAGACCTCCCGTGCGATCCTGGTGAAAGCCGGGTTAACAAGTCTATCCGCTTTTGCTTCCCAGTATATATGCCCTGCCCTTCGCCAAGTGGAGCAACGATGGATGAGGTTGGGAATAAAATAGTTGTGGGCAACCACATCGGCTGCAAGATGAGAGAGAAAACCAAAGGCAAAGGCCGCATCCTTCTTGTGCTTCGCCTTACTCAAGATCTTAAACCCTGATTCCCAGTTATGGGAGTGTCCCGCCCTCTCCTTTTCGCCTTTTCCAACAAAAAAATCCGCGGCAAGGTTCCCATAGATGAATTGAAGAGGGAAACATCTGATGATCTCTCCGACGAAGGGGAGCACCTGCGGCAATCCCTCCATGACCTTACAGCCGATGGCTGTATGTACGGCGGGTCCCCAGGCCCAGACAGAATCCGTCAGAATAAGCTGCGCCACAATAGTTATAGTCAAAAATTTGACAATCCTAATGAAAATCATGTATACCGTTCATCCTCTCTCGTGTTTTATTAATAAACCTTTCAACCATGACGGGTTCCCTGCTCAAAGCTCCCCCTTCAAGGTTGATGGTTAAAAAACATTTTAACCTCTAAACCTCTTGCTTACATGTTCTCCGCAATGGACACCGTGCGATCTCCAAGCATATTAACATATCCGCCAAGCTCATTGTCATACCATCCGTATATAACAGTTTGAGTAATCGCAAACTTGATGATGTCCAGATTGGCTTTTGAAAGGGCCTCCTTTGGTATGGTTCCTATCCTCTGAAGGTCAATAGAGACCTCTCCAGTCCTGGTATGAGTCTCGTGCCCTTCAATGATGGCCGCCGCTTTGGGTATACCTATAATATCGCCCGATACATTCTGTTCATCGGTATATTGCAGGTAACCGTTTGGATCATGTTCCGCCGCTTCTTGGTAGATGCCGTTGATCAGATCTCTCCGGATAGACTCCCCTGAAGGATCTTCCTGAAGATTTACAACGAGTATGACCAGAGACCCCGTTGTATTCGGTATGCGCACGGATTCGGCCATGAAACCGATATGAGTCATCTCAGGAATGACCAAGGCCAATGTCTTGGCGGCCCCGGTGGACGTGAGTATGATGTTATTGAACACGCTCCTATTTTTCCGGAGATCCTTTGCTCCAGGCTTGGCAAGACGGTCAAGGACCTCCTGAGACCCCGTTACGGCGTGAACAGTCGCCATGGACGCCGTCATTATTCTTCGGGAACCAAAGACATTGATAAGGGGTTTCATCATATGAGCCAGACAGGAGGTGGTGCACGAGGCGGCGGAAATGACCCTATGCCGCCGGGGATCGTAATCATTTCCATTCACACCCATGACCGTCGTCACAGCATCTTCCGGCATGGATTTTCCCGTTTCTGCTATCTTAAAGGGTGCAGAGACCACGACCTTTTGCACTCCCCCTTCAAAATGTCCTCTAACAGAGCCCTTGGGATCTTCTGCCGGTACCGTAGGGTCGAGAAATTTGCCGGTGGTATCAACCACGAGTTTCACGTTGTTCTCGCCCCATCCAATGTTCTTAGGGTCTCTGGAATCCCTGAGAATTCGGACTGGAACACCGTCTATCTTCATGGCGCACAATCGCTCGTCGATGCCGGATATAACCCTTTGAGCCCTGTGCCCATAGAGATAGGCATGCAGCGATCCATAGGTTGAATCCCGTTCCACATAATGGGCAATATCGTCGAGGGAGTTTCCTACCTGTCGACCCACATTCACGACGATCTCATCAAAGTGCTTGCGGGCCGCATGATGCCATAGGGTCAGTTTTCCGATTCTTCCTAGGCCGTTAATGCCCAGGACCAGCCCGCTCCCTGCCTCAGCCATATTGTCTCCCCTCCGCTTCCTTGATATCCAGGCGGCCCTGATAGATCGAGCCCTCCTGCCCGTCGATACTGATCCAATCACCTGTCGTCATCACGAAGTCGTCTATGGAGCAGGTACCATCTCTCTCCCTACAAACAAGATTGGCGCAGCCGACCACACAGGTCTTTTCGAGTCTATGGGCTACGATGGCCGCGTGGGATGTCGCCCCACCCCTCCCAGTCAACAACCCGTCCGCTTCGGAGATCTCTTTGATGTCGTCCGGTACTGTGTCGCCCCTGACCAGGATTAGGGATGTCCTTGCCTCCTCTTTTCTCCAGTATTGAATTTCATCCAAGCTGTAAACCACGCGGCCCGCCATCGCGCCGCCACTGACCCCTATGCCATGTCCGACCAAGTTGTCTCTTGATTCCGGGGCAGCAACAAAAGACAGGACCTTCCTCCTCTCTCTGATGGCCATGTCCCGCGTCTGGAGGAAAAAGAGATCCTCCGTCGATGGAGATTCGAAGGTGAATTCCATCTCCTGGGGTCCCCATCTCTCCGTGTATATGAGCTGCTTGGCCACGTCTCTGATCTTTCTGTAGAGTTCAGGAAAATGGGTTTCCAAATTCATGCCCATCCTATTCTCAGCTTTAGCCTGTTTATTGGAAATGGGAAGGGTCTTCACAAGGCCGGATACAACGTCTTCACCCTGATTCCCTAGGGTGAAATCACCCCATAATGTCACCATATCGCCGGACCATCTCGGATTATGACTAAAAACGACGCCGGACCCGGATTGTCGTGAAATATTGCCGAAGACCATTTGTTGTACGGTTACGGCAGTACCCCAGTCATCGGAAATCCTCATGACGCTACGGTAGGTGTCGGCTTTTTCCGAATCCCAGGAATCCAGGACCTTCCCAACCGTTATGTAGAGTTGTTCAAGTGGTGAGGATGCAATATCGATATTGTTGTCTAAAAGAAAGGTTTTGTATCTCTGTGCAACCTCTTTCATCTGCGGCCCGGAAAAGTCACTCTTATAGGGCACGCCGAGTTTAACCTTGAAATCTGCAATAATAGCGTCAAAATCATCCCTATCCAGGCCAAAGGCCATGCCGTAGGATTGAAGAAACCTGCGATAGCAATCCCAAGCAAACCATATATTCTTGGTCAACTTCGCGACACCATGGGCGACATCCTCATTGATTCCCACGTTGAGAAAGGTATCCATCATGCCTGGTTGCGATATGGCGGAACCGCTTCTCACTGATAGGAGTAGTGGGTTTTTTGGATCCCCAAACCGCTTGCCGGAAACCCCCTCCAGGGTGGCGATTTCCCTGGCGATTTGCTCCTTCAGGTTCCTGTTGGTGGGTGAATAACTGTCAATGATTTCACGACATCTGAACACCTCGGTTGTGACAATGAACCCCGGCGGGACCGGAAACCCATAGCCGCTCAACCTCACGAGGTTCATTCCTTTGCTGCCGAGGTAGATCACATCGCTTATGTTTGTATTCACCGGAGACATGGGTGTCACGGCACGTTGAGGGTCATAATCAAGCAAGAGGCGCAGGCCCTTCTTGGGCAGTCTGTCCGCCTGCTTGAAAAGCGTATTCATGATACGGCTCAAGAAAAGATCGAGCTGCTGAAGACCCAAGGAAGAAGAAATTCTGTCCCTCAAGAATATTTCCGATACCCGGTGGACAAGTTTATCATGACCAATGGGGCCAAGGGGTCTGTATTTGGGCATCAGATTTTCCACGGGCAATTGCTCCAGGATTCTGATGAGGTTCTGCTGGTGGGTGTTATTGAAGTAATCGTTTACAATATTCCTGACGGCCTGGGAAAGTCCTCTGAAAATATCCAGGAACTGCGTGAAGGAAAAACCTCTGATCTTAAGGGATTGCGCCAGTAGGCCAAGCTGCCCTTCCACCTCGGCGGAAGAAATGCCGTCCAGTTTCAAGGCGCGATAGAAAAGCCCCAGGTAATTATAGATCCTGGAAAAGGTCGCCCGGGTAATGAGGTTAAGGTCAATCCGGTCAACCAACTCCTCAAAGAGTTGATTAACCAGGGCCTCGAGGCGAAAGGACAGACCCAATGTGTCGAATTTTCGTTCGTGATACATGCCGTACATGGATGGGATGTCCACGGCGAAATGTCGCTTATGGTAAATATCCTCTCTGATTTCGAATTCCTCCGGGGAGAGTATTACATCCTTCAATTCTTCCAAAAAACTCAACAATTTTGACAACTTTTGACGGGTGTCCCTTACATTCAGCGCCCGCTTCAACCTGTCAAGTTCCGGGAAAATCGATGTTTGAAGCTGTTTCACGTAGTTCTCCAATTCAACGGTTCCCAGTTCGTATTTTTGATAGAAAATCTTGTGAAGATGGAGGGTCAATTGGACTCGTTCCAGATCCTTTTTTGTAACGCCCTTAACACTGTCAAAGGAATCTTTGAGTTCGGCGCTCCAGATCTCCATAAGATCGGTTATCTTTAAAAGCCTGAAATCTTCGAAAAGGTGTGCAACCACCCTGTGGACCCCGTCCACATAGGGCCCTTCCGTCTCGATCTGGTTGAAGATGTTCGGAGGGACAAAGGATGCCAGTCCGGCCTTCTCTTTGGTTCTCCAAAAATGAAGCATAGCCTCAATAAAGCCTATGATCCGATTACTGCTCTCAACATGGCTTTGCTTTCTTAAAAAATGGACCAGAATGTCCTTTCGGAGGCATAACTCATCGAGCCTTGTAGATATGTCTCTGAGTTCGCCCTCTGCGCCGATGTCGTTGAAATAGGAGGGGAAGAGCCTGGCGAGTTGTTTTGCCAAGTTGTAAACAGGACCGATTTCGCTGTTAAGGAATCCCGTAATATCCCGGGGAAATAGATCCGTGTCCTTTATAAAAACCCCTCCCAAAGACAGGTGAATGATGAGGGCTGATAGGAGCTTTTTTGACCACTTCGGATTTTGCTCTATGATTTCAAGCCAGGTCCGAATGTTGTGAATATGGGCGGTGTTTGCCTGAATCTGCCAGTCGTCTCCAACCCCCGTCAATTCCGGTGTTTGGAAACCCAAGGCCACCACGCGATCCATAAAAAAATCAACCATGTCGCTATCATCGATTTTGTAGACAGCGGTTCCGGCACTTAACACGGAGGTAAGACCCGTGCCCGGAAATTTCTTTGAACTGACCTTTAGGATATCAAAAGTCTTCTCAAGCATCCGCTCTACGTGCTGGGTTTCCTCATGGGCAATAAGCCACTTTAAAGTCCGATTGATTTCTCTCAAGGCCTCTTCATGGATGGATGAGATCCCTTCCGTGTCCATGACGCGAAAGAGAAAGACTAGCTTCCAGGTATTGCTTTGACGCGTACTCCCTCCAGCCCTAAAGAGCTTATGGGGTGTCTCTCTGTAGGTATCCACAAGATGATTATACCCGGGGAATGGGATCAGGGCTCCCAGAAGTTCCTTTGATCCTGCCTCTTTCCCACGGGTGATGGATTCGAGTTTTCCTAGGAGGCCCTCTAAATGATTGTGCGAGATAGGCTGGAAAATCTCCCTGACCAAGCCGGATTCCGCACCTTCAATGCCCGCCTCCCTATTGAACCAGGCCTGGGGGTCTTCCTCATTCAACCAATAGGAATAGCAATGGGTCAGATATTTTGCGAAAAGGCCATTTATTGAGCTACAATCGGTTTCACTGGAAGCCTTTTCCAGAAATGCCTGGGCGATCCGGTTAAACTGATAATAGCTCCTTACATACAGGAAGAAGGTGTCATCATCATAACACCTTAAATGGTCGAAAACGAATACCAGGGAAGGCAAGAACCTCGAGAAATCGTCCCCCGAATCCCTAATGATCTTTTGCAGATAAATGAGAAGATCATCGGTGGCATCTCTTTTCACACCACTATCCTGAGCCCGCTCGACAGCCTGCAAGAGTATGCCGGCATAAAGCTTTGCCGCCTCGGGTCCCTTTGGATGGACCTTCAGGAGGTGAAAATAGTCCAGCGCATAGCTTCTGGCTTCTTTTACGATGAACCGCCAATTCCTATAGGGATGACACACCTCTTCCAGGAAAGTGTTCACACCTTCCATGATACCGGGATACTTCGACATCACCTCTTTTACAATGAGGTATTCATCGCTGATGGTTACATCAACCCGGCTGCATTCCAGATTGACCTCAAGGGCTTTGGATGGCATGTTTTGCGATCTCGCGACCTGGGGCCTGCCTTTTATCAGAATCCTATACTTGCCCCATGATCATGAATTTTCTCCTTTAAACTCAAAAAGTGCATGGATTCGAGAGCTTAAAAATTCTAGCAAAGATCCTTAGTGCATCAAAGGATTATTTTCCTCTCTTTTCGCAAGGCATTGACCGCTGTTGTCGCCCATAATAGAATGATCGGATTCATGCTTTCAAGGCATCGGTCAATGAGTGTGGTTTCATAAGGGTCGGCCACCGTGCCGACCAGAAAACTTGACATAAATCTTAACATCTTTGGTTATATAGACACCTAGTTCACCGGGGCAGAATATTTGACGGGATAACAGGATCAACTAGCCATTTTTGGGATACGAATCCGGAAATCGTCAAAAAGCATCGCTTAAGCGGGATTCCGATATGGCTATATCGGAACCAATGTGGAGATCTTGAATGACAATAATAAGTTAACTTATTATTGTCATCAAGTGCTCCACATAATGCTTTTAGACGATCTAATCAAATAACC